>NZ_AP027370.1:1352500-1652500 GCF_030296055.1 Hydrogenimonas cancrithermarum
ACGCTTTCACGCCTCAGCGTCAGTACTGTTCCAGCAGATCGCCTTCGCCATCGGTATTCCTGGTGATCTCTACGGATTTTACCCCTACACCACCAATTCCATCTGCCTCTCCCAGACTCTAGGTTCACAGTTTCAAGTGCAGTTCCACGGTTGAGCCGTGGGCTTTCACACCTGACTTACGAACCCGCCTACGCGTCCTTTACGCCCAGTGATTCCGAGTAACGCTTGCACCCTCCGTATTACCGCGGCTGCTGGCACGGAGTTAGCCGGTGCTTATTCCTGTCATACCGTCATTATCTTCCGACAGAAAAGGAGTTTACACACCGAAATGCGTCATCCTCCACGCGGCGTTGCTGCATCAGGGTTTCCCCCATTGTGCAATATTCCCCACTGCTGCCTCCCGTAGGAGTCTGGACCGTGTCTCAGTTCCAGTGTGGCTGATCATCCTCTCAGACCAGCTACGCGTCATCGCCTTGGTGGGCCATTACCCCACCAACTAGCTGATACGATACAGGCCAATCCCTTGGCGGAATAAACCGTTTCCCTATACGACTTGACGTCCTATAGGAATATGGGGTATTAGCAGCCGTTTCCAGCTGTTATCCCCCTCCAAGGGGCATGTTACCTATACATTACTCACCCGTGCGCCACTTAGCTGACACTCGAATCCCCCGAAGGTTCATCGAGCCGTTCTCGTTCGACTTGCATGTGTTAGGCACGCCGCCAGCGTTCACTCTGAGCCAGGATCAAACTCTCCATAAATGGACAATTTAAACCTTGTCGACTGTTTGTGTTGACTTTTACTTGAAAGTCACAAAAGCTTAAAAGCTCAAAGGTTCTTACTTATCTCTTACTTGGTTGTCAAAGATCTCGTCTGTCACTCTCGCAAATGACTCACTCACGACCTCTCGAAGTCCCTTACTCAAGGGCTCCATCGTTTGTGGACGGGAATTATAGCACCATACAAACCTCTTGTCAAGAGTTTTTTCACCGAATTTCGGAAAAAATTCGAAAAATTTCGAAATGTACCAGTTTTCTAAATTTTCTTTATTCTTTTAATATAATGTATACAGCTATCTTGATTTTCAAATGAACATAAGCTATAATCGCTTCGTAATAAATCTTAAATAAAAATAAAAGGAGACGATGTGTCACTCTACAACCGTGATTACGTTCACAACCAAGGTGCACACCGCCAGACAGAACGTGCATACGAAGAGCCGCAGATCAAAACAGAATCGGATCTTGCCGCGTTTGTAAAAAAGACTTATCAACTTTTTGCGGCTTCCTGTATCGCAGCAACGGCAGGTGCCTACCTCGGTACTGGTATGGCTGCAGCGATCCAGTCATGGTACTGGGGTCTAGTCATTCTTGAGTTCGCCATGCTCTTTGGGCTGATGTTCACACGAACCAAACCCGGCCTCAATCTGCTCATGCTGTTTGGCTTTACATTCATGACGGGTCTGACGCTTGCGCCGCTGCTTTCCACCATTCTGGCTCTACCGGGAGGAGGAAGCATTGTCGGTCAGGCATTTTTCCTGACAGCGGTCATCACAGGCGGACTCAGCCTCTTTGCGATGAACACGACCCGTGACTTCAGCGGAATGGGCAAAGGTCTTTTGATCGCCCTCGTCATTGTCATCATCGCATCGGTCATCAATATTTTTCTCGGCAGTCCGATGCTGCAGGTTGTCATCGCAGGTGTTGGGGCACTGCTTTTCAGTGCCTTTATCCTCTATGATACCCAGCGCATCATTCAAGGAGAGTTCGCAACACCGGTTGAAGCGGCGGTAGCGATCTATCTCGATGTTCTGAATCTCTTCATTTCACTACTGCAGCTTCTTGGTATTTTCGGTGGACGCGAAGAGTAACCCTCTCCAGTCGAAACTTTTTCGGCTGGTCGATGCGAATCTCAACCGCCTGAAGGAGGGGATTCGCGTCATCGAAGACATCAACCGATACCTCTACGATAATCAATCAATCGCTTCAAAGCTAAAATCACTCCGTCATCTTGCCAAAATCGACAACTACCTTGAACTACTTCCGCACAGAGACATTCAAAACGATGTGTTGAAAAAGAGTGTGAAGACAGAGATGGAACGTGAAGATATAACGAGTCTGCTCCTGGCCAACTACAAACGCGCCCAAGAAGCGGCACGCGTGCTCGAAGAGAGCTTCAAGCTGATCGATCCGGCAAAATCGGAAGATTTCAAGACGATCCGATACGAACTCTATGCGCTCGAGCAGGAAAATCTTGTTTAAATCGTGTGTTTTTTCAAAAACACGGCGATATTGTTGAAAATCCCTTTCACCAGTTCCTGACGTGCCTCGATACTCGTCCAGGCGATATGTGGCGTGATGAAAAGTCGATCGGGATTGGCCGCTTCAAAGAGAATGGAGTCTTCCGGCAGTGGCTCAATTTCTGTCACATCCAGCCCCACATAGATCTCTTTATCATCCATTACATGGACCAGATCGGTTTCATTGATGATACCACCGCGTCCAAGGTTGAGGAGGATCGATCCGGCCTGAATCTTTTCAAGACGCGTAAAATCGAGCAGATCTCTGGTCTTTTCATTGAGTGGTGCATGGATGGAGACAATATGCGAGGTGCTTAGAAGCGTATCGAGCTCCATGCGTGGATAGAGGGGATCATCGTTTTCGCCGCTGGTGGAGTAGTAGACGACCGTGGCACCAAACGCTTCGGCCACTTTGGCCACCTCTTTGCCGATCGTTCCGAAACCGATGATGCCCCACTGCTTGCCGCGAAGTTCGTGAAATGGCCGGTCGATACAGGTGAAGATACCCGATCGGCTCCAAGCTTTGCTTTTGACGTGGTTGTCGTAATAGGAAAGTTTTTCCATGAGATAAAAGAGCATCGCGAAGGTGTGCTGGACGACGCTGTGTGTGGAGTATCCGGCGACATTTTTGACTTCGATACCTTTTTCGTTGGCATATTCGATATCGACATTGTTCATCCCCGTCGCGGCGACACAGATGAGTTTGAGTGAGGGGGATGCGTCGATGACATCTTTATCGATAACCACTTTGTTGGTAATGACGATACCGGCATCTTTGCAGTGTTCAATCCTTTCACCCGGTGTCGTCGTCTGGTAGATCGTCACATCACCGAATGTCTCAAAGACGCTCAGGTCAATATCGTCACCCACTGTTTTTGCATCGAGAATGACCAGTTTCATCACTTTTCCTTGCTTTTCTCATAGAAATAGTTGGTCGCTTCGACAAAACCGTCGATGCTTCCGCAATCGAAACGGCGTCCCTTGAATTTGTACGCCATCACCATCCCCTTCTTCGCCTGTGCCATCAACGCATCGGTAATCTGTATCTCGCCCCCTTTGCCGGGTTCGGTCTGTTCAATCAGCTCGAAAATATCAGGAGTGAGGATATAACGGCCGATAATGGCGAGATTCGACGGTGCCTCTTCAGGCTCCGGTTTCTCGACCATCGTGTCGACCATATAGAGCCCGCTGTCGATTTCCTTTCCGGAAATCACGCCGTATTTGTTTACCTGATCCATCGGAACCTCCTGAACCGCGACAATGGAACATCTGTATTTTTCATACACCTTGACCATCTGTGCAAGAACACCGTCCCCTTCCGTATTGGTGCAGAGGTCATCGGCAAGAAGAACAGCGAAAGGTTCATTACCGATAAGCACGCGTCCTTTGTAGATCGCATCACCCAGACCTTTCATTTCGATCTGACGGGTATAGGTAAAAGTGCATTTGTTGATCAATTCCCTGATATCGTCGAGCAGGTGTTCCTTGGAACTCCCTTTGATCTGATGTTCGAGTTCATAGCTGATGTCGAAATGATCCTCGATTGCACGTTTTCCGCGACCTGTGATAATCGCCATGATATCCATACCGGCTTCGACTGCCTCTTCGACCCCATACTGAATCAGCGGTTTGGCCATCACGGGCAGCATCTCTTTCGGCATCGCTTTGGTAGCAGGAAGAAAACGGGTACCATAACCGGCAGCTGGAAAAAGACATCGTTTGATCATAGATTAACCTTTTTGAAATTTTAAAGTGTTTTTCATCATAAATAACGCAATTGTACCAAAGGCGGCCACGAGAATGACTGAAGCACCGGAAGAGAGGTCATACCAATAAGCGAAAAACAGACCCCCTACAATATAGCAAGCCGAAAGAAGGATAGAAAAAAGCATCATCCCCCCAAGCGACTTGACATAGCGTTCACTCGAAAAACTCGGCATTGTCAGCAGTGCAATGACCATGATAAGTCCCACAAGACGCATTGCCAGTACGACTGTAATGGCTACAAGTCCCAGTAAAAGCAGATGGAGCAGTTGTGTCTTCACCCCCTGAAGTTTCGCAAAGACCGGATCGAAACTAAGCGCCATAAAGTCATAATAAAAGAACCAAACCAGACCGAGTGCCACAATGTCGAAAAAGCCCATAATCCAGAGGTCGTCACTGCCGACAGCGAGGATGGAACCGAAAAGGAAACTCATCAGGTCGACATTGTAGCCCGGCGTCAAATCGCTCAAAATGACACCGATCGCCATACCGACGGCCCAGACGATTCCGATGGCGGTATCGGCACGGTGTGCATAACGGTAGGAGATGACGGAGATGACGGCGGCTGCCAAAAGTGCGGCAAGCGTCGCACCGAGCAGAATCGAAAAGCCGAAAAAGATGGCGGCACCGACACCGCCGTAGGTGGCATGGGCGATCCCGCCGCTCATGAAGGTCATTTTGTTGGCCATCGTCAAAGGACCGATGAGCCCGATCGCCACGGCGATCAGCACTCCGGCGATCAGCGCATGCTGGAAAAATGGCATCTGAAGCGCTTCAAGCATGTTTGCACTCCTCGGTACATTCGATTTTTCGGCCCATATCCTGCCAGAACTCCGCCCCGCAGTAGTGCCCTTCGTGGCCTTCGAGCTCATGTTTGATCTGGTATCGGGTATGGGGATCGATCGTGTGCATGACGACCGTTTTGTTGACATAGGCGGCATGCCTTGCGTATCCCATCACCATACTCATATCATGGCTGACGACGATCACTGTCATCGTTTTGTTGAGTATTTCGAGAAGTTCGAATATTTCGTGCTGACCATTGAAATCGATACTCGCCGTCGGTTCATCGAGCATCAGGATATCGGGATCGCTGCAGAGTGCTCTGGCGATAAGCACTCGCTGCCGCTGCCCGCCGGAAAGTTCGGCGATGCGGCGGTCGGAAAATTGATCCATCTTCACTTTTTCAAGTGCATCCAGCGCTTTTTTTCTCAAGTCACCGTCGTAGCGTCGTAACAGATTGCGACGGTGAAGTACCCCCATCAGCACTACATCGAGCACCGTGATGGGAAAATCGAGATTATGCCCCGTCTCCTGCGGTACATATCCAATGACCGCTCCGCTTGTCCGGGGCGGCTTTCCAAACAGAAGCACTTCACCGCGATCGGGCTTCAGGATGCCCATCATCAGCTTTAAAAGCGTGCTCTTTCCGCCGCCGTTTGGGCCGATTATCGCAAGGAAATCTCCTTTTTCGACCTGGAAAGAGACATCTTCGAGTACCGGCTGCTCGTTGTAGGAGAAGTAAAGATGTCGAACCTCGGCAGCAACCTGACTCATCGGGCGACTTCACAAACTTTTTTGGCGATACGAAGCAGGTTGTCGGACCAGTCGGGTGCCAGAGGATCGGCCATTACGATTTTCGCTCCAATCGACTCGGCGATCACCCTGGCCGTCCGTTTGGAAAATTGCGGTTGCACGAAGAGGGCTTTGACTCCCTCCTCTTTCGCTTCGCGTATCAGATGAACCAGTTCCCTTGACTTCGGCTCTTTTCCTTCGATTTCGATCGGAATTTGCTTGAGACCGTAAGCGTGTGCAAAATAGCCCCAAGAGGGGTGAAAAACCATCATCGCATTGCCATGGCACGGCTTGAGAATCTCACGAAGTTTCAGATCGAGTTCATCGATTTCCAACTCGAACTTTTCCAGATTTTTTTTATAGACCGCTTTGTGTGCCGGGTCGATGTTTCCGAGTGCTTCGGCGATATTTCTGGCCTGAATTTTGACAAGAGGTGGGGAGAGCCAAACGTGGGGATCGAGAGAGTGTTGAGTGTTGAGTGTTGAGTGTTGAGGATGTTTATGGTGATGATGGCTGGCCATGGGAAGTTTTTTTATGCCCCTGGTCGTATCGATGATTTGCATTTTGGGGTTTTGGGTCTTAAATCTTGGTAACCACGCTTTTTCGAAAGGGACACCTATGGCGAAATAGATTTGGGCTTTGGTCACCTTTTTCATCTGCGAAGGTTTTGGCTCATAGGTTGCAGGACTAGCTCCCGGTGCCACCATTACTGTAATATCAGCCAAATTTCCTGCTATCTTTTCTACAAAAGTCTTTTGAGGAATCACACTGACAACAACATTCACCTTACCCAACATAAAACTCGGCACAAAAACCAGAAATACTACGAAAAACCGTCTAATCCAAAATCCAAAATCCAAAATCCAAAATCCTTTCATTGCGCATAAGCGCGGCGCACCTGTTCCATCTTCCGCCCCATGTTCAGAAGGAGCATATCAGCCAGCACCAAAGCAGCCATCGCTTCGGCGACGACGGAGCCGCGGATGGCGACACAGGGGTCGTGGCGACCTTTGAGTTCACAGGTAACCTCTGCGCCATGAATGTCGAGGGTCTGCATCGGCTTGAAAATCGACGGGGTCGGCTTGAAATAGACTTTGATATCGAGTGTGTCTCCACTGCTGATGCCCCCCAGGATTCCGCCGGCATGGTGGCTGAGAAAACCTTCGTGCGTCATCTCGTCGTTGTTTTCACTGCCAAGCAGTTCAGCGCTGTGGATCCCTTCGCCGATTTCGACCCCTTTGACGGCGTTGATTCCCATCATCGCTTCGGCCAGGACGGCGTCGAGTTTGTAGTAGATGGGCTCGCCGAGACCCACCGGGACGCCGGTGGCACGAACGAGGGCCGCACCGCCGATACTGTCGTGCGCCTCTTTGGCGCGAAGCACGGTATCTTTCTGCGCCTGCTCCATCGACGAGTCGAGCGCGAAGATTTCACTGTTTCTGGCGTAGTCGAAGTCGTACTTCCTCGCTTCGACGTCACCGATTTTGAAAATGCCGCTTTCGACTTTCATACCGATCTCGCGCAGCATCAGCTTCGCCACAGCACCTGCTGCCACGCGTGCGGCGGTCTCACGCGCACTGCTCCGTCCGCCGCCGCGGTAATCACGGATACCGTACTTCTCCCAGTAGGTGAAGTCGGCGTGACCGGGACGGAAAAGATCCTTGATGTTGCCATAGTCTTTGGACTTCTGGTTGGTATTGAAGATTACCATCGCGATCGGCGTACCGGTACTTTTGCCTTCAAAAACACCGCTGAGAATCTCGACACTGTCGGGCTCTTTTCGTGCTGTGGCATAAGCGTTTTTACCCGGACGGCGACGATCGAGTTCACTCTGGATAAAGGCTTCGTCTATCTCGAGCCCTGCCGGTACCCCATCGAGAACGCAGCCGATCGCCTTGCCATGCGACTCGCCGAACGTGGTCATACGAAATCTCTTACCAAATGTATTGCTCATGACTTATCCTCATCTTTCAGCAGCTTGAGTGCTGTATGTGCCGCCTCCTGCTGCGCAGCTTTTTTACTCTTGCCTTTGGCTGTAGCGAGCAATCTGTCGTTGACGAAAACCTGTACTTCGAACTCTTTGTTGTGGTCGGGGCCTGTCGCATCTTTGAGGATATAGTCGGGAATGACGCCGAACTTCGCCTGCGTCAACTCCTGCAATGTCGTCTTGTAATCTTTAAAAAGCGAACCCAGATCGATCTTCGGATAGCACGCCTCGATCAGGTCGATTGTAATGCGTCGTACCTCATCGAGACCCGATTCGAGATAGATCGCCCCCATCAGCGCTTCGAAGGCGTTGGAAAGCAGTGAAGGTTTTTCACGCCCTTTGTTGTTCTCTTCCGCGGCGGAGATATAGATATAATCACCCAGATGCAATGCGTCGGCCAACTTCTTGAAACCCGCTTCGTTGACGAGCGATGCACGCATCTTGCTCAATTCCCCCTCTTTCGCTTTCGGGAATTTGTCGTAAAGATATTCACCGACCACCAAATCGAGCACCGCATCTCCTAAAAATTCAAGGCGCTCGTTATTGTAAGGCTTTTTGTAACTTTTGTGGGTTAACGCTTCTACAAGCTTTTGCCGGTCTTTGAACTTGTATCCAAGCTGATCTTCAAGAGGCTTAAGCTCATCCATGTAAATTCTCCTTAAATTTTTCCGCGGTCGTGCGTGCCAGCTCGTCACACCGCTCGTTTTCCGGGTGACCGTTGTGGCCGCGTACCCATATCGCCTTGACTCTGTGCGGCTTAGCCGCTTCGATATAGGCTTTCCACAAGTCGGGGTTTTTCACCTTTTTAAAATCCTTTTTGATCCAGTTGTCAAGCCACTCGTTGATCGCATTGACAACATAACTGGAGTCGCTGTATATCGTCACGTCACACGGCTCTTTGAGAGCTTTGAGACCTTCGATGACAGCCAACAGTTCCATTCTGTTGTTGGTCGTCATCGGCTCACCGCCGGTGAGTTCCTTCTCTCTATCACCGTAACGAAGAATCGTTCCGTAACCACCCGGGCCAGGATTGCCCAGACTCGAACCGTCAGAGAAGATTGTAACCTGTTTCATTTCCCGCCTTTGTAATTTCCCTCTCCACGACTACACTGTCGAGCGCCATGCATCTCGGACAACGCTCAAACGGCACCGGAAACTGCTGTTTGCAACTTTTGCACAGATAAGCGAACTGCAACGTCGCTTCGTTGAAGCCTGTCTTTTTCAGATGGTTGAGCATATCGATCAAAAACCACCCGATCGGAGGACTCGGCTCGATATCGCCGCGCGCCCCGTAAATGGCACGCAGCTTTGGACTCTCCTTGATTCTGTCATAATCCATAAAGGAGGCCGGAAGAAACCAGAAGATGTCGATGAGCCGCTCTATATTGGCCTCCTGCACCATCTCCCATGCCCGCTGCGGTTCGTTTTTGAGCAAATATTCAAACACTGTCCGTTCATATTTTTTGTGGGCTTTGTAGAGCGATATCACCTTTTCGATCTTCTTTTCATGTTCGATCTGCGAATCGGCCAGAACGATCTTGAGATCGAGATAGAGTTTGAGGTCATCGACCTCGACTCCAAGCGCCTCGAGCGGTTCGATCACCTCTTTGGCACGTTTGAAATCCTGCAGTCGCTCATAGACCACCATCAGATCGTTGAGTACCTTCTTGTTGCGCGGATTCGACTTGAGAATCTGCAAAAAAGTGGAACGTGCCCGCTCCAGAAAACCGGCATGCATATAGGTTGTGCCCACGAGCTCCATCAGCTCGTATGTGGTCGGTTCATCCTGGCAGTGTTCGAGCAGATAGCGCCCGATCTCGATCGCGTTGTTGTATTCGCCACTCTTTTCATAAGCGCGCGCCAGCAACACCAACGGCTGAGTCATTGCCGGCGTATAGGGCATCGATTCGAGACTCTTCCTTACCCCATGCGTTTCGAAACGCTTCAAAAAGCGCTGCAGGCGGCGTGATTTGCGTGACTTGACGTAGACACCCCACCAGTAACTGACGAAAGCGATGACAAAGACCATCCCTGCAATCAGCAGCACGGCAAACAACGGATCACGATAATCTATGAGGAGCGCATCCACTGACCGACCTTTTCGAGCGTAGGTAGTGGGTAGTGGGCAGTAGGTAGCATCGAACGCTTTTCGCTTTTCGCTACGCACTACTCACCACTCACCGGCACTCTGCAAAGAGTACTTATTTATTATATAATAAAACAATGATAGATAACAACTCCATTGAGCAGCTGAAGCAGACCATCGACATCGTCGACGTGGTCGGCAACTATGTCGAACTCAAAAAAAACGGCTCCAATTTCAAAGGGCTCTGCCCCTTTCATGACGAGAAGACACCGAGCTTCATCGTCAGTCCCACCAAACAGTTCTACAAATGTTTCGGATGCGGTGCCGGCGGGGATGCGATCAAATTTCTGATGGAGTATGAAAAGCTCAATTACCCCGAAGCGATCGAGAAACTGGCGCAGATGTACAACTTCACGCTCCGATACACGGAAGGCAGAGAAGGCGGTGGTGAAGAGAAACGGATTCTCGAGACGGTCGGCCAGTGGTACCGTGCCAACCTCGAGCACCATGAAGGGGCGAAAAACTACCTGAAAGCGCGCGGCGTCTCGCTTGCGAGCATCGAGAAGTTCTCGCTCGGTTACGCCCCCTCCTCCGAAGAGACGCTTCATTTTCTGCAAAAAGCGATGATCCCGATGCAAAAAGCTGAAGAGGTGGGCATATTGGGCCACGACCGCGGGCGCTACTATGCCAGACTGATCGACCGCATCATCTTTCCGATTCACTCGCCGTCGGGTATGCCCGTCGGTTTCGGCGGTCGGACGATGGGCAGCCATCCTGCCAAATATATCAATTCCCCACAGACGAAACTCTTTAACAAGTCGCGTCTTCTTTACGGCTACCACCTGGCCAAGGAGCAGATCTACCGCAAAAAACGGCTCATCGTGGTAGAAGGGTACATGGATGTCATCATGCTCCACCAGGCAGGTTTCGGCACCGCCGTCGCGACGCTGGGAACGGCATTAACGAACGATCATTTGCCTCTTTTGAAAAAAGGGGAGCCCGAAGTGATCGTCGCCTACGACGGTGACAATGCGGGTATCAACGCCGCGATGAAAGCGGCCCTGCTGCTGAGCAGCCACAACTTCGAAGGAGGCGTGGTTCTCTTTGGCAACGGGATGGATCCGGCCGACATGGTCAATGCCGGCAATGCCGATGCCATCGAAGCGCTTTTCTCCAAACCGATCCCCTATGCACAGTTCGTGATCGACCAGATCGTCTCGCAGCACAATATTCATACGCCCAAAGGGAAAGAGGATGCTTTCCATACGGTGAAAAACTACCTCGCTACACTCTCGCCGTTCGTACAGGAGAAGTATCTTCCCTACGCGGCACTGCGTCTTGGCGTCAACGTGGCGATGCTCGCACCCAAAACGGAGAAACCGGTATATCGCCAATATTCACACGACAGAAGAGGGACACAACAGCCGTCCCAACCGCAACCGTTTCTCACCCTTACGGATGTCGCCGAAGAGAGTATCATCAAAACACTGCTCAAGATCCCGACGCTTACCGATATGGTACTCGATACGATGGACAGCTCGATGTTCGGTGTCCACCGCGAAGCTTTCGAAGCGCTACTCCAAGGTGGAGAACATGAAGATCTACTGCGTATCGAACTGGATGATACGATCGTCACCTACAGTGAAGAGGAGCTCAAAAAACAGCTCGTCTACTTTCTGCAGCGCTACTACAAAAAAGCACTTGACAATATAAAAAAAGATGATAGACTTCCATTCGAAAAAAAGATTTTTTATATTCGCAAATATCAAGATTATATCAACCATTTGAAACGAGGAGAACTTGTCCCTTATGAAAGCAATCGCACTTTTTAGCGGCGGTCTCGACAGTACCCTGGCGATCAAACTGATCAAAGACCAGGGGATCGAGGTGATCGCTCTGAATATCGATATCGGATTCGGCAGTACCAAAAGCAAACTGGAGCATATGCAGAATATGTGTGATCAAGTCGGGGTGGAGCTACGCACGCTCGATATCCGAGATCAGTATCTGCGTGAAATCCTTTTCGACCCGAAGTACGGCTACGGCAAAAACTTCAACCCCTGCATCGACTGCCACGGTAACATGTTCAAGATCGCCAAAGAGTTGATGGAGCCGTGGGGAGCCAGTTTCCTCATCAGCGGCGAGGTGGTGGGCCAGCGGCCGATGAGCCAGCGGCGCGATGCGCTCGACCTGGTGGCGGGCCTGTCGGAGACCGAAGATATCCTGCTTCGGCCGATGAGTGCGAAAGTACTGCCGCCGACACTTCCCGAGCGCGAAGGGTGGGTCGACCGCGAGAAGCTGCTCGGCATTACCGGACGAAATCGGGAAGTGCAACTGAAGATGGCGGAAGAAATCGGGCTCAAAGATTTCGAAAAACCGGGTGGGGGCTGTCTTTTGACCGATGAAAACTTTTCCAAAAAAATCGAAGAGTTCATCAAATACGATACGCTGGAAGTCGAAGATATCGCACTTTTAAAATGCGGGCGCCATCTTCGTCTCCCTGACGGCTCCAAACTGGTGATCGGACGGCACAAAGAGGACAACGAGATGATCGATGCGGCAATCACACCGAAATACAGAAAAATTCGCCTGATCGATGCCATCGGCCCCATCGCAGCCATCTCTGCCAATGCCGGCGAAGCCGACAAAGAACTCGCTGCCAAACTGACGGCAACCTACGGAAAAACTAAACCCGAAGAGATGTATGAAGTCGCTGTCGGAGATCAAATCTACACCGTAAGTCCTTACGATTCGAAAGAACCTGCCCAAAAATATTTTATCAAAACTTAAGAGAATTTGAAGTAAAATTCGATTCTCTTAAGCATGTGGGGCATTAGCTCAGCTGGGAGAGCGCCTCGCTGGCAGCGAGGAGGTCAGCGGTTCGAGCCCGCTATGCTCCACCATTTTCTTCTATTTATTTTATTTCTCCATTTCATAAATACAATCATTGTTTTTACCCAGCCTACCTTTCCCATTTTCCATATTTTTCGATATTTTATATGATAACCATTATCATTTTAATCATTTATTAAGCTTGTTTTCGTCATGATGCCGACATAACTTTTGATATCGATTATCATTTTAAAGGATTACGTTATGAAACTTTCACTCTGTTCCATCGCTGTTGCGACACTCCTCTGTACCTCTCTTATGGCAGAAGTTGTGACAGAACAGTCCATCGAAATCACGACGGTCCGTGGCATTCTCGGTAAAGTGGAGCCACTGGAACATACGACAGCCCAGCTTCGTGCCGGCTACATCGACCTGAATATGAAAGGCTCCAGCACCGATCCCGACAGCGACGCCTTCGCCGTCGGCGGCCATGTGCACCTGGACTCGAAACGGTGGTACGGCATCATGGTGGGTGCCGAAGGATATTTCGTCGAGGATATGGGGCTGCAAAGCGACAACCCCGACAAGGTCAACGGCGACTTCTTCGATGACGGCAAAGAGGGATTCGCCACACTCAGCCAGGCTTTTCTAGACGGCAAATGGGGCAACACCGAAATCAAGATCGGACGGCAGATGATCGACACGCCCCATGCCGACAGTGACGACATCCGTATGATGCCCAACTACTTCATGGCCTACCTGCTCACCAACACCGACTGTGAGGGCCTCACACTCACACTCGGACAGGTAGATCAGATGGCCGGATGGGAGAACGGCGTGGACGCCAAAAAATTCGTCCCCGTCGAAAAAGTGATGGGAAGCGACGAGAAGACGAACGGCATCTATCTGGCTTCCGCCATCTACGAGGGCTTTGACAACCTGACGCTTCAGGCGTGGTACTACGACATCGACGACATCGCCGACGTCATCTATCTGGAAGCGGGCTACGAGCTTCCCACGGAGCTGGCCACCTTCACTTTCGGAGCGCAATACGACACCGCCGGTGAGCGGGGCGACGAAGTGCTGGGTGACATCGACAGCCAAACCTGGGGTGTGAGCTTGGAAGCGGCCTTTGAAAACGGTCTGATGCTGCTGACAGCCTACAACGCCGCGGGCGGCGACACGGGCGCTTTCGGAAGTCTGGGCGGCGGACCCTTCTTCACCTCGCTGGAGGATCAGACCCTCGATGCCGTGGGGCAAAAGGGTGACGCATGGATCGCGGGGGCGGGCTACGACTTCGCCGGGCTGGGCCTCGATGGGCTGAATGTGGGCGTGGTCTACGGACATTTTGCAGCCGACGAGAGTGACGACTACGAAACCGCCGAAACCGACATCGCCGCCGAATACGCCATCGGCGAACGTTTCACCGCTACCCTGGCCTACGCTCTCATAGACGACAAAACCGACGCCGACGAAGATTACGACCAGTTCAGAATCATTCTCAACTACAACTTCAAGGCGCTTTAAAATGAAACTGAGTGAACTGCCGATCGGCAAGCGTGCCAGAATAAGAAAGATCGTGACCACCGACGACGCCATCAAAAACAGGCTCCAATCCCTGGGCATCGTCAAAGGAGAGGGCATCGAAATGCTCAAATTTACACTGGCGAAAGGGACCTACGAAGTGATCGCGGGCGACAGCCGCGTGGCTCTGCGTAGAACCCATCTCAAAAATCCCCATGATCGGTAACGGAAGCGATTTTGCTTCCTGTCGCGGCGGTTCGACGCAGGCGTGGCCAAAGCCACGTCAAGGAGAAGCAACAAAGAGAGGGGGCAAAATCGCTCCGCCCGTAGGGTGGCCCGCAAATGGCACGCTGACCACGTTGAAAATGCTCGACGTAGCTTTTGGCTACGCCTTGCGCTTTTCGTCTCGTTATCGCACCATTTGCGGGCCATTCCCGGTCATGTGGATTTTTGAGATGGGTTCTAAAGAGGAAGCCGAAAGTGTGGAGGTGGAAGTATGAAAACGATCAAAATCGCCCTGGTCGGCCAGCCCAACGTGGGCAAGAGCCAACTGATCAACGCCATCAGCGGGGCCCATCTGCATGTGGGCAACTTCGCCGGTGTCACGGTGGAGTACAAAAAGGTGGAATTTACCAGAGGCGACTACCGGATCGAGATGATCGACCTGCCGGGTCTCTATTCTCTGGAGACCTACACCCCCGAGGAGGAGGTGACAAAAAGCTATCTCTTGAACGAATCGTACGATCTGATCATCAACGTCGTCGACGCCAACACGATCGCACGAAACCTCAATCTGACCCTGCAGCTGTGTCGTCTCGGCAAAAAGATGGTGGTCGCCTTCAACATGTACGACGAAGTCGTGAAGCTTGGCGGCGCCATCTATACGGAGCGTTTCCGCGACATCACGGGAATTGCAGCAGTCAATACTTCTGCCAAAGAAAAAGAAAATATCGACGCGCTTTTTACGGCGGCGATCGGGGCCTACAACGATCTCGACTACCGCTGCAAACTCAGCTACGACGAGCGGATCGAAGAGGAAGCCGAAGCGATCGCGAAAATTCTCGAAAAAGAGAACTTTCCGCTTCCCGCGCGTTTCATCGCCATTCGGCTGCTTCAGGAGGACAGGGATATCTACCGGATGGTCCACGACCGCCCTATCTTTCTCGAAGTCCACGAGCCGCTACAAAAAGCGATGGAGCGGCTGAAGATCGAGTTCGACGAAGAGAACGTCAAGGATCTCTTCGCCGACGAACGGGTGGCCCTGGCCAAGGGGATCGTCCACCAGATCCTCAAGGCGCCCAAAAGAGAGACCCTCACCGACAGGATCGATAATATCCTGATCCATCCGGTGCTGGGGCTGCCGCTCTTTCTGCTTTTCATGTATACGATCTTCTGGCTCACCTTCGAGATGGGATCGATCCCGATGGATTACATCGACGAAACCTTCGGCAACATCTCCGAAGCGGTGGGCGCCATACTGCCCGAGGGCTTTTTGTCCAAAGCGATCGTCGAGGGGATCATCCCCGCCGTGGGGGCTGTGGTGATGTTTCTGCCCAACATCCTGATCCTCTTTTTCGGCATCAACATTCTGGAGCAGACAGGCTACATGGCCCGGGCTGCCTACGTCATGGACGGGATCTTGAAAAAGTTCGGCCTCCAGGGAAAATCCTTCATCCCTCTGGTGAGCGGTTTCGGGTGTACGGTGCCCGCCTACATGGCGGCCAGGACCCTCAAAAACCCCAAGGACCGGCTCATCACGATGCTGGTGCTGGGCTTCATGAGCTGCGGGGCGAGACTGCCGGTCTACGTCCTGCTGGTGGGCGCCTTCTTCGCACCCGAAGTGCAGGCGAACGTGATGTTCGGCATCTACATCGGCGGGGCGTTCCTGGGTCTGGTTACTGCCAAGGTACTGCGGCTGACCCTTTTCAAGGGCGAACCCGAACCCTTCGTCATGGAGATGCCCAAATACCGCTTCCCCTCCCTCAAGGCGCTGGGGCTCGATCTGTGGATCAAGACGAAGATGTACCTGAAAAAGGCGGGAACCTTCATCGCGGCCGCCGCCTTCATCATCTGGTTTCTGAGCAGCTACCCCGTCGACGACACGGCCGTAGCCGATTTCGAGAAGAAGATCGAACTGGCCCAGAGCGACGAGCAAAAGAGCGCCGTAGAGACGGAAATGAACGCCTACATCCTCGAACACAGCTACCTGGCCGACATGGGCCGGGCCATCGAACCGGTTCTCGCTCCCATCGGCTTCGACTGGAAGATGAGTGTGGCCGCCATCTCGGGGTTGGCGGCCAAAGAGGTGGTCGTCTCGACCCTGGCGGTGCTCTACCACACCAGCGACGAGGATGAAAACCTGGGCGACGTGATCAAGGCCAACATCTCCTTCGCGGCGGCGATCTCGATGATCATCATGATCATGATCTACTCGCCCTGCCTGGCGGCCATGAGCACCTTCTACGCCGAAATCCCCCAGTGGGCCTGGCGGAGCTTCTACACGGTCTACCCCAACGTCCTGGCGTGGATCCTGGCTTTTGTGAGTTATCACATTCTTATATGAATAGGTTTGGCGGAAATCTATACAATCTCTCGGCTATTTAGCGAAGCTGACGCTGAGTTCCCATCGTTCATCGAGCGAATGGGCCAGGCAAGAGGCTTTTTGCCTCGGGCCCAATGACAAGCCGTACCATTTCACCCATGAGCGATACCCAGCAGCGCCTCGACATCGACATCGTCGATCTGCTCTCTCTCCAGATATTTCCTGGCATATTTTTTATAGATCTTCGCCTCTAAAAAGAGGGTGAAGAGCTCGCCGTCCAGATGGCCGTTTTTGACCATATAGGCCATGATCTGCAGCGCTTCGGAGAGCTTTTTCGCCTTTTTGTAGGGGCGGTCCGATGCCGTCAGTGCTTCGAAGATATCGGCGATCGCCATGATTCTCGCCGGGATGGAGAGCTCTTCTTTGCTCAAACGTCTCGGATAGCCGGTGCCATCGACCGTCTCGTGGTGCGTTCCCGCATACTCCGGAATCCGCTTCATCGATTTTGGATAAGGGAGTCGTTCGAGCATCCGGATCGTCATGATGACATGCTCTTCTATCTTGAATCGCTCTTCCGGGGTGAGTGTACCTTTTTCGACACAGAGATTGTAGATCTCTCCCTGGTTGTAAAGGTATGTGGGGACTTCGAGTTTAAAGCCGAGGCGATCATACTCCTCCTCATCGAACCCAACCCGTTCGACAAGATGCTCCGGACGGTCCGAAAGAAGCTTCTCTTCAGCCGGAAGGTCGTTTTCTTTTGTATCGTTCAAGCGCATCTTTTCGATTTCGGATAGACCGATCCGGTTGTCGAAATGGCGCATCCACCGACGTTCGGAAATCTCCTTGATACGGTTTTTCTTCTCTTCGTCCATAAACTCTCCGCCGATATTGCACGCAGCGACAAACGCAAAATCGTCGAGAAGCTTTTTATGCTCCTCCTCTTTCCATTTTGCGAGTTTCTCCCTCTCTTCTCCTGCCAGAAGCCTTATGTAATATTCGATATCGATATCGCGCCAAACCACTTCGAAGCGGGTACGAATCTCATGAATGCGGTTATGGATGGTTTCGAGTTTCGTCGCCTTGTCGACAACGAATTCCGGCGTCGTGATTTTTCCACAATCATGCAGCCACGCACCCATCTCGAACGCCTCAAACTCCTCGTCGTTTTTAAATGCGAATTCCCTACACTCCCCTTCGTCAGACTTTTCAGCCGCTTCGGCCAGCATTCTCGCAATCTCCGGCACCCGTTTACAATGACCGCCGGTATAAGGCGATTTGGCATCGATCGCATCGGCGATCAGCCTGATAAAAGCGTGCATCATATCTTTAAGCGATTTTTCATAGGCCTGTATACTTCGCGACAGTGATATAAGCGACTCGGAAAGCTCGATCAGCTCGATAATGTTGGTTTTGACCGGCCTGACCTCGTCGTAACGGCGTGCCTTGATCTTCTCGTTCTCGTACATCAATGCCTTGATCGGCCTGACAATGCGGGAGGTGGTAAAGAAAATCAGCGGGATCGACAAAAGCAGTGCGATAAAAGCGGCACCGAAAGCGTAGTAGATCTTTTGCATATAGGGTGCAAGCATCGTTTCCGCATCGACACTGAAGCCGAGATAGCTGTTTTTTCCGAGTTCTTCGGATAGTTCGGTTACCATGACGAATTCTCTGCCGTGTGATGTATCCGAAAGAACGACTTTACCGACATCGCCTGCTTGCAAAATGCTGTAAAGCATGGGGCCGATGCGTGCCGATCCGTCGGATGACGCGATCACCGATCCATTGTGGTCGAACATGACGATTTTAGCCGTCGGGGCGAAAACCTGCTCTTTGAGAACCCTGTTCATCTCGTCGAGTGTAAGATCGAGTGCGATGACCGTTTCACTCCCCTCCACCTTTTTGGAATAGGTGATACCTTTTTCACCAAGATTACTGAAAAGATAGGGGGCGCTGCGTACGGCCTTGTCGCTTTTCATTGCCTGCAGATACCATGGGCGCACCGTTACACCATAGTTGGAAGGTTCACTTCTCGAACCGATCAGATGCATCGATTTATCGAGGTAGAGAAATTCCCGAACCCTCTTTCCCATCTTGTCGTAGACCCTTATTACCATCCAGCGGCAGGAAAGCGGCGCACGATATATTTTATAGAGCCGCTCATCCATCTTCATATTGACCACTTCGAAAAGATCGCCGTCCGGATATCCCAGGTAGATTGCATAGATTGTATTGATCGACTGCATCGTCCGGGAAAATCTTCGAATCGTTTCGAAAGGAAGTGGACGTTTCGGTTTCGAAGTGAGACCGGGATAGAGCTCCATCTGATCGATAATCGTCTTGGCAAGTCTGTCGCCATCTTGAAGATGAAGCGTGATTTTCCCGGCGGCATCGGCAAAAGAGTTTCGGGTCGCATCCAGAACCATCGTCTGTGAAAAGCGGTATTGTAGCCACAAAAGTACCCCCGCCACAATCGTGACGACGATCAGGATATTGGTCAGGATATTGGTACGGATCGTGATCTTGCGAAATATCCCGACCATGGGGCTACTGTTTCATTGGAAGATTGCGGTTCGAACCCGAAAACGACTCCAGCAATTTCTGTTGTTGTACTTCGGAGAGATTTCCGCTTCCGAGTGCTTCTATCATTTTTTCGGTTATACGTGCCTGCAGCTCTCTCTCCTGCAGCTCTTTTTCATGCCTGAGCCGCTCTTCGAAAAGGCGGAGCTTCTGTCTTTGGTGATCTCTGAAGAGTTTGTAAGCGATCCACACGAGCAAAAAGAGGAAAAGTGTTGCCAAGACGATCATCCACCCTTTGATTTTCTGATCACCGAGGAACAGTTCACGCTCCATTTCGACTTTTTTGAGTGCGATCTCTTTTTCCGTCTGAAATTTCGATCCTTCGCTCTGTGCTTTCAAGCGGGCTATCTCCAGCTCTTTTTCGGCATGGAGCATTTCGATCTCTTTTCGGGTCTGAAGCTCCATCTTTTTGAGTTTTAATTCATCGGTTTTCGGCTGAGTCGAACGATTGAGCATTCTTTGGGCATAAACGAGTTTATCGTTCTCCTGCCCGAGCACTTTCGGCCGTCCCTGTTCCTGAGACTGGCATCCGCTGAAAAGAAAGAGTAGCACACCCATACAACTAAGGAGGAGCGCCCTTTTCATGGTTACACCTCTTTTTCGATATGGTCGCTGTCGATTTCGATAAGGGTATGGACATTCCCACGGGGATTGAAATCTGCCGTCAGTTTCATCCATTTTGGCCGAAGTTTCTGGTAAAGTACATCGAAAACTTCATTGGCGCTCTCTTCATGACTGATATGACGATTTCTGAAAGAGTTGATATAGAGTTTGACCGCTTTGAGTTCGACCACCCATAAATCGGGAATATACTCCAGTTTGAACGTCGCGTAATCGGGGTAGCCACTCCGCGGGCAGAGACAACTGAACTCCGGTAGCGTAATCGTTATTTTGTAATTTTTCCGGAATTTGTTCGGCCAGATCTCCAAATCCTTGTCGATATCGAAATTCTCTACGATCTTTTCACCGTATCTCATCTATTTCCTCCATATTTTTTAATCAGATGTTCACTATCCAACGGACGGTTCGAGATGTTAAAACCCTGAATGTAATCGACACCCAACTGTCTGAATCTTTCCATTGACGCTTCACTGTCGACCCATTTCACCAATGTTTCGATTCCCATGTTTCTACATGCCTGGATATACCCTTTGAGCAGCGCCGCGATTTTCGGATTGTTGTATGAAACCGTAAAATCTCTATCGAACTGTACCATATCGACTGGGAGTTTTTTGATATACTCGAAACTGGCGTTCGGTGCGCCGAAATTGTCCAGTGCGAACTTCACGCCAAGCTCTCTAAGCTCCTCCAGCACCAATCTGTAACGCTTCAGATCTTTGAATGCACGATTCTCGAAAAGTTCGATGACAATACGATCATACGATACCCCCTCTTTCCCTGCAATCTCTTTGATCGTCTCTACAAAATCTTCATTACGAAGCGAAAAGGGTGAGATGTTGAAACTGAATCTTATACCCTTTTCAACCTTTTTGGCATCCCGGCAAATGGCGTGGAAGAGTTTTTCGTCGAATATTCTCTCGTAGCCCAGACGATTGACGACCGGAATGAACTTTTTCGGCGGCAATATGCCGTTGTGTGCGGTTTTCAGTTTCACACCCACTTCGAACAGATCGATCGTATCGGTTTTGGTATGAAATGTCGGGATATAGTGAAGAAGGAGGTCTCCGTTCGTCACCGCTTCGACGATCTCCTTTTCGAGCACTCCTATGTCCACTCTCTGTTTCTGTTTCAGGGCACCGGGATTGCGTTGCTGAGAGAGTGTATCGTAAAGGTGGGTAATGAGCACCTCTATATCTTTCGCTTCATCTTTCTCGCCGAGAGCGTATTTGAACTCCATGGCGGTATGGTTGATCTCTTTGTAGGTCGAAACGAACTCTTCGAGAAGTTCCAGCCCCCTTTTTCTTTCGAGCGGCACCCCGACAATGAAGTCACCTCCATGATACCTTCCGATCACGGCATCCTTGATATCGTGAAGTTTGAAAAACTCATCCAGAAGATGGACAAAGATACGAAGAAGCTTGTCGGCACGGTCGATTCCGTAATGATCGTTGATAAAAGAGAGATTGTCGATGCGAAGCAATATAATCGTATAGTGGCGATGGCCACGAATTTGCTTTTTCAATATTTTAAGAAGACAGTTCCTGTTGAAAGCTCCTGTCATACGGTCGATATAGGTTTCCGACTGTCCAAGGTTGATCAGAAAAAAGAGAAAATAGACGGAGATGAAAAGAATCGCGATAAATATTACAAGGTCGATCGAAGTGATCTCGAATTTGTTCTTCCAAAAAAAATAGAATAGGACAACTCCGATCAGAAGGAGGATGGGAATTCCCATCCTCAATGCCAGCTGAAAGCGTCTGGAGCGCTCCTGCTTTTCAGAATAGAGCATCAGACGTCCAGATGCTTGACATCCTTTGCATGCTCTTCGATGTACTGGCGGCGCGGTTCGACCTCATCGCCCATGAAGAGTGTAAAGACGTCACTGGCGGATTCTCCATCCTCGATGGTCACTTTCAAAAGGCGTCTGTTTTCCGGATTCATCGTCGTCTCCCAAAGTTGTTCGGGGTTCATTTCACCGAGACCTTTGTAACGCTGTATATAGGCACCTTTTTTGGCGCTTTTTTCGATCTCGTCGAGCATTTGGAGCAGATCTTTATCTTCGAAAATGCTCAAATCCCGTTCACTGATCTTGTCGAAAATGTATCGTGCTTCGTTGTAGAAAGGATTGGTGAAGAGCTCGTCATCGATAATAATCTCTTCCAACCCTTCATCTGTCTGAACATAGAGGTGAATGACATCGTCACTGACATGTTTGTTGAGTATGTTATACCCCATTCCGTCGAGATAGACTTTGATCTCTTCGAAAAGCGCCTGATTGTCGAGCGCCAGGAGATCGGGGTGTTCGATCAAGTAACGGACCACTTCGACGAGCGAGAAGCGCTTGTCGAGCTCTTTGAGCGTCATTCGGTAGAAAGCGACCAGCTTGAAGAGTTCGGTCAAATCTTTTTTTCCCATCCCCTGCACTTCGAGAGCGTCGATGCCCCGTTCGATCAGGAATTCGCTCATCGCCTTGTCG
Organism: Hydrogenimonas cancrithermarum; assembly: GCF_030296055.1. Classification (NCBI taxonomy): domain Bacteria; kingdom Pseudomonadati; phylum Campylobacterota; class Epsilonproteobacteria; order Campylobacterales; family Hydrogenimonadaceae; genus Hydrogenimonas; species Hydrogenimonas cancrithermarum. The sequence goes on from NZ_AP027370.1 coordinate 1,374,785, forward strand.
TCTTTGAGGTAGATCTCCTGTTTGCCCTTTTTGTAGCGGTAGAGCGGCGGCTGGGCGATGTAGAGGTACCCCTCTTCGATGATGGGGCGCAGGAAGCGGAAAAAGAAGGTCAGCAGCAGCGTCTGAATGTGGCTTCCGTCGACGTCGGCGTCGGTCATGATGATAATTTTGTGATAACGCAGTTTATCGGGGTTGAACTCTTCGCCGATTCCACATCCGAGCGCCGTGATCATGTTCTTGATCTCTTCGGATTTGAGGATTTTGTCCAAACGCGCCTTTTCGACGTTGAGAATTTTACCCTTCAGCGGCAGAATCGCCTGAAAGACACGGTCACGTCCCTGCTTCGCCGAACCGCCCGCCGAGTCGCCCTCGACGAGATAGAGTTCGCTGATCGATGCATCTTTGCTCTGGCAGTCGGCCAGTTTGCCCGGAAGCGTTCCGACGGTCATCGCATCTTTGCGGCGTGTCAGTTCACGCGCTTTTTTCGCCGCTTCACGTCCTTTGGCCGCCAACAGTGCTTTTTGCATGATCGCTTTGGCGTCGTTGGGGTTCTCTTCGAAATACTTCATCAGCTTTTCATAGGTCAGCTTCTGAACGAGCGGTTTGACATAGCTGCTTCCCAGTTTTCCTTTGGTCTGCCCTTCGAACTGCGGTTCCGGTACGCGGACACTGACGACCGCGACAAGACCTTCGCGCACGTCGTCGCCGCTGATCTTCGTATCTTTTTCCCGCGCGTTGGCATTCTCCTGAAGGTAGCGGCTCACGGCACGTGTCAGTCCCGCCCTGAAACCGCTTTCGTGCGTTCCGCCGTCGGGTGTGCGGATATTGTTGACGAAGCTGAGCAGTTTCTCATCGTAGGCGGTCGTATATTCGAATGCGATATCCACTTCGATGTCATCCGCCTTTTCGGAATAGCTGATGACGGAGCAGATCGGCTCTTTCCTGGCCATATCCTGAACGAACTGGTTCAGCCCCCCTTCGAAGTGGTAAACCTCTTTTTTGCCGATACGCTCGTCTTCGAAGGTGATGGAGATACGCGGATTGAGGTAGGCGAGCTCTTTGAAGCGTTTCGCAAGAATGTCGAATTGGAAATCGACCGTTTCGAAAATCGTCGCATCGGGCCAGAACTGAATCGTCGTTCCGGTTTTTCGTGTCGTGCCCGTCACTGTCAGTTCATTGACGGGTATCCCTTTTTCGAAATCCTGTTCGTGAATCTTTCCTTCACGGTAGATCGTCATATGCAGACGTTCGCTCAGAGCGTTGACGACACTCACGCCGACACCGTGCAGGCCGCCGGAGACTTTGTAGGTATCTTTGTCGAACTTTCCGCCGGCATGCAGAACGGTGAGAACCACTGTGGCGGCCGACATCTTTTCGGTCGGATGCATGTCCGTCGGAATACCGCGGCCGTTGTCGCTGATGACGGCACTGCCGTCTTTTTTGAGAGTCACCTTTATTTTGTCGCAGTAGCCGGCCATCGCTTCGTCGATCGCATTGTCGACGACTTCGTAGATCAGATGGTGGAGACCTTTGACAGATGTGTCCCCAATGTACATTCCCGGTCGTTTACGGACCGCTTCGAGCCCTTTGAGGACCTTGATATTGCTTGCGCCGTAATTTTGGTTACTCATTTATCTACAATCCTTAAATGATGATGGGCATGATGACCGTCGAGAAGTTGCCGCTTTGAACGATAAAGGGCAGGTTCGGTTCGTTTAAACCCATCGTGAAATTTTCTGTATCGATATGGCTTAGAAAATCGAGCAGATAGCGGCTATTGACAGCGAGGACGAATTTCTCTTCGAAGCCTGTTGGAACATCGATTTCGGTCTGTGCTTCCGAGTTTTCGTCTCCAAGACTTTTGAAAACGATGGAGTTGGGTTCGAACGTCATCTTTATCTCTTGGGAGATAGTCGTAATCTGCTTGATTGCTTCGATGATTTTCGTCTTTGGAAGTGTCAGGGAGTATTTGACGCTTTTTGGGATGATTCGCTCATAATCGGGGTATTTTCCGTTGATAAGACGGGTAAAGAAGTAGTATCCGGGTGCCGTGATGATGAGATTGGTTTCGTCATAGTGAATTTCGATCTGATCGAAAAAGAGCTTTTGAATTTCGAGAATCGCTTTTTTGGGGATGATCATCGAAAGCGTGGTATTGCTTTCGTTCGGTATCTTACCGATCGCGAGCCGTCTTGTATCTGTACCGACGACATCGATTTCATTCTCTTTGATATTGAGGAGTGCACCGTTGAGTTCATATTTCGGATTGTTTGTATCAATGGCCGGTGATACCTTTTTGAACATCTGAATCAGCTGCATCGAATCGAGCTCTATCGAAGGAAGATCGTCGATTTCCGGAAAAGTCGGAAATTCGTCCGCATTGAACATCGGGAGCTTGAATTTCGAGTTCTCCTGTTTGATGTGGAGCGTGTCTTCGATGGTTTCGAGAATGATGTCGCCCTCTTTGAGTATGCGAACGATGTCAAGCAGCTTTTTTCCGTTGGCTGTGGCTTTTCCGTCTAGTTGAATGCTGACGTGCTCGGTATCGATTTTGAGTCCGATCTCCTGGTCTGTAGCCTTGGCAGTCAAATGGTTGTTCGATGCAATCAGCAGAACGTGAGAAGTGATCTGGGAGGTATCCTTCTTTTCCAGAAATGGCTGAAGATTGATAAGCAGAGATTCGAGTGTGCTTTTGGCCACAGCAAGTCTCATCGGAACTCCTTTTATATTTTTAATATTTTTAGTAGCAGTAGTCGTATGGCGTGTTTATGTGAAAAGCGGGCGGTAATCCCATTTTTCAGGGGTTTGTTCATTCATCTGCCGAGTCGGGGCTCTTCACCTTTTTTCACTGGTATTTATTATATCTTTTTTTCACGTCAAAATAAATAGAAGCGTCCGCTATTTGGGGTTTACTTCGTCACTCGTTCGTAGCGGACGTTATTTTGTGGCTCAACTCTTCGATTTTGGCCTTGAACGTCTCGTCGGAATCGATCATTTCGTTGATCTTTTTCATCGCGTGGCTTACGGCGGTATGGTCTTTCATACCAAAATACTGGGCAAGACTCGGCATCGAGTTGGGTGTGAGCGAACGGGCGAGGTAGATGACGATACGGCGGGCGGCCACGATGTTCTTGCTTCGGCTTTTGCTTTTGATCTCGCTCGGTTTGACGTTGAGCTCTTTTGAGACCACTTTGACGATATCGTCGATCGTGATGTTTTCGCTTCGCTCTTTGAGCTGGTTTTTTACGACGTTTTTGGCGAAATCGAGGGTGATGTTCTGGTTCATCATGTTCGCGAAGGCGTTGAGCTGGATGATGATTCCCTCGATTTCGCGGATATTGTTGCCCATGTTGGCCGCGATGTAGTTGACGATGTCGTTGTCGAGATGGATGCCGTTGAGTTCGCATTTTTTCTTGATGATAGCGATTTTGGTCTCCAGCTCCGGCGGTTGGATATCGACGATGAGTCCCCATTCGAAGCGGCTTCTGAGGCGCTCTTCCAGTCCCGCGATCTTCTTGGGATGCTGATCGGAGGTCATGACGATCTGTTTGCCGGCTCCGTGAAGCTCGTTGAAAGTGTGGAAGAGCTCTTTTTGGGTCTCCTCTTTTCGGCTGAGAAACTGGATATCGTCGAGCAGCAGGATGTCGCAGCTTCGATACTTGTCGCGGAAACGGTCCATTGTATGGTTCCGCAGATGGTGGGTAAACTGGTTCATGAATTGTTCGAGCGAGGTGAAGATGACCTGACGGCCTCGCGCGAGGTTGAAGTTGCCGATCGCGTGCAGAAGGTGGGTTTTTCCAAGGCCCGCACCGCCATAGATAAAGAGCGGATTGTAGAGTTCACCCGGTTTCTCGGCGACCCGCTGCGCCGCTGTATAGGCGAATTGGTTCGAGCTTCCTACGACAAAACTCTCAAACGTGTAGGATGGATTGAGAATCGTACTTTTGGATGAGGGTTTGGATGTGCCGATCTCCGACAATTCACCCCCTTTGGAAGTTACGCTCTTCTTTTTCGGGCTTTTGATTTCGACGACGACTTGGGGTTTTACGCCGGTCTTGATCTCGAAAAGATGGGAAATCTTCTCTCCATAGCGTGTTTTCACCCATCGTGCGATGAGTGGATTGGGTGCGTAAAATATCGCGATATCGGATCTCGAGGCCTCTTCGTCATAGCGAAGCTGTTTGATATAGCGATCGTATTCTATTTGAGGAATCTCCTGCTTGAGAAGTTCCAAAATCTGTTGTCCGAGCATCGATTCAACCTGTGAATAAAGTATGTGAAAAACTTGGAATATTTTATCCCAATTACGTTAAAATGAGGTTAGAAAAATGTGAATAGTGAGTTATTCACAGTGTGAAAAAGAGGGTGAATAACGTGAATATTCTGGGAATCGACCCTGGCAGCAGAAACTGCGGGTATGCCATTATCAAGAAAGAGGGGCGGACACTTCGCTTGATGGAGGCGGGGCTTATCAAAATCAAAGAGAGAGAACTTCAGCATCAGATTGTCGAACTGGTGGAGGGGCTGGATCTCATTTTGCACTCTCATACAGTCGATCAGGTGGCGATAGAAGATATCTTTTTCGCTTTCAATCCCAAAACGGTGCTGAAGCTGGCACAGTTTCGGGGAGCACTCAGCCTGAAAATTTTACAAGAGCTGGGAAATTTCGCGGAATATACGCCACTGCAGGTAAAAAAGGCGCTCACCGGAAACGGGAAGGCGGCGAAGGAGCAGGTGGCGTTCATGGTGAAACGGATTCTGAAGATCGATCGGGATATCAAACCGCTCGACATCACCGATGCGATGGCCGTGGCGATCACGCACGCGCAACGGCTGAAGTCATAGAGACCGGCCGGGTGTGTAGAGTTTCAATCGTATGTTTTAACGGTGAAAAGATATTTGTGCTCTTCCGGGAGTGTCTCGTAGACGGCATAGGCCAGATCACGTATCTCCCAAAGGGCCGCTTTGTCGCTTCGCAGCAGCAGGAAATTCTGTAGGCTTCTGGCATTGAGTGTCCAGGTGAGTTCGGTTTTGTAACACTCCGGCAGGGCATATTTGGCTTTGTCGTTCGAGATGCCGGCAACCAGAAGCTGACGGAGGTTTTCGAGCGCTTTGATGCTCATCTCGTTGACCAGTGCATTGTCGGTCATGACGACGTATTTTTCGGCGCGTTCGATATCTTCCGCCGTAAATGGCACCTCTTCTTTCAGCTCTTTGAGGGTATAGCGGGTGCTTTTTACGCTGAGACTCGCCATGCGATGGCGTGCGAGTTCCTGCAATACGGCACGGCTGATATCCTGAATGTAGAAGGTGTAGACCAGATGTTCGAGCGTACTGGCGTGTTTGAACTTGTTGCCGACGCGGTCGATCAGCTCCTTGTCCTTTTCGCCGCCACCGTCGCTCTTGTCGAAGCTCTGCCAGCAGGTGCGGATGGCATGGGCGCATATCTCCAGTGGCGTGTTGTGAAGAAGTGTGACTTTCATGCGCATCCTTTTTTGGCTAAAATTTTGCCAATTATAATATAAAAAAGGCCGCTTATGAAGTGTACCGAGCGTTTCCATCCCGCCATTCCCGATTTCCGAGACCCTTTCGCGCGCGACCGCGACCGCGTCATCCACACCAGCAGTTTTCGCCGCCTGGAGTACAAGACGCAGGTTTTCATCAACCATGAGGGGGACTACTTCAGAACGCGGCTGACCCATTCGTTGGAAGTGAGCCAGATCGCCCGGGCGATCGCCAATGCGCTTGATTGTCACGAAACGCTTGCCGAAACGATCGCCCTGGCACACGATCTTGGGCACACCCCCTTCGGGCATGTCGGCGGCGATACGCTCGATCGATGCCTCAAAGACGATGGCAACAAAAACGGATTCGAACACAACTTTCAATCTTTCAGGGTCGTGACCAAACTCGAGAAGCGATACGCGCCCTTCGACGGACTCAACCTCACCTTCGCCACGCTGGAAGGCATCCTGAAACACTCTTACCCTTACAGAAAACCTTTTCTGACAGAATGGTACGACGAGGTTTTCGGGCTAAACTATCACCCCTCGCTCGAAGCGATGATCGTCGACCATGCCGACGAGATCGCCTACATCAGCCACGATATCGATGATGGGATTCAGTATGGCCTCATCCGTTTTGAAGATATTCTCGAAAACGAACTGGTCGCTTATATCGATGAAAAGGTTCGGGCCGAAGGGTTGGAGCGGGGAACGAAACTTCACCGTTATCGCTTCGTCGGGATGCTTATCAGCCATCTGGTGACGGAACTCATCGCCTCGAGCCGTCCAAATCTTCCGAAATACGATACGGTTCTCTGCCGTACCATTCCCGCTTCCGAACCGGTTCCGATTGCGTTTGAAAAAACGCTTGCGACACAGATCAAAAGACTCAAAAAGATGATGTTCGACAAACTCTATCGTCATGAAAGGATCGTCAGCAAAATGCATGCAGGCAAAGAGTGCATCAAAAAACTCTATGGTGCGCTGACGGAAGATGTCGATCTTTTGCCCAAAGCGTACAAAGTGCGTCTCGAGAGGGAGAAGATGGAGCGGGTCGTTGCCGATTTTATCGCGGGGATGAGTGACCGGTACGCGCTGATGCGGTACCGGGAGATTTACGGATTGGAGTGATTACTGCTTCAACTGAAGAAGCGTCTGCAGCATCTGGTCGGAAGTGGTGATCGTTTTCGAGTTGGCCTGGAAACCGCGTTGTACGACGATGAGTTGTGTAAGAGAACGGCTCAGATCGACGTTGGACATTTCGAGGGAGGAGGCCTGGATCAAACCCCGTTTGCCCGTCGAAGCTTTGCCGATGATCGGATCGCCGGAGTTGGAGGTCTGGATGTAGGTGTTGCCTCCCGAACTCTCCAATCCGACGTTGTTGGCGAAACTGGCCATCGCCACCTGGGCCAGACCGAAACTCCTTCCGTTGGTGAAACTGCCGATGAGGGTGCCGCTTTCGTCAACCCGGATCCCGTTGAGATCACCGCCGGGATAACCATCCTGGCTGATGCCGGAGGTACTAGAGGGGTTGTCGAAACTGGTCATGCCGTCGAAGAGGTTGGCCGTACCCAGATCGAGGTTGACCGTCTGTTTCGGCCTGGAACCGTTGTTTCCGGTAAAACTGATATTGGTGGGTGAAAAGCTCGACAGGGAGCCGTCGGAATTGAAAGAGATGCTCCCCACCAGGTAGTTTTTGGGATCGGTCGTATTGATTTCCGACGGCTGCGGGACGCTGAGGATCATCATCCACTCCGATCCGCTGGTATTTTGGGCCGTTTTCCTGAATTCGAAACGGAGCGTATGTTTGGTGCCCAGAGAGTCGAAGATGTCGATGCTCGAAGCGTGGGTCGCCGAATAGAGCGACTGAGAGATCTTCGAGTCGCCATCAGGAATGGTTCCCTCCAGGGGCGTGAAAACATCGAGCAGTTTCTGATTGAGGTTATGGCCCGCACCGGTCGGTTCTCTGACAAGTACCTGCATATCGGCGCCGGAGTTGTTGATCAGCTCGTATTTTCCCTGTTCATTGATAACGACCTGTACACCGGAGTCGTTTTGCATCTGACTTCGCAAATCTTCGTTGGTGGTGAAAACAGCACCGGTCGGTGACCCGGGGATGTTGGGGTCGTCATAGACATACTCGTGCCAATTCGTTCCGCCGTCGTAGGAGACGCTGAAGGCGTCACCCTCCTGCAGGGCCAGAGACTCGCCCGTTCCGTCGAAGAGGGTTTTGAAATCGAGATAGTAGGATTTGCCGGCATTGGCGATCGCCCGGGCTTCGTCGCTGGTATTGGTGCCAGTAGTATCGAGGGCGAAGACGGTCGATTTGTTCTTGATCATCTGACCGGAGTTGAGGTTCGCTTTCAACGCGACCGTGGAGGTGGCGTTGGCAGGGGTCGTGAGTCCCGGCGGAATCGTGATGTTCTGGATCGGTCCCGTGGAGTCGATCTCGTTGGTTTCGGGGTCTCTGAGCCACCCCTGGACGATATAGCCGTTGTTGTCTACGAAGTTGCCGGCGGCGTCGAAGACGAAATCCCCGTTTCTGGAGTATTTGTAGGTTCTGCCGCCGTCGGAGCTGATGACGAAGAAGCCGTCGCCCTGGATGGCCAGGTCGGTATTTTTGTCCGTCGTTTGAACTGATCCCTGTTTGAAAATTTTGGTGATGGAGCTTACCTGGGTGCCCAGCCCCACCTGCATCGGGTTCTTGCCGCCCAGCTCCCCCTGGGGCGCCGTGGCGATCTTGCTGGTCTGATTCAGCAGATCGGCGAAGTTGACACGGCTGTATTTGAAACCGGTGGTATTGACGTTGGCGATATTGTTGCCCTCCACGTCCATTGCGATTTGGTGGGCTTGAAGTCCGGACACGCCGGCCCATAGTGAGCGCATCATGAGGCTATCCTTTGATAGTGATTTTTATTCTTTTTATCGTTAAGCAAAATTCGTTCCTATTTCTTCATATTGATCGCTTTTTGGATCATCTGATCGGCAGTCGTAATACTTTTGGCATTGGCATCGAACGCTTTTTGCATAACGATCAGTTCCGTCAAAGCGGTCGCCAGGCTGACGTTGCTGTTTTCGAGGGCATTGTTGATAACTTGTGCTCCGAGTACGGTGTTGCCCTCGTTATCGGTGAAAAAATGCGGACCACCGCTGTTGGAAGAGGTGCGAAAGATATTTCCGCCGGCTTTTTCCAGACCCTGATCGTTTTGAAAATGGAACACCGCAATTTTACCTATACTGCTGAGCCTCCCGTTGTCGAAAGAGGCGATGATATTGGCCTCCTGATCGATGCGGTAACCGTCGAGATACCCCTCCGGAAAGCCGTCCGCGACGGAAGAGGATGCGATGTCGGCACCGGCGATGGAGACCAGGCCGTCGTAGGGTGTCGTCCCGAGTGTCACCATGACCGGCCCCCCGTGATTATCGATGGAGAAGGTTGCGGGGAGTGTTTTCAGAGCTCCCCGTTCGTCGAACTCCAGAGTGCCGAGGACTTCCGAAGAGGGGGTTCCCTCCTCGTCGATATAGGCACGATATTTCCAGGAAGTTCCAAGTTCCGGCTGTTCGGCACTTTTGGTGAAGGCGATGGTCAATGTATGTTTCGATCCGTCCGGTGCGATAAGGCCGGCCCGGAGATTGAAAATCTGCCCTGTCCCATAATCGACGGGAAGGTTGGCTTTGAATTCAGCTTTGGTCGAGGCTTCGGGTGGATAATACATGCGTGTGGGAAGCTGCAGTTTCCCCTGCCCCTGCGGTGTGGTAAGGTTGACGTATTCAACCGATTTGGTGAGTACGGGAATGGTTTTCGTCGGGTCTTCCGGGTCGGGCATAAGGCCGATGTTGTCGGCACTGGTTCCGAGCAGGAAGTTCCCGCTTCCATCGACGATGTACCCTTCGGCATTGGTCGAGAAGTTGCCGCTTCGGGTATAAAACTGCTGATTGTTGATGCCGCTTACGCCGAACCATCCGTCTCCTTGTATGGCAAGGTCGAGTGCATTGTCGCTCTGTTGGAGCGTTCCTTGATTCATGCTGATCGCCGTCGATGCCAGTCTCGAGCCGAGTCCCGTCTGATCCTCCGTGGGGGAGTTGTTTCCATCGACGAGAGTCTGAGAAAAGATGGATCCGAATTCCGGCAGGTTGGCTTTGTATCCGACTGTGTTGACATTCGCGATGTTGTTGCCCCAGACGTCGATTCCGCTTTGATAGGTTTTGACACCCGAGACACCGTTATAGAATGAGGTATTCATCGTTATCCTTCATAAATCTCTTCGATCTGAGCCAGAGGGACATAACTGTTTCCGAGTTTGAAATAGGCTTCGTTGTTTTCGAACCGGACCGATTCGATCGGATAGACTCCGACGCGGCTTTTTACTTCGTTTTCATCGGGAGTGACGTAAGAGATGGAACCGTGATAGATTCCGCTATCGACTCTGTTGCCCTGGTCGTCCGTTCCGTCCCACTCGAACTGTTGCACACCTTGTGCAAGATTTTCGAGTCTGATGGTTTTGACGACATTTCCGCTCACATCGGTGATCGTGAATGTTCCCGCCTGCAACGCTTCGGGCAGGTAGAGATCGAATCGTGTCGATCCGCTCTCATCGAGACGAATATCGTCATTGCCGAGATCGGCAAGTTTGCCGATGGCGGTTACGGCACTCAAATTCTGAGAAGCTCCAAGCGTTGCAGCCAAATCTTCGAGGGCCTTGTTCGTGTTTTCCGACGATTCCAGTGATGCCAGTTCCGACGTTTGTGTCAAAATCTTTTCCGTATCCATCGGGTCGGTAGGATCCTGGTAGCGCATTTCGATAAGCAGAAGTTGTAAAAAATCGTCTTTTCCCAAAATACCGTTCGGGTTTTGGATGGTATCGTTTGCGGTGGAAATCGATGGGGTGGCCAGTGTATTTGTCACATCCATGGTCTGCTCCTTACTTAAATGTATTGGGGGATGATCAGGTCGAGCGATTCATAATTCTCGGAAATCTCTTCCATCTTAAGATAGCGGTTCTCCGCTTCCGAGCGGCGTTGGTGTTGGTGTTGCTGCTGCTGATTCATATTGAATTGCATCTGGACATCGGTGAAGCCCATCGATACGAGCTGGTTCTTCAACTCCTGCCCCTGCGTCGCCATGATTCCGATGGCGGTAGGGTTGGAATTGACCTGGATATGAAGATTATTTCCCCGGCTTATCAGCGTCACTTCGACGCTGCCGAGATCTTTGGGATCAAGTGTAAGCTGCATACGGGTAAAGGGCGGTTTGTAGTTTTCGACCTCCCTTTGCAGATTTTGTGCAAAATGGCGTATCGTCGTTTTTGCATCGGCGATTTTCTGATTCAGATGTTCCGACGTTTTTCTCTCTATCTCGTTTCGTGCCGTTTCCACTATTTCCAGATCGCTCTGCCGCGTTTTGGAAGTCGAAGATGGAATTTTTGCCTCTTCGTTTCCACTGGAACTTTGTAGTGTATTCGTCTCTATTTTTCTGTTTCCGCCGCTCTGTTCGACCGTTGAAAGAAGGTCTCTGAAGTCAGGGTTTCGCTGAGGTTTCGAAGGAGATTTCACTCGTGAAATCCTGCCATCCGAGGAAGATTTCGGAAAATCCACCGATGATCGGTTTTTCTCATGCTTGGCGTTTTCGTTCAAAATTTTCTTCTCTGTTTTCACTTTATCGAGCAGAGCCTGAAGGGTGGGTCGAGTCTCGATGGGACGGGATGCGGCCGTTTCGGCTCTTTTCGGCTGCCGGACCAGGGTGGCAACGCTTTTTGATAGATGTGGAGCGTGTTGTAAAAGTGTCTGTAGAGGTATCGGATTCTCTTTCACCGCTGCTGGAGATCGAAAGCTCTGTATGGAGACGCCGGGTTTCTCTATTTCGGACTTTATCTCTATGGCTTTGGGATTGAGCCCGAAATCCTCGGCACGTTTGACGAGGTCGCCGATCCCTTTCGATGATTTGATCGTTTGAACCGCCTCCTCTTTTTCCAGATTCCGGTTCAGCGAAGCCAGGGAAAGGATCGCGTTTCGTCGCAAGGGTATGTCGGTATGCTCTTTTGGTAGATCGCTTGAATGTTTCGTTGGATGTTTTGTCAGAAATTTCGGTAAATGTTCCAACGATAATGAACGTGTGAGAAGCTGCAAAACCGTATTTTCGAATTTCTTTGGCACCCTTTCCTCGACATCTGGACTTTTTGCATTTCGTAGGGTGGATTTGGATTTGACGAAAGGAAGCGTCTCGTTCGGCTTAAGACGAAGGTGAGGCTTTTTTGGGTCTTTTTCGGTTTTCGATTCGGAAATCAGCGATTGCATTGGTTGCATTGACGGCTTCCGCTCCCTCTTCGATACGTCGAAAAGGGAACGCGGTTCTCTCTCTTCATACGACTCGCTTTGAATCATGCTCAGAAGCTCCCTGAAAAGCTCGGGATTTTTTGTCGAATCGGAAATTTCCGGAGTTTCGGCCAATATCTCTGCCTGCACCGTTTTCAAAGGAGGAAGAATGGATGTGGCCATACGAAACCTTTCCGTTTTTTTTAAGTGTCTAAGCAAAAGATGTTCCATAACGGCATAGAAAGATGATATTTTCCGATAAGCTGCTTATATGAAGTATTTTTGGATATAATGGCGCAAATTTACAAAGTTAGTAGGAAATAGTACATATGCAAAATATTCGCAATATTGCCGTTATCGCACACGTCGACCACGGTAAGACGACACTGGTTGACGGGCTGCTGCAGCAATCGGGCACATTCGAGGCCCACAAAGAGGTGGCCGAGCGTGTCATGGACAGCAACGACATCGAAAAAGAGCGCGGGATCACGATTCTCTCCAAGAATACGGCGATCCGCTACAACGACTACAAGATCAACATCATCGACACCCCGGGCCATGCCGACTTCGGCGGGGAAGTGGAACGGGTACTTAAAATGGTCGACGGCGTTTTGCTACTGGTAGATGCCCAGGAAGGGGTTATGCCGCAGACGAAATTCGTCTTGAAAAAGGCGATCGAACTGGGCCTTCGCCCGATCGTCGTCGTCAACAAGATCGACAAGCCGGCCGCCGAGCCCGAGCGTGTCGTCGACGAAGTCTTCGACCTGTTGGTCGCCCTCGAAGCGGACGAAACGCAACTCGACTTTCCTGTTCTCTACGCCGCCGCGCGCGACGGGTATGCCAAATGGAACATGGATGACGAAAACAGAGATCTGACGCCGCTTTTCGATGCGATTTTGGAGTATGTACCGGCTCCCGAAGGAAGCCCCGACAATACACTTCAGACACAGATCTTTACGCTCGATTACGACAATTACGTCGGACGTATCGGTATCGCGCGTATCTTCAACGGGCGTGTCAAGGCGGGCGAGCAGGTGCTTTTGGCCAAAAGCGACGGGGAAAAAGTCAAGGGGCGCATCAGCAAACTGATCGGATTTTTGGGGCTCGAGCGTATCGAGATCGATGAGGCGGAAGCAGGCGATATCGTCGCGATCGCGGGTTTCAACGAGATTGATGTGGGTGACACGATCACCGATCCGAACGATCCGCAGCCGCTCGATCCGCTTCATATCGAAGAGCCCACCCTGTCGGTTATCTTCAGTGTCAACGATGGTCCGTTCGCCGGCCGCGAAGGGAAGTTCGTCACCTCAAACAAGCTCAAAGAGCGTCTCGAAAAAGAGATGCAGACCAACATCGCGATGCGCCTCGAACAACTGGGTGAAGGAAGTTTCAAAGTCTCCGGCCGCGGGGAGCTGCAGATCTCGATTCTTGCGGAAAATATGCGCCGTGAAGGGTTCGAATTTCTGATTTCCCGCCCCGAAGTCGTCATCAAAGAGGAGAACGGTGTTCGTATGGAACCGTACGAGCACCTCGTGATCGACGTACCCGAAGAGTTCAGCGGGTCGGTCATCGAGAAGCTTGGCCGCCGCAAGGCGGAGATGACTTCGATGAACCCGATGCCGGACGGTACGACGCGCATCGAGTTCGAGATTCCGGCACGCGGGCTTATCGGTTTCAGAACGCAGTTTCTGACCGATACCAAAGGCGAGGGGATCATGAACCACTCCTTCCTGGCCTATCGCCCCTTCGTCGGCAATGTCGAACACCGTGCCAACGGTGCCCTTATCTCGATGGAGAACGGCAAAGCGCTGGGTTACTCGCTTTTCAACCTGCAAGACCGTGGCACACTGTTCATCAAACCGCAGACTGAAGTCTATGTGGGGATGATCATCGGAGAACATGCCCGTCCCAACGATCTGGAAGTCAACCCGATCAAGGGCAAGAAACTCTCCAACGTCCGTTCTTCCGGTGCCGACGATGCGATCGTTCTCGTGCCGCCGCGTGAAATGACGCTCGAGCGTGCGATGGAGTGGATCGAAGACGACGAACTGGTCGAAGTGACACCGGAAAACATCCGCGTGCGCAAACGCTATCTCGATCCGCACGTGCGCAAACGTATGGAAAAACAGAAGAAGTAGTCCGCTTTCCCTTTGTCGGAGACTGCACTCGCGGTCTCCTTCTCCTCTCGATTCATTCCCATTTTGGTATACTAAAACAAGATCAAAAAAAGGGATTTTTCCATGAATTTTCTTATCGGCATCGGTGTGATACTCCTGATAGGGGTACTGATCTACAACACGCTCGTTTCCCGCCGCAATCAATGTGACAATATTTTCGCTTCGATCGACGCGCTGCTCAAAAAGCGTTACAACCTCATCCCGAATCTCGTGACGTTGATGAAAGAGTCGATGAAATACGAGAAGGGTCTGCTCGAAAAGGTGACCGAGCTTCGTTCCAAAGCGATGCAGCCAAACCTCACGCGGGAGCAGAAGATCGCCATCGCCGATGAGCTGACCCAGCCGCTGCACGGTTTGATGGTAGCGGTTGAAAACTATCCGGAGCTCAAGGCGAACGAACAGATTATACAGTTGATGCATACCCTCAACGAGATCGAAGAACAGATCGCCGCGGCAAGGCGCGCCTACAACCAGGCGGTGACCGACTACAACAACACCCGCCAGATGTTCCCCTCTTCGCTGATCGCAAACTGGTTCAATTTTGGACCTAAAACGCTTTTCGAAATACCGGAAATCGAACGCAAAAACATCGATATCAAAGAGCTGCTTGAACCGTGAAATTCAATACGTCGGATCTGCTCGATTACTACTATGAAGGGCTTTATCCGGAGCTTGAAGCGCTCGAAAAAGAGCGGAAGCGGATTGTCCGGCAGATCGTTGTCGTTTTCATTGTCGTGGCGCTTGCCCTCCTTTGGATTCTTTCGCGGACGGGAGGCAACGCAGAGACCTTCCTTTTCCTAGCCTTCGGTGCGTTCGTACTTCTCGGTTTTGTGATCAATTGGCTGATGGGCTCCTACCGTCGGCGATTCAAAGAGCGGATTTTCAGAAAAATCGTTACTAGAATCGATCCGAATCTAATTTACATTCCGGACGGAATGATCCCAAAAACCATTTTTCGGCTCAGTGGCCTCTTCAGTGACGATATCGACCACTACGACGGCAACGACCTGATCAGAGGGAAGATCGGTGAAACGCCGATCGAGTTCAGCGATCTGACGGTGGAGAAGGAGACGACCGATGCGAAAGGCAGAAAAGATCGCCATACCATCTTTGCGGGCACTTTCATCATGACGGAATTTCACAAATCGTTCAAGCATACTACGATGGTGTTTCCCGATATCGCGGAGAGATATCTGGGAGTTTTGGGTGGCTGGTTGCAGGGCATGGCCAGTAAAAAGCTGGTCCGTATGGACAATCCTGCGTTCGAAAAGGAGTTCAAAGTCTATGCGGACGACCCGATCGAGGCACACTATCTGTTGACGCCGATTATCATGGAGAAACTGGTGGCCTTGAAAAAAAGGGCCGATGCACCCCTCTATCTCTCCTTCAAGTACGACAAACTCTTCATCGCCATCGCCAACGGGGGCGACTGGTTCGAACCGACACTGCTGAAGTCACTTTTGAGCATCGACATTTTCAAAGCGTACATAGAGAATCTTAATCTTATTCTCGGTATCGTAGAGGAGCTCAATCTGAACCGACGAATCTGGAGCAAGGAGTAAAGATGGAGAATAGAGAGGTTTTTCTAAAGGCGATGCAGGAACGATATTCCTGCAAGCGATTTGACGAAAACAGAAAGATCCCCAAAGAGGATCTGGAGATGATTTTGGAGTTCGGCAGGCTCAGCCCCTCATCGTTCGGGATGGAGCCGTGGCGCTTCAGTGTCGTGCAGAGCCAAACGCTGAAGGAGCGGATCAGACCGCTCTGCTGGGACCAGCCACAGATCACCACCTGCAGCGATCTGGTGCTCGTCAAATCGATCCTCGGACCGCTGGCCCCCGGCAGCCGCTACAGCAGGGATATGCTCTCCCGACGCGACCTTCCCAAAGAGAAGGTCGAAGCCTACTGTGACTTGTACGATACCTTCGCCGCGCATAAACTGGCGACGGAGGGGCTGTTTTGCTGGGGATCGAAGCAGTGCTACATCGCGGCGGCCAACATGATGACGGGTGCGGCCGCAATGGGGATCGACAGCTGCCCGATCGAAGGTTTCGAGAAGGAGAAGGTGGAGGCGCTGCTTGAAATGGACCCGGCCAAAGAGGAGCTTGCGCTTATCATCGCTTTCGGTTATCGGGTCAAGCCGGCGCCGGAAAAGATCCGGCTTCCGCTCGATCAAATCGTAGAGTATCTTTAAAAATCCCAGACGGCGCCGACGAAAAACCCTTCGATGTCGACGTCGCTGCTGGTATCTTCCACATCGTCGAGCTTGTATTTCTGAGCCCGATATCCCGCTTCGACACCCAGCCCCATCGTGAAGGTATAGCGCAGGTCCGCCTGCAGATCGTAGACGGTGCTTCCGTCGTAGGTGATGTAGTTTCCTTCGGCACCGACGGAGAGACCTTCGAAAAACGGAATCGGAACACGGACGTTCGCGTAAATGAGCGGGAGAACGAAGGAGAGATCGCTTTTGTCGTGCTGTTCGCCAGGGGTACCGGGGTTGACGGTGATATCGGTATATCCGTCGATATAGCGTGCCGTGATACCGAGATCCAGATCCATTCCGATATCGATGATTTCGTAATAGAAAGTCGCATCGTAACTGTTGAGCTGGGCATCGGTCGATGTCTTGGAGCCGGCGGGAATCGTGATATCTCCAAACTGATAGTCGTTCGTCGATTCTCCTTCTCCACTGCTGGTCGCCTGGGTGTAGGCGAGTTTTATGTTGGGCAGTATAGGAATCGGATGTTCGATTTTCGCACGAATGTAGATTTCACTTTTTGTATCGAGGTTCAGATCTTTGTTCAGATCGATCTTGTTGGCATCTGTCGGGTTCGACGGGTATTGGATCCAACCGCTCGGTTCGTGGTTCCATCCTCCGACGGCGATCTCCCCGCCGATGGTATCGGCCGTTGCCGTTGTCGCCGTGAACGCGATCACGGCGGAAGCGATGAGGGATATTCTTTTCATCTGTATCCTTGTTTCTTGAGATTGTTTTTATACGGCTATATCGGCCGATTCGACGTGATCGTTATGCCCTTTTGAAGTTTCAGGATCGAAAAGGCCGTGAGCGCGATCATGGATTCGATAAGAAACAGATACTCGCCATAGATCTGTCCGGCCAGAATAGCTCCGACAAAACCGCCCAGCCCATAGGAGATGCCCAGAAAAAATTGCTGTGCCAGCGCTTTTTGGCGGTAGAGTGAATAGAGCAGCGTGATCGATGCGCTGTGATAGAGTGCGAAACCGAGCGCATGGAGGCTCTGGGTGGCGAAAGTCATTGCCAGGGAATCGGGAAAGAGCCATAGCAGCATCCACCGCAGTGCCGTGACGGCGATCGTGATCTGCAGAATGACGAGCAGATTTTTATGGAGTAGCGGACCCTGGAAGTAGAGCATGGCGATTTCACAGATGACGCCGAAACTCCAGAGCCAGCTGGTCATCTCGAGTCCGATGCCGTGGCTGGTCTCGTAGATCGTGAAAAAGTTGTAGAATCCTCCGAAACTCACCTGCATTAGAAAGAAGCTGAGCCACAAAGGCCAGAAGCGCAGGATCGAAAAGTTTGCGCCACTCCCCTTTTTTTCGCTTTTGGCGTGGTGTGGTTTCAGGCCGTAGACGATGGCCAGCCCACTGAGCGTCGTCATCAGAGTCGTGCCAAGGAGGTAGTGGAGCGCATCCAGAGGTGTTTCCAACACTTTCCCGAGCCACAATGCAATCAGCATAAAACCGATGGAACCGAAAAGCCTCGAACGCCCGTAGATGTGCCTGTCGAGCACTTCGAGCGCCCGGGCTTCGACAAAGGGCAAAGAGATACTGATGGAGGCACCGAAAAGGAGATTGACCGCGAGGAGTGCCTTGAAATGCTCCAGTGCCGGGTAGAAAAGAAGGACCGAGATGGAGAGGATGATCAGTGAAAGAGTATAACTCTTTCGATCGAGTTTGATATGCTTGAGAAAAAAGAAGGGGACCAGAAACCGCATCAGCGGTGCCGCCGAAAGAAGCACTCCAATCTGTGCACTCGAGTAACCGGCCATCTGCAGCGCTTTGGGAAAGAAGATGACATAGACGCCGATAATGGCGAAATAGAAGAGATAAAAAGCCGAAAGCCGCCAGAACATGATGGTGGGACTTAACGCGGTCTGTAGACGATGCAGGTACCGGAGACCAGGTCGTGCAGCCCCTCTTTATGCCGCATGATAAAGGGTAGGAACATACCGAAAAAGGAGAGAATGGCGGTTTGAAGCATCACATAGCGCAGGAACAGTTTGACGATGCCGGGTTTTTCTCCCGTTTGCGGATCGATAAGGGTAAGGTCGTATGCCTTCATTCCCGGTGTCTGGGCTTTGAGTTTCCAAAAAAGCAGCGTTGCCGCCATATGCACGATGAGAATGATGAGCCACCCCTCTCCCATGTGTTCGCGGAACCCTTCGCGGTCTCCCATGACAAGATAGATGACGATGTAGAGTATCGGCATCGTAATCATGAAAGTGTCGGTCAAAAAGGCTTTGAGGCGCAGAGTGATCGGAGCGCATGGCAATGCGGTTTCATCGGAGGTTTTTCTCTTTTCTCTTCGCTTCCCGATCTTTCCCTGTTTGACTTTGCGCCAGCGCCCCATCGGTTTTCCTTAGTTGCCGCGGCTGCCGGGCTTGATCGCTTCGCTGCCCGCTTTGCACATCGGGCACTCCTCCGGGCTGTACATCGGGAAGTCGAAGTCCGCAAGTGCGAAGAAGGGTTTGTCTTCGGGCAGTTTGCAGTTGGGTTTGCGGTCCAAGTCACTGCCGATACGTTTGCAGAAGCCGCGGTTGGCGAGTGCCGCGAACCCGACGACTTTCGCACCCAGCCTCTCCACTTCGGCTGCCGCTTCCATCGCGGAGCCGCCGGTGGTGATGATATCTTCGCAGATGAGGATCTTCTCATTCTCTTTTACCTCGAATCCGCGGCGCAGCGTCATGGTGCCATCGACCCGTTCGGTAAAGATGTAGCGGCAGTCCAGTGCCGTCGCCAGCGCGAAGCCTGCAATGAGCCCACCGATGGCGGGTGAACAGACGGTGTCGACCTCGAGCCCGTATTCCCTGATCTGCGCCGCCAGCGCTTCAGCCAGAATTTTGGCGGTCTTCGGGTCTTCGAGGACTTTGGCCGACTGAAGGTAGTATTCGGAGTGGTTGCCGGAGCTCAGTTTGAAGTGGCCGTGCAGCAAGGCATCGGCATCCATATAGATCTGTTTGATATCCATCGTTTCAATATCTCCTTTTCATTCGAGCGAAGCTCCAATGAAAATTCCTTTCACTAAAGCTACGCCATACGGCGAGACGACGCAAGCGTCGGTTAGACCTTCAGGACTTCGGCTTCTTTCGCTTTGACCAGTTCGTCGACCTTTTTGATGTATTCGTCGGTGATCTTCTGGACCTGGTCATGCCCTTTTTTCTCTTCATCCTCTGTGATCGTCTTCTCTTTGGCCAGTTTTTTCACTTTGTCGTTGGCGTCGCGGCGGATGTTTCGAATGGCGATTTTGGCCTTCTCTCCCATCGCTTTGGCCTGCTTTGCGCTCTCCTGGCGTTGTTCGACCGTCATCGGCGGGAAAAAGAGCTTGATCGTCTCGCCGTCGTTGTTCGGGTTGACACCGATATTGGCCTGCTGGATCGCGTGTTCGATCTCCGGAAGCAGGTTTTTCTCCCACGGTGTGATCGTGATGGTTTGTGCATCGGTGGCGATGACGCTGCCCACCTGGTTGAGTGGAGTCGGCGTACCGTAGTAGTCGACCTTGATGCTGTCGACAATGTGTGTCGAGACACGGCCGGTGCGGATCGTGCTGAAATCTTTTTTCAGGACGTCGAGGCTTTTTTCCATATGCTCCTTGGCATACTCGTATACTTCGTTGAGCTCTTCCATGATCGTTCTCCTTATGGCTTTACCAAAATTTTTGTGCTTATTTTATCGTTATCAAGCTTTAAAATGAGACGGCTTCGGCGGTTTTTGAGCGGTTTGTCGAGCGTGAGGTTCACTTCACCGTCATTCAAATCCACCCATCGCCATCCGTAGCCTGTAAGGTACAGCTGAGCCCGTTTGGCGTTGGTTGGAATGTCGATTTTGATGCGGACATCGCGGACGATGCCCTCTTTGGGCCACGCTTTGGGTTCGATCCATTCTGCCGGCAGGAATTTTATGCCGAGTTTGCTTTTCAGATCGGGATCGCCCGTGAGCGCGATCCGGTCGAGATCGTATGGGTCCGAGGCTTCCGATACGGCGCCGACATTCTGGTTGCAGATGGCATCGAAACCGAAACTCTCGGCAATCGCTTTGACACGCCCGTCATACTCGCCGTACGGGTAGGCGAAATATTTCGGACGTTCCCCGGTTCGCAGTTTCATCAACGCGAGACCGGTCTCGAAATCTTTTTCGAGGAAGGTGTCGCTTTGGGAAACCATGTGGGGATGGGTATGCGAGTGAAAGCCGAGTTCCCCGTACTTTTTGGCATCGTTGATCTGCTCCCACGTCATGAAGTCACCGTAGTGCGATTCGGTTCCTTTCGTATAGACAAAGAGGGTAAAAGGGTAGCCGTAGGCTTTGAAAATCGGCAGGCCGTTGACGTAGAAGCTTTTGAAACTGTCGTCGATCGTCAATACAACCCAGTTGTCGGGAATGGGCCGTTTGGCTTTGAGCGCCGTGACGAGTCGTGAAAGTGGAACGATCTCGTAACCGTGTGCCTTGAAATAGTCGAACTGTTTTTTAAGTACGTCGATCGTCGTATCGGTCGAGGGGTGGCGGGTGTCGCCGAAACGGTGGTAAACGAAGATGTGGGCATCGGCCCAGAGGCTCGTCGCGATGAGCCAGAGTCCGATGAAAAGGCGCATTATTTGGTGGCAGGCGCCATGGGTGCTGCCGGTGCGGCAGGCACAGTAGGTGTAGCCGGTGGTGTCGGGACACTGCTTTCGGTTGTGATCTCGTCGACGACCGACTGGTTGTAGATTTTGTTGTACATGTAACCCAGTGCGATCGTGTTGAGGACAAAAAAGAAGGCGATGGTGAAGGTCGCTTTGACAAGAAAGCCGGCGGGGCCCTTCGCGCCGAATACCGACTCGTTGGAGCCACTGTAGGCGCCCAGGCCGATCGATGAACTCTTTTGAAGCAGAACGAGAATGGTCAATACGACGGCCAGTACGATTTGAAGTGCAAATAAAACGGTAATCATTATGAAAAAAGCCTTTACAAGGTGTGGGTGGTATAATTAGCGCGCTATTATATCCAAAACATTATTGAAAGTAAATATGGCTGCACATAGAGAGTTTCGTCGTTTTGCCCGCAGTTACGGCCGTTATAACCTTATACAGACCCGCGTGGCGGAAGCACTGGCCAAAAAGGTGCCGAAACCCTTCTCCCGCATTGTCGACCTCGGATGCGGGACGGGCGGCTTTTTCAGAGCCTATGAACATCCGTTCATAAGCTATCTGGCCATCGATATCGTTCCCGAAATGACGGCGATCCATCCCAGTGGGTCCGGGGTCGAGACGATGGTCGGAGATTTTAACGACCCGGCACTTTTCGAGAGGCTCAAAAGTAGAGATTTCGACCTGCTCGTCTCCTCTTCCGCTCTGCAGTGGAGCCGGGATCTCGACTGGACGCTCGCGCAGATCAAAGATCTCGGCCGTCCCGTCGCCCTTGCGATTTTCACTTCCGGTACCTTCGCCGCACTGCATGAAACGGCGGGTATCGCCTCTCCGATCCGCTCCAAAGATGAGACGATCGCACTCCTGCACAAACACTTCGATGTGCGGATCGATATTTTGAAATATAGACTCTATTTCAAGGATACACTCTCGATACTGCGTTATATCAAGCGAAGCGGCGTAAGCGGCGGAACGCGCAGGCTCGGTTACAGGCAGACCCGGCAGATTCTGCAGGAGTATCCGCTTGCCTATCTGCAGTTCGAAGTGGTTGTGGCGGTGGGAAAATAGCGGACAAGGGCCGTCCTCTCGATGCCGTGCGGTAGATCCGGAAAACGGCAGTGGCAAGATGGAAGAGACGACCGTTTTCATCCATGGAAGCGAACCTCGTTTTATGGTATTATTTGTGGATTATTCGTGAATTTAATAAATATATGGAACGCTGACGTGGCACAACGATGGAAAAAAAATCTGAAAGAAGCGGTCTGCATCAACTCCTATACCCACAATAAGAGAGGGGTCGATGCGACAGGGGGGCTTTTTCGCAACTGGTTGGAAGAGATAGGCTTCGAAACGCGGGTCTATCCGCGTGAATTGATTGGCGACCATCTTCATTTCGTCTCTCCCAAAAGTGGCGGGAGAGAAAAAATTCTGCTGCTGGGACATCTCGATACCGTCTTCCCTCCCGGCACGTTCGAGGGCTTCGAAGAGGATGAGAGATGGGTTTATGGCCCGGGAGTTTGCGACATGAAAGGCGGTAACGTCGTCGCGCTCGAAGCGCTTCGGGCGATATATGCCGCCAATGGGACGATCGAAGATATCGATCTGCTTTTTGTGAGTGACGAAGAGACCGGAAGCGACGATTCGAAGCAGCTCACAGGCGAATTGGCCAGAGGTTACGACAAATGTTTCGTCTTCGAGGCGGCGGGAGAGCATATGGAAGTGGTGGTTGGCCGCAAAGGGATCGGAACGTTCGAAATCACGATCGAGGGCAAAGCGGCCCATGCCGGCACAAGTTACGCGAAAGGGGTCGATGCCAATCTCGAAGCGGCGCTGAAGCTGCAGAAGCTGGTTGAACTGACCGACCTCGAAAAGGGTTCGACCGTCAATGTCGGAAAGATCGAGGGTGGCATCGGAGCCAACACGATCAGCCCGCATGCCAAATTGCTTTTCGAACTTCGCTACGCCAACCATAGAGAGAAAGAGAGAGTGATGCGCGCTCTGGACGAAATCGTCTCGACCGACTTCGTCGAAAGGACTTCGTCGCGTCTTGGCGGGTCGATCCAGCGAGACGTGATGGAACCCAATGTGTGGCAAAAAGCGTTGATCGAGGCGATGGAGCGCATCTCAGGGCAGAGGCTTCCTGTCGAAAGCCGTGGTGGCGTGAGCGACGCCAACATCGTCGCATCCGCCGGTGTCGTGACGATCGATGGGCTGGGCCCCTACGGCGATGGGGACCATACCCCAAAAGAGCGGGCGTTGAAAACGAGTTTCGATGAGCGGATCGATTTGATGACGAAGGTGCTGATGCATCATCAAAAATATGGAGAGATAGTGTGAGACGAATCGGGATTTGGATGTATCAAAACGGTGGCGGAGATCTGATCGAGAAGAAGATCGTCGATCGGTTGAAAGAGCGCGGTATCGAGGCGGTGACGGGGCTCAACCTTCGCCAAGCCTATGTGGAAAACGGTACCACGATCTGCAACGGCACGAAAATGGAGGAGCTGGATCTGTTTTTCAGTTACAATGCGGGCGAACAGACGCAGTACCAGATGTTTCTTTACGAGGCGCTCGACCGGGTCGTTCCATGCATCAACAATTTCCGCTCGTTTGCGCTGACAGAAGACAAATTCCAAACGGCACATCTTCTTCGCAACAACGGCGTTCCGACGGCCGATTTCCGTCTCTGCCACCGTGACGACAGCGCGCGTCTGCGGCAATTCATGAGAGAGTGGAAACAGATGGTTTACAAACCGACCGACGGCTGGGGCGGCGTGGGGCTGACGAAGATCGATTCGCAGGAGACACTCGATATGCTGATGCCCTTTTTGAACCAGATGGATCTGCGGTTCTTCTATGTCGAAAAATTCATCGACTACGACAACACCGACTACAGGGTCGACATCGTCGATGGTGAATATATCGGTTGTTACGGCCGAAAAGCGGGCGGTAGCGACTGGCGCACCAATGTCACGAGCGGCGGCAGCGTGTTTTTGCGGGAACCGGAGGACGCCGTTGTCGAATTGGCGCTCAAGGCCGCGAAAGTGACGGGTCTGGAAATCGCAGGCGTCGACATCATCTATGACCGGTCCAAAGAGGAGTACATCGTCCTCGAAGTCAACGGCATTCCAGCGTTCGCGATACCGGAGCAGGAGAAAATCGGACTCGATTTCAATGACAAAAAGATCGACAAAATCGTCGATCTGATCGACAGAAAAACGAAAAAATAAAACAAGGACAATAGACAATGGCTAAAAACAAGAAACTTCCGAAGCTCGGGCTTCTTTACCTGGATTACGTTTTGCGGTTCTTCGACCGCTCCAACTTCAAGGGGTGGCCCGACAAGATCGAGCAGGTGGTTTATCACTGGGGGAACGACAAAGATCGTTTCATCGAAGAGGTAAAAAAGAAGAAGATCGACATTCTCATAGGCAACATTCCCGCAACGGCGTACGAAACCTTCCGTGAAATCGCCAAAGCGCTTCCGCATGTACGTTTCGTTCCCTCGATCGAGACGCAGTTCGCGAACAAGTCCAAAGAGAATGTCACCCTCTTTTGCGAAAAGCACAATCTCTCGCATCCGAAGACGAAAATATTCTACAACCGAGACGAGGGGTACAAATACCTCGAAACGTGCGACTATCCGGTCATTGTCAAAAGAAGTTACGGCCCCTCCAATTACGGCGGCTACTATGTCCACAAAGTCAAGTCCAAAGAGGAGGCGAAGAAGCTTTTCGACGAGAAGAAGTATATGCCGATGTACATCCAGGAGTGCATTCCCCTGCGCGCCGACATCCGCGTCATGCTGATCGGCCACAAACCGGCATGTGCCTTCTGGCGTGTCGCGGGTGAAGATATGGATCTGACCAATACCTCGCAGGGTGGCTACATGACATACGACGGCGTGCCGATGGGTGCGCTGGAGCTGGCGGTCGAGGCCTCCAAAGCGGCCAAAGCCGAATACTGGGCATGCGACATCGCCGAATACGACGGCAAATACTACATTCTCGAATGTGCGACGGCGTTTGCGGCGTTTCCCTACTTTCGCGACTGGATCGGGCAGTATCTGATGTGGGACTTTTCCGAGGGGCGTTTCCCGAAACCGCACATTCCGCTCTACAACTGGGAAGAGCTCGGCAAGATCAATCCTCAGCTGTTGCGTACGATGCGTCACATCGGCTTCAGCAAATATGTCCCTTCGACCGATGGCGCTTGCTACATCAACGACAAAGATGGCGAGTGGGATGTCGAGCTGACGGAGGAGAGTCTCCCCGAAGATCTTCCTGACAACAGCCACCTTTTCGAAACCATCGAGAACGAAGAGGAGCTGCCGGAAGTGATCAAGCAGGAGGCGAAGCACGGTGAAGCGATCCACAGCGATCTGGACGAAAGTGAAATGTCGCTCGAAAGCGTCACGCTGACGGAGTTGATGACGCTGCACGGAATGGAGGAGGAGATCGCCGTCGAAGTGATCCGCTACATCCACAGCCACGATATCAAGAGTATCGACGAGCTCTTCGAAGTAGAAGGGATCGACAAGCAGATGTTGAAAGTGTGGGCCGAAGAGCTGCACAGCAAGACGGATGTCAACAGAGCGGGCGTCAAAGCGCTCGGAAAAATCAAGTCGATCGGCAAAAAGCTGGCCGAAAAGATTGTCGAGTATCGCGAAAAGCACGGCCCTTTCAAAAGTTTGGAAGATATGTTGGAAATAAAAGGTCTGGGTAAAAAGAAACTCGCTAAAATCCGCGACCACATCGCGATCAAGTAAGCGAGATGCAAAAGCGCGGTTGACCCGCGCGAGCCAGCCGCTGACGCGAATCCAGCGTTGGCGTTGCCGAAGGAGCCCGTCTTCTTCGGCGTATGTAAGGGATTCAATGAAACAACTCTACCACTCCTACGACGATGCGGTCGCGCTTTTCCGAAATCTGGCCGAGTGCCGACCCGATCTCTTCGCTCTCGAGGTGATCGGCCAGACGTGGGAAAAGCGTGACATCATCGCCGTCACGATCAGCCAAAACGTCGAAAATGCCGATACCAAACCCGCACTCCTTTTCACCGGGACGATCCATGCCCGAGAGTGGATCGGGCTGGAACTGGCGATCGGGTTCGCACAGCACGTGGACCGCAACATCGCCTACGACCATGCGATCCAGGAGGCGTTGCAAAACGCCGCCATCTATATGGTACCATGTGCCAACCCCGACGGATTCGAGTATTCGCGCAACCATTTCTCGTTCTGGCGGAAAAATCGCCGTCAGAATGCCGATGGCAGCTACGGCGTCGATCTCAACAGAAACTTTCCTGTCGGATTCGTCAAAAGCAACAACCCCACCTCCAACATCTACGGCGGGCCGGAACCTTTCAGCGAACCGGAAACCCGTGCATTGCGCGATTTTATAGAGAGCCATCCCAACGTCGCCATCGCACTCGACTACCATTCACAGGGCAACGTCTTTTTCCCCGCCCACGATTTTCGCCATGAAGATACGATCGATACGACCGACATGAACGTGCTCTGTGCCAATATGGCCGAAGAGATCCGAAAGATCAGCGACCGTGAATACGGTATCCATCAGGGGAAGCCGCCGGCGAAGCTGATCAGCGGCAGTGGGCGGGAGTTCTATTACTCCAAGGGGATCGTCGCATCGGTCGTCGAGGTGGGGACACGCAATATCTCCGACTACCTCGACGATATGATCGAGCATATACGAGAGCATATCCCCGCCCTCCTGGCGGCACTCAAAGAGGCACCAAACTACGCCAAAGAGGGGGCGATGCCGCGGCCGGATAACTTTCGGGCGACGTTCGTAGGCGTCGACAATGTCACACTCGAGTGGGAACCCTGCCCCGGCACGCGGGAGGATGATGAGATCTATTTCGAGATCTATCGAAGCCGGCGAGAAAAGTCCTATTGCCGCCCCTTCAATCTGATGGGTTTGACACAGGCGAATCGTTTCGCCGACAGTAATCTGCAAAGCGATACGCCCTACTTCTACCATATCCGTGCCGTCGACAAGGCAAGCGGCCGGAAATCGCCGTTCGCACCCGTGCTCGCGATCCGGACCCATGTCGGTGACGACGAGTTTCACCGCACCTATTTCCCTTGGCCGGAGAGGACGGGTTACGTCGCCGAAAAGCTCAAAGAGAACGCGTCGCATTTTGGTGTCAACTCACTCTTCGTGGGTGTCAACGAGACAAAGGGTGTCAGCTACGCCGTCGTGACGATCCCCCTCAGGACGATCCCGAAAAATGCAGTCATCAAGCGGGCGCGTCTACGCCTTTATCCCCTAAACCGCGTCGGTGTGACGGTCGAGAAGTTCGGTGAATGGGATGTCGGCATCGTCGATCCCGAAAGTATCGGAGACATCACCAAGTTCGAGGATGTCGAGGCGATGAAAATCCGCTCCTATGTCGGTCGGCCGACACCGTCGAACCATCTGACACAGGGGATCTGGCGAAGCTGGGAGTTCAGCGAAGCGGAGTGCCGGGTACTGCAGGAACAGATTGCCGTCGAAGCGGTCACCTTCCGCATCGAAGGTCCGAAAACACTCAATATCGGGCGTACGTCGCAGATGATGCAATGGGACATAGGATATGGAAAATTCGGGGGCGGCCTGGCGTTTCGGCCCCACCTGGAGATCACCTACACGCTCGAGCCCAATCGGATGGAGCTTTTCCCCAGGCAGAGTTTCACGGTACGGGCGGACGGGATCGAAGAGGGGAAAATCGTCAGCGGATTCGATGGTGGCGGCAAAAAGATCTACGCCACGTTCGATTTCGAACTGGGATCGCTTCCAAACTGGGAATTCATGCAGATCACCCGCGCCTATGTGGTTCTCAATCCGGTCAAAGTCTATGCCAAAGAGAACATTCGCTTCCATCTCGAGATGATCGATGCCGATGCCGAACGCGACTACGATGCGATCAAAGCGCGCCGCATTATCGAAAACATCGGCTACGACGTCAGTGTCAACGAGCTCAAGAACCAGGAACAGGTTTTCGTTTTCGACACCTACGCGATTCAGGAGTTCGGCAATCGTTTACGCGACAAGAAGAGCATCGCCTTTTTGTTGCGTCCGAGCAGTGCCCAGAAACTGGTGAAAAATTCGGCCGTCGAGTGGCATTGCGCCCATCCGGAGTTTACACCGAAGCTCGTGATCGAGTATCTGCACAAACGCCGCCGTCCCGTGGCGCCGGTGAGCCATCTGACCTACAAAATCGAAAACGGAAAGATTCGCCTCGGTTGGAAAAATCCCGACGACAAGGACTTCAAAGGAGTTTTCGTCATCAAAAACCCGTTCAGAAAACCGATCTCGCCCTACGACGGCGAGAAGCTCTACGGTGGGCCCGACAACTGGACCTACGACGACTTCGGCGCACTCGATGTGAAAAAGTATTACGCTCTTTTTACCTACGACGACGTTCCCAACTTCAGCGAGCCGGTCATTCTGGAGTATCTGCCGAAAAACCGTTAGCTTCGGGGGTGGCCCCGGTATTGAAATGATGATAAAATCGCTCGAACTCTTTGGCGGGCATCGGTTTGGCGAAGTAGAATCCCTGCACGATGTCGCATCCGCTTTTTTTGACGAACTCGAGCTGCTGTTTCGTCTCGATCCCTTCCGCGACCGTCGCTTTCCCCAGGCTTTTGCCCATCGAAACGATGGCGTTGACGATGGCGCAGTCCTCCTCGCTTTCCGGGATGTTTTTGATGAAAACCCGGTCGATCTTCAGCATATGCACCGGAAGCTTTTTCAGGTAGTAGAGGGAGGAGTAGCCGGTCCCGAAGTCGTCGATCGCCGACTTGATACCGAAACGGTTGAGCAGCGAAATTCCCGCTTCGGCCAGCTCCAGATTTTCCATGATCAACGATTCGGTAATCTCGACATGGAGATATTTCGGATCAATGCCGGAGCGCTTGACACGTTTTAACAGGTCGTGGAAGAACTTCTCGTTTCTGATGATCTGTTTGGGTGAGATGTTGATGGCGACGGGGATGTCGACATCTATCTTTTCGTTTCGCCATACCAGTATCTGCCTGCAGACTTCGTTGATGACCCATTTGCCCACTTTTTCGATGAGGCTCGACTCTTCCAGATGGGGTAGAAAACTGCCCGGCGGCATCATCCCTTTTTGGGGATGGTCCCATCGGATCAGCGCTTCGGCACCGCAGATCCTCATGGTTCGTAGATCGATTTGCGGCTGGTAGAAGAGCGTGAATTCTCCGTTGTGAATCGCTTTGGTCAATTCGTTTTGGTTTTGAATGGAAGCCTGGGTCGTGGTGTTGAGCTCTTTGGAGTAGAAGAGGAACGTATTGCCGCCCTGCTCTTTGGCGTTTTTGAGTGCGGTTTCCGCCGCCGTTCTCAGATCGTCCGAGCTTTTCGCATCTTTCGGAAAGAGCGAAATGCCGAGACTGAGCGTCACATAGAGCTCTTCGCCATCGATGAAGAGAGGATCCGCGCAGATGTCGTTGATGCGTTGAATCAGCTCCAGCAGCTCATGTTCGTTCTTGACATCGAAATAGAGGATGGCGAACTCGTCGCTGTCGTAGCGTGCCAGGATATCTTTTGGGCGAACGAGCAGTTTGAGGTGTTTGGCGACATGCTGGATCACCTTGTCTCCGAAACCGTAGCCGAACGTATTGTTGATCAGTTTGAATTGGTCGATATCGATCAGAATCAGCGCGAAGGCCTCTTTCGTGTAGTGGGAGCTGTAGATCGCCAGGTCGATACGCTCTTTCAGAAAATGGCGGTTCGGAAGCTGTGTCGCCAGGTCGAAACTGCTGATATATTCGAGCTTCTCTTTGTTCTCGAGCATCGTGATGGCGTAGGAGATATCGTCGGCGATCTCTTTGAAAAGGCGTATCTCCTCTTCGGTAAAAGCGTCGAACTCGTCGGAGTAGATCTTCAAGATGGCACGAATCTCCTTTCCGTGGTAGAGCGGAATGCCCACATTCTCCTTGTCGTGCCAGATCGGAACGGTGAGCTTTTGGTGCAAGAAGCCGGTTTCTCTCTTTTCCGACAGGCTGATATGGCCTTTTTGCTTGAGGTCGTCCACGAGGCTGGCGATATCCTCTTTGGCGAAATTGAGAAGATTCTGTTCGACGTTCCTGTAATAAAACGCGACATCGTGGTAGGCGGCCGGCGTGATGCGCTCTTCGTCTTCGATCTCTCCGATCCATGCGAACTTGAAACCGCCCTCTTCGACGATGATGCGGCAGATGGCTTCGTAGAGTTCGTTTTTCGTTCTCGATCGGACGATCTGTTCGTTGACCGAGATCAGAACGCGGTAGAGGCGGTTGAGGCGATAGAGCTTTTTTTGGATGGAGAGCCTCTCCTGGATATCCCGCATGAGCATGAGAATATAGAGCTCTTCACCTATGACGAATTTCGAAAAGGTCACTTCGACGGGAATCTTTTCTCCGTTTTTCGTCAAGAGATAGATTTCCGGAAGGAGCCCCTCTTCCTCTTTCGAGATGGCTCGCAGCGCTTTGTGGACGATTTTTCTGAATTCAGGGGGATGGAGAGTGAAGAGTTCCTTTCCCCTCAGCTCTTTGGCATCGTAACCGGTTATCTTCTCGAGACGGGGATTGACTTCGTCGATGATGAAATCCTTCGCCCTGACGATGAGCAGTGCATCGTGCATGGCGCGAATGATCTTCAGATATTTCTGATTCAACTGTGCTAAACGTTCTTTTTCCGTTCCGGCAGGATCTGGCATTTCGATTCTTTCGGTTTTTTTATGAAATTCTGTATAGTATAACATTTTTGAAAAACGGATTGGCAATCATGCGGTTGTAGTATGATGAAAAATGTGTCGAAAGGTTGAACGATGATGGTCGAATGGGGAAAATTTTTGCTGCGGTTGGCGATCGGCGGATTGCTGCTTTTTCATGGAATTCATAAAATTATCCACGGCATCGGCGGGGTTCAGGCGATGCTTGCGGCACACTCGCTTCCGGCATGGATCGGTTACGGTGTCTATGTCGGCGAGGTGCTGGCACCCGTCGCGCTTATCGTCGGCTTGCGTCCGCGTATCGCAGCGCTGGTGATCGCTTTCAACATGGCTGCCGCCATCGCCCTGGCGTATGGGGGAAAACTCTTCGCGCTGGGTATGCACGGCGGCTGGATTGTCGAGACGCCGCTTCTCTATTTCGCGGGTGCACTCGCCATCGCGATGATCGGGGGCGGAAGAATCGGCCTGAAGTGGTGAGGGGCTATGCGACGGTGACGCGTGAGCCTCTCAGCCTCGAGGCTTCCTGGAAAAACTGATGGGCAAGGACGATGACGAAAAAGACCTGTCCCAGGACTCCCACACCGGGAATGAGGGAGAGCAGGTAGAGGATGAATGTCGTCGTCACGATGCGCCATTTCGCTTTTTTGAATAGACTCTGCATCTCCTCTTTGTCGAAAATCTCCCCTGCCACGTCGCGTGTCAGCAGGGTGTGGAAGAGATAATAGAAAGGGGCGTTGACGGCAACGAGGTTGACCAGCGGGATGAAATAAAACGGCAACGAGACGAAGAAAAAGAGCAGGAAGAGCGCGAACCGTCCCAGCATGAAAAGGATGTAGTCCCACATGGGTACGGTCGCCTTCCGTTCGATGTCGGGGTAGTGGCGTCTTTGTATCTCCGCGACGATATAGGGGGTGAAGAAGCCGACGATAACGACGGCGAGAATCACCGAGACGAGCACGGCGAAACCGCCGCCGACGATGTAGAAGAGTGCGCCGGCGACCGCTTTGAAGATGAAGCTTCCCAAAATCGTCGCCATGATCGGGTACTCTTTGGCGAACTGCGCCAGCTCGTTCTGTGCCTGGGCGGCGTCGGGATTCTGCGCCGCCTGCGCCGCGACACTCAGCATGTCGAAAAACTCTCCCGAGAGGTAGTAGAGGAAGCCGAACGCCAGCACCATCGTGATGATGAAGGGGGCGGTGCTCAGCACCAAAAATTTGGTCGTGAAAAAGTCGGAGACCGCTTTGGTGAAGAGCGCCCCTTCGGTGTAGCCACTATTTGGCCGGTTTGTCGTCATGGTCGCTCTCCTGTGGTTCGACGATGATGGTTCCATCGTCGTTTTTCTCCTCGATGAGGTGCTGCGGCTCCTCCTCCGGCGTATGCGGTTTCGTACCTCCGACCGGGCCGTGAAGCGCTTCGATCAGCTTCGTCTTCTGTTCGATCCCCAGATCCTGCGAGGCGACGGTGTCGAGGATCTTTTCGGCGATCTTGACACGCGCTTCGTTCTCTTTTTGATGGAAATACTTTTTAAGATTGTCCTCGTAGGCGCGCAGTTTGTCTTTACGCCGTTTGTCGAAGTACCACAGTAGGGCCGCTCCCAGAAGCAAGAGCAGAAGGATCCCGCCGATCAGTGCATAGCGCTGCATCGCCTGTTCGTGCTCCAGTGCCAGCAGCCGCTCTTTCTCTCTCAGCAGTTCGAGCTCCTTCCTCTTCTCCAGTTCCAGCTGCTTTAGCCGTGTTTCGCCGGTTATCTTTTCGAGCTCGATACGCTTTTTCGCTTCGATCTCGGCAAGCTCTTTTTGGGTTTTGAGCTCCTCGTCGCTGACGAAGGTGCGATATTTGGTCCGTTTCTCTTTCGCTGTCTCTTTGACGTCGAAACCGCCGTTTTGAGTCTGTTCGCCTGTGCATCCTATCAAAATCGCGGCCAAAAAAATAGAACATAAGAGTTTCGTCATTCTCCATGCCTCATCATTGTTTTTTATATAGTATAGCATAGGGTCTTGCTATAATTGCTCCAGAATTCATCTGACAAATATATGGGACAGGATTGCGAATGATCGACATATTGATAATCGGAGGCGGCGGGGCCGGGCTTTCGGCCGCGCTCGCCGCGCACGAGGAGGGAATGAAGGTTGCGGTACTTGGCAAAACGTACCCGACCCGCTCGCAGACTTCGATGGCGCAGGGCGGCATCAACGCGGCGTTGGGCAATGTGGGCCCCGACAGTCTGGAGGCGCATATCGCCGATACGCTGAAATCTGCCCACACGCTGGGTGACGAGGCGATGATCCGAAGGCTTTGCGAGAAAGCGCCGGAGGCGATCGCGTGGCTCGATGAACTCGGTACTCCTTTCAGCCGTCTCGAGGACGGCAGGGTGGCACAGCGAAGGCTCGGCGGTGCCAGCGGCAAGCGCGCGTGCTACGCCCAGGACTATACGGGGCTCAAAATTCTCCATACGCTTCATGACGCGGCGTTGAAAGCCGATATCGAATTTCTCGGCGAACATTTCCTGCTCAACTTCATCGTCGAAGAGAACCGTGTTCTTGGCGTGACCGCGATCGAGATGAAGAGCGGGGAGGTAAAGGCGATCGGTGCCAAAAGCGTCGTCGTCGCCAGCGGTGGCTACAGTGGGCTTTACCGCGGGTTTACGAC
Source organism: Hydrogenimonas cancrithermarum (assembly GCF_030296055.1). NCBI lineage: Bacteria > Pseudomonadati > Campylobacterota > Epsilonproteobacteria > Campylobacterales > Hydrogenimonadaceae > Hydrogenimonas > Hydrogenimonas cancrithermarum. Next base: position 1,408,040 of record NZ_AP027370.1, read on the forward strand.
CAATTCGACGGCGACGACGGGCGACGGTGTCGCGGCGGCGATCCGCGCCGGATGTGTGCTGAGCGATATGGAATTCGTGCAGTTTCATCCGACGGCGCTGAAGGGCAGCGGTATACTGATAAGCGAGAGTGCACGGGGTGCGGGCGGCAAGCTGCTCAACGGCAAAGGAGAGCGTTTCGTCGACGAGTTGAAGCCCCGTGACGAGGTGGCAAAAGCGATCTGGGAGCAGCTCGAGAGCGGCGAAGAGGTCTTTTTGGATATTCGCCATCTCGGTGAAGCTTTCATCGAGGAGAATCTTCCGCAGGAGCGCAAACTCGCCAGGCTCTACGAAGGCGTCGACCCCATGAGCGACCTCATCCCGATCAAGCCTGTGGCCCATTATACGATGGGTGGCATCGAAGTCGACCGCAACCATATGACGAAGGTGGAGGGACTCTTCGCCGCCGGCGAATGTGCCAACGCCTATGTCCACGGCGCCAATCGGCTGGGCGGCAATTCGTTGCTCGAAACGGTCGTCTTCGGGCGCGAAGCCGGTGAGAACGCGGCGAAATTCGCACGCGAAAACGGCGAAGTGGCACCGAAATCGAGCGAACAGTTCGAAAAAGACAGAAACTTCGTCGCGGCGATTCCTCACTTCACGAACCAGATCGACTTTTACGAGAAGCGGGAGTTTATGGGCAAGATATTCTACCGCAACGTCGGAATCGTCCGCAACGAGATGGGGCTCAAAGGGGTGTTGGCCGTGATCCGCCAGATGCAGAAAGAGCTGCCGTTCATGGGCATTGCCGACAAAAGCAAAGAGTACAACACCAATCTGCTGGAGTTCATCGAGTTCGGCAACATGGTCGAGCTGGCCGAAGTGGTGCTGGTGGGCGCCATCAGCCGAAACGAATCGCGCGGGGCGCACCAGCGGGAGGATTTTCCGCGTGAAGACGACGAGAAATTCGGCGGTGTGCACTCGCTTTCGTGGAAAGAACAGGGTGTACTGTGTAACGAATTCGAAGGAATGGCATGATGGAGGATGGAGCGTTGAGAATGGAGAATGGAAAAGAGGGGGTGTTGACGGCCGAAAAGCTGGAGAGAGAGCTGGATGAAGCCCAGAGGAAGCTCGAAGAGGTCGAAAAACTGATCGAAACGGTCGAAAAAGAGCTTCAGCCGTGGGAAGAGGAGTATGAAACGGGCGGCAACTGCTGTGAAGATTTCGATGACGAGGAGAATGGATGATAAAGATTTCTATCAAACGCTACCATGCGACCCGGCAGCCGCCGGAAATGGTACAGGAGTGGGAAGTCGAAGAGGGGATGACGCTGCTCGAGGCACTCAGTTTCATCAAGGAGAAGAGAGATCCGACGCTCAGTTTCCGCTTGGGTTGCCGAAGCAGTGTCTGCGGCAGCTGTGCCGTCCGCGTCAACGGCCGGGAAGTCTTGGCATGTGCCTACAAGCCCAAAAACGGCGATGTCGTGGAGCCGCTTCGTTTCTCTCCCGTGATCAAAGACCTCATCGTCGATCAGGACGAAAGCTTCGCGACGTTGAAGCGGGCGAAGGCATGGCTCGAAGTTCCAAACCCCGAAGCCGTCGTCACTCCCGAAGAGGAGAAGCGTACCGAAGTGCAGAGCGACTGCATTCTCTGCGGCGCCTGCTACAGTGCCTGCCCGGTCTATGAAACCGACCCCGCATTTCTCGGGCCCTTCGCCTTGACACGCGACTGGCGATACGTCGCCGACCCGCGCGAAGAGGATGCAAAGAGCAAGATCGATACGATCCAGCGAAACGGTGTCTGGGACTGTACGCTCTGTGGCGAGTGTACGGCGGCCTGCCCACAGGGAATCGACCCCAAATCCGATATCCTGATGCTTCGGGCCAAAAGTACGCAGATGGGCCATATGGATCCCAATATGGGCAGCTTCGGCAGCTTCGGACTGGATTTTTGATGTTGCATCTGACGAAACTCGAACCCTTCGAGGGGCTCGGTGGCCAGCTGATCGACGAAATCAACCGTATCGGCGTAATACGGGAGTACCGGAAAGGTTTCCCGGCGATGGATCCGGACGATACCCTTCGCCACTTTTACATCATTATCGAAGGGCGTATCAAGGTTTACCGGTACAATCCCGAGACCAATCGGGAACAGACCCTCTACCTTCTGGGGCCGCACGATATGTTCGACGTGTTGACAGTGCTCGACGGCAAGCGCCATGACGTGATGACCGAGGCGCTCGACGATGTCAAGGCGCTCGAACTGCCGATCGAAAAAGTGCGGGAGTGGCTTGAAACCAACCCCGCTTTCAATCGTGCCTTTTTCCCCTATATGGCCAAGCAGATGCGCCAGGTCGAGGAGCTGGCGTCCGACCTGTCGCTCTACGACACCTCGACACGCCTGATGAAGCTGATATTGAAAAACCTCGATCTCAAAAATCCCGTCAAACCCCTGGGGCTTTTGCAAAACCTGCCACATGAAGAGATCGCCTCGATGATCGGGACCGTTCGCCATGTCGTCAACCGGCATCTTCAGCAACTCAAGCGAGAGGGCATTCTGAACATCGAACGGAAAAAACTGGCGGTCAACGATGTGAAAAAGCTCCTGGAGAAGGTTGAAAATGAGTATTGAGCTGAACAGGGAAGAGATCGACAAACTTCTGCTCGAAGATATAGAAAATGCCACCCACCCTTCGGAGTTCGAGCTTGGCGACGACTATGCCGTACTGATTTTGAGGCTCCCCGAGACAGGCCCCGAGGGCTTGCAGGTCACCTCTTACGCTTTCGTCATCAGGGAGGGGCGCTGTTTTCGCTTCGACCGCAGTGCCGAAAAGCTCGAATCGGCCGGATCGTTGCAGGAGCTGCATCGGTTTCTGGATCGAAAGACGGACCGTATGCTCAAAGATATCCAGCACTACCACTACGAGATCGAAATGCTTGAAGAGAGCCTCTACGACGGAGCGTTCTCTTCCAACTTCATGCAGAAATGGCTGGCATACAAAAAGGATGTTTCGCTCATCCACCGCTTGATGTTCCACGCATCGCTGGCCTTTGAACGCTTCGTCCGTCACCATAGAAAACGGGAAGATTTCGAAGATCTCGCCTACGCCGACCTTTCCGAGCATATGGGGCGTATCCGTGATCTCGCCAAATCGGCGATCGAAAAGCTCGACAATCTCTACGACTTCTACCGTGCCAAGGTCGACGAGCGGATGAATCGTAATATGTACTGGCTTACGATGATCTCCGCCATTTTTCTTCCGTTGACACTCGTGACCGGTGTTTTCGGGATGAATACCGGAGGGCTCCCCTATACGGATGACCCCCACGGTACGATGAAGGTCATGGCTATCTCCCTTGTGCTCGAAATCCTCTTTCTAGCGCCTTTCTTGCTCCTCAATATGAAAAAAACGGAAAAATTTCGCATCAAATTGAAAAAATGATACTTGAGTCGCAGAACAGTATGATGGTTTTGGACTAAAATTCCTTCAGTGAAACACTATAAAAGTATCGTGTTCAAACGGATCTATTTGAACATGGTATCCGAAACCGAAGGAGTCCAAAATGAAGAGAGTATTGTCGGTTCTGGCTCTCACAGCGCTGCTGTGCGGAACACCGGTAATGGCGAAGAGCTCTGCGGAAGTGCGTGCGGGTGCAGTCGAGAGTGCCAAAGCCGCAGTGCACGATAAGCAGCTGGAAGTGGTGAAAGAGGCGGTGGAAGCCGTGTTGTTGACGCAGAAAGTTCTGGAAGATCTCGATAAAAAAGATACCGAAGCGGCCAAGAAGGGTCTTGAAAAAGCGATCGGAAAACTGGAAGTGGTGCTGGCGCACGAGAACGCTCCGGTTTTGCTTCCGATCGACTCCACCATGACGGCGACCGAGTACCTCGGCGATCTGGGGAGTGTCGAAGAGACACTCGATTCGGTCAAGAAGCTGCTGGCTGTCGGAAAGGTGCAGGAGGCGCGGCGCCTGCTCGATACGTTGCAAAGCGAAATCGACATCGTCACCCTCAATCTTCCACTCGTTTCGTATCCTCAGGCGCTGAAGCTGGCAGCGAAATATCTTGCCGACGGAAAAATGGAAGAGGCCGGCGATATACTCGAGATGGCGTTGAGGACACTGGTTCGAGACGAGATCGTCATTCCGCTGCCGCCGCTCAAGGCCGAAGCGCTGATCGAAGCGGCGAGAAAGAGCGCAAAGTTTGACAAAAAGCAGGCGCTGAAGCATCTCGAAGCGGCACGTGAAGAGCTGAAGATCGCAAAAGCGTTGGGGTATACGAGCGCGAGCGATACGACCTATAAAGCGCTCGACGAAGAGATCGAAAGAGTCGAAAAAGAGATCAAAGGCAAGAACGAGGCCGGAAAACTGTTCGAAAAGCTGATCGGAAAACTCAAAGATTTCAAAGAGAAATCGGTCAAAAAGATCCATACCGAAAAGAGCGAGAAATGACATTTCCCGCTTTGCGGTTCGACGAAAAAAGAAAAAAAGAAGTCTAGAAGGAGCGAAAAAGATGAAAACGGAAGGTGCGTATAAAATCGAGCTGCTGTTCAAAAAAGCGGCCGGACTGAGACTGGCGAAGAACAAAGTCCAAGAGATCGAGGAGAAGATCGACCGGAAACTCTACGATATGCTTACCGTCGCGGAAGCCAATGCAGGTTATAATAACCGTGATGTCATCTGGCTAAGCGACATGCCGCTGACCAAGGCGATGAGAGAATCGATGCAGAAGTTCGCCGAGTTGGAAGAGGCGCTGGAATTGCAGCCGATTCTCGATCGTCTGGCGATCCATCCGCCGATCAAGTACGAGATGGAGGCGGAGCTCGAAAAGAGGCTTCCGGAGATCGTCGGAACGCTGATCTATGTGCTGGCGAAGATCACCAAAGCGTTTTCGCCCGACGACAATGCCGTCGCCGAAGACGAATTGAAAAAAGCGATGCGCATTCTCGATCTGATGATCTAACGAATCCCAACTATGAAGGAGGTACGACATGTCTATGCCATTGCTCGGAGAAAGATTTCCAACCATCGAGGTTCAGACAACGCACGGGCCGATGACCTTTCCGGATGACCTGAACGGGAAGTGGACGGTCCTTTTCAGCCATCCTGCCGACTTTACACCGGTCTGTACGACCGAGTTCGTATCGTTCCAGAAACATAAAGAGCGGTTCGACGCGCTGAATTGCCAGCTCGTCGGCCTTTCCGTCGACCAGGTTTTCAGCCATATCAAGTGGGTGGACTGGATCAAAGAGAGACTGGATGTCGAGATCACGTTCCCGATTATCGCGGCCAACGACCGCATCGCGGAAGCACTCGGGATGCTGCATCCCGCCAAGGGGAGCAACACGGTTCGTGCGGTCTTCATCATCGATCCGGATGGTGTGACGCGAACGATCCTCTACTATCCGCAGGAGATCGGGCGCAACGTCGACGAGATCGTCCGTGCCGTCAAAGCGCTGCAAAAGAGCGATGCCGATGGCGTCGCCACGCCGGCCAACTGGCCCGAAAACGAGCTGATCGGCGATCACGTCATTATCCCGCCCGCCACCGATATCGAGACGGCCGAAGCGCGCCGTAAAACCTACGAATGTTACGATTGGTGGTTCTGCCACAAAACGCCGTAACCGTCCGAGAAAAAACTCCGGTATAATAGAATCAAAAATACCGGAGGCGTACCATGCACCACGTCGTAATCGTCGGAGGCAGCTACGGCGGCCTTCGCGCCCTCAAAGAGCTTTCGAAACATCCACATATCCGCATTACCGTCATCGACAGGCATCCGTACCACTTTCTGCAGACTGAAGGGTACGACCTCATCGCCGGCAAAACACCTTTCGACGAGACGATCATCGGGCTTCGTTCGCTCTGTGCCGGTTTTGGAGACAATGTCACGTTTATGCATGCCGTCGCCGAAAAACTGGAGCCCGAAAACCACCGCCTCATCTGTGAAGATGGCCAGGTCGTGGAGTATGACTATATCGTCATTGCAGCAGGTGCCATCACACGTTTTTTCGAGAGCGTGGAGGGATTGAGAAGCTGTTCATACGGTGTCAAGAGCCTCCGTGCCGCCTTCAAGCTCAAACAGTTTTTCGAAGCCGAGCTCTACAAACGCCTGGAAAGCGCCAAAGAGGCAAAAGAGAAGTACAGTATTCTGGTAGGAGGGGCAGGTCTTTCGGGTGTCGAAATCGCAGCGGAGATGCAGGCTTTTTTCAACCGCTACTATCGCTCCAACGCATTGGCGTGCGGCCAGCTTCAAATCCATCTGGCGGGCGGGGCCCTTTTGCACGGTATGCATCCGAGCATCGTCAAACGGACACGGAGGCGTCTGCGGGAGCTTGGGGTTGTCGCACATATCGGCGCGCATATTGCCCGTGTCGAAGAGCGGCGGGCCTATCTGGAAAACGGCGAAACGATCGATTTCGATTTCATGATCTTCACGGGCGGTATCATGGCGGCACCCTTCGTCCAGTCACTCCCTTTCAAGAAAAACCGGATCGGGCAGGTCGAAGTCGATGCCTATCTGCGTCCCGAGGGTGTCGAGAATGTCTTTGTCGTGGGCGATGCGGCGGACCTGAAGGACCGGAAAGGAAAACCTGTCCCTCCCACCGCGCAGAGTGCGGAGCAAAGCGGTACGACAGCAGGCCGTAACATCGTCGCTCTGTTGAGTGGCGAAGAGCTGGAGAGAGTCGACATTCGGCTGAGAGGGCTCGCCATCGCCCTCGGCGGCCGCTTCGCGATTATCGATACAGGATGGTTGCGCATCTACGGTGTGCCGGCATACCTGGGCAAGAAAGCGATCGAAAAGTTCTACAAATGGCCTTTGCGCCTCAGGGCGAAAAAAGGGTTCAAAAAGCTCGGTATCTGCAAAGGTTAACCGAACATCTTCTTCATCAGCTTGAAAAAGGCTTTGAAGAGCCCTTTGTTGCCGATGAGATCGTTGACGAATTCGTCGTATGTGACACCGCGTTCTTCGAGATAGCCGCGAAGATATTTTTCGGAGGCTTCCATGCCTCCCACCGCTTCGATCTCGATCAGCTTTTCATAGATCGGCTCGATCGCTTTGACGGCCTCTTTGGGCGCGGCTTTTCGGAATGCCGTATATCCGGTGATCTCATTGGTAAGCGGGTCGACTTTCGTTTCGAACTCCGTGACGACCCAGTAATAGCGGCCGTCTTTGGCGAGATTCTTGACGATGGCGAAAATATTCTCTCTGTTCCTGATGCGGTCCCACATCATTTTGAAGACGATTCTGGGCATATCCGGATGACGGATGATGTTGTGCGGCTGGCCGATGAGTTCGGACTCCTTGTATCCGCTGATCTGAACGAAGTAGTCGTTACCGTACTCGATAACGCCTTTTGTATCCGTTTTGCTGACGATATAGCGCTTGGGATCGAGCGTGATCTCTTCATCGATCGGAGTGGGTCGTGCCATGATAAATACCTTGTGGTTAAAAATGTTCAATTTTGTAAAAACGCCCTATTTTTCGGGCTTTTATTATACCTAATTTAATCAAAAACAGATTACAATTTGTTTAAGAAAACGGGAGATCGAAAGATGAAAAAAGAGGATGCGGTAAAACATATCGAGGCGGCGATCACGGCACACGAGAGACAGTTGAAAACGAGCCGCTTCATGGCCTACGGAATGAAAGTCGACGAGAAGGATGCGGCCTTGCATGAAAAGGTGTGCAGTTTCGGTGCATGGCTTTATGAAAATATCGAATGGCTGAAACGTTTTTTCGGGGCTTCCACGATCGAGGAGATTGAAAAACTTCACTCGCTGTGGCATAATGAAAACCGAAAGATTTACGATCTTTATCTGAAAAAGAACACGAAGGGGTTGCTTGGAAAACTCTTCGGGCCCTCTGGAATCGAGAAGGGGGATATCGACCGGGCCAAAGCCTATTATGCCGATCTGAAGAGTGTTTCCGACGCGCTGCTCAAGCGGATGAAAGTACTGCTGGTGCGTGCGAAATCGAGGCCCGAAAGCGATTATGAAAAGATAGAGGAGAAGTAGAGATGGCAAAAGAGCACAGTTTCGACATTTCGGCCAAAGCCGATATGCAAGAGATCAAAAACGCGACTCAGCAGGCACAGAAGGAGGCGGAGAACCGCTATGACTTCAAAGGGATCGCCAAGGAGATCGACCTGAACGAAAAGGCGAAGACGATTACGGTTACGAGTTCCAGCGACAACAAACTCGATGCGTTGATCGACATCCTGATCGGAAAGATCATCAAGCGGGGGCTCTCGCCGAAGACACTCAAAGAGACGGCCCGCGAAGATGCCAGTGGCGGAACGCGCCGGGCGGTTTTCACCATCGTCGACGCGATCGGCAAAGATGACGCCAAACGAATCGTCAAAGAGATCAAGGGGATGAAGCTGAAAGTACAGGCTTCGATCCAGGGTGACGAGATCCGTGTCAGCGGCAAGTCGCTGGACGATCTGCAGGCGGTGATGGCGCACCTCAAATCGCTCGATTTCGACTTCCCGATCAACTTCGGAAACTACCGCTAAGTGGCCGAATTCAAGGATGAGTGGACGCAGGAGGAGTTCCTGCGGGCCAAAAAGGAGCTGGAAGCACAGGGACGGCAGGTATTGCTGGTCGATACGATCGCCAAGCCGATCGAGGGCGTGGAAACCCTGCTCTACAATCCCTACGAGCTGAAAGAGTACCCTGAAGGGACGGTGCTTCTCTTTTACTGTGACACAGGCAAAGAGACTAAAGAGCGTTTGCCAGAGTTTCGCAAGAGATTTCCCGATAAAATCTGCATATCGTTGCGCGGCGGCCGCGGCTACTGGCGCAAGACACTACGCATATAGGGGAAACGATGGGGGAGGCATGTCAAACGTTCGTGCAACTGATCGAAGCGGGCGACTACTACGAAGCACACGAAGCGCTCGAAGAGATTTGGTATCCGAAGCGGTTTGAAAAAGATAACGAAATTTCGTTGATCAAAGGGTTCATCAATGCATCCGTAGCGTTCGAACTGGTCAAAAAGGGACGGATGGAACCTGCCAGAAAGACATGGAAGGTCTACCTGAAGTATCGTACGCTGATCGAATGTGTCGAGTCTGAGCATCTGCCGCTCTATCGGAAGGTCGACGCGCTTTTGGAGCAGAAATATGAACAACTGTTCGGGGCGTGAATATCACGAGGCGACGAAGCACTCCTGGATTTCTGTCCGCCAAAACCCCAACAGGCTCGATTGGGAGCGTCAGCCCGCATTGATGAAGCTCTACCCTTCGGAGCTTCCGCGGATCGAACTTTCAAAAAACTTTCCTTCCCACACACTGATTTACCATATTGGCGGCATAACCGCAAAAAAGAGCTATCCGGGCGTCGAGTACTATCTGCGTACCAACCCGAGTGCCGGGGCGCTCTACCCGAACGAAATCTATTTTCAGGCGCGGGATGTCGAAGGGTTCGACGATGGCATCTACCATTTCGAGGTGGGAAGTTCATCGGCGGTTCTGCTTCAGCCGTTGGAAGAGAAGACGGGGCTCGAGCCGCTTTTGAAGCTCTCCTCCCGGATGAAAGGGTTGCTCTTTTTTGTGAGTTCGCCGTGGTACCGCTCGGCCTGGAAATACAAAAACCGCGCCTACCGCTACACGCTTCTCGATGCCGGCCATCTTCTCGGTACGATCGAAGCGGGAAGCTACCTCTACGAACACGCCTACCGCATCGCCTACGATATCGATTTGGAAGGATTGAACCGCTTTTTCGGTTTCGGTCCCGAAGAGTTCTTTCTCTCCGCCGCGATCGTCGCCGTACCGGATAGGGGCAAAGAGGTGTCGTTGCCCGCATCGACGCTCGTTCAGAGCGATCCGACAGGTGTCTTCGAACCCAATTCGGTGATCGAACGGGCCTATCGGGATACGCTGCGTCTGAAGGCGTGCCGAAAAGCGGCGCGTTTTCCACATTTTACCTTTCACAAAGAGGCGTGGGAAGAGACGATTCTGCGCCGCCGATCGATTCGGGAGTTCGCGAAGCGGCCGATCACGAAAGCGCAGTTTGAAGCGATCATGGAGATCGTCGATCAGCCGATACCGAGCGACTGCGACGAACCGCTTCAAATCTACGCGGTGATCAATCGTGTCGAGGGGATGCCTTTGGGCGTTTGGCATCGCGGCGAAATGGTCAAAATCGGCGACTTCTCCAAAAAAGCGGGCTACCTCTGTCTCGAGCAGCGGCTCGGCAGCGAAAGTGCCGTCACCTTTTTCATACTGTCGGATGGATGCAACTATCGTGCACTCTATCAAAAGGCGGGAGTCGTGGGCCATCGCCTCTATCTCGCCTCGGGCTACCTCGGGATCGGATGCAGTGGGATCGGTGCCTACTACGACGACGATGTCGCAGCGTTCTTGCAGAGCGATGCGATGGTTCTCTATGCCCTGGCCATCGGTAGATAAGAAATTTTGTTCTTTTTTCGGCAACGTGCTACAATTGTGCCATGACATTGGATAACAAAAACCTATGGCCGCTGACGCTTTTGAAGTTGATGATGGTCGTATTGACGGGAATTGTCGTATATACCGGTATCGAGTATTATAAGCAAAGAGAGCTCGAAGGCGTCGCCAGGCGGGCACAGGAGAATCAGCAGCGGCTGATTTCACTGGAGCTGGAAACGTTCAAGACGACATCCGACATCGTCGCGACATTGATGTTCGACGATACGACACGGCAGCTGCTTTACGATGCGACGCACGGGGGTGACGAAGAGAAGATTCGCAGGACGCTCTATCGACGCTATGCGCCGATCTACAAGAAACTTGCAGATTACAAACTGCGCCATTTCCAGTTCCATCTGCCGGACGGCCGCTCTTTTTTGCGTATTCACAAAGCGGATGTTTATGGAGATTCGCTTCTGGAAATCAGGCCGTCGATCGCGAAGATCGTCAAAACCCATAAACCTCTGTACGGTTTCGAGACCGGACGCTACCTGGAAGCTTACCGGGCGATCTATCCGCTCTTCTATCGTGGAAACTACGTTGGAAGTGTCGAACTCTCCTTTACGTTCGATGTCATGAAACGTATGCTCGAACGGATCCATCGAGGTTCGACGCAATACTATCTGATCCTCGATTTCAAAGAGCTCAAAAAAGTGGTCGACTGGAAACGCCTGCACGCTTACCGCCGATGCTTCATCGACCCGGACTTCGTCATAAACGAGAAGTGTGCACAGACGTGCCGAAAATTGAAATCGATCGGTTTCAAGACCGACCTCTCTTCCTATCGCGAATTTTCCAAAATCGTGCAGGGGCCGGACCGATATTTCTACATACTCAGTTTTCTGCCGCTCAGGATGATCGACGGACATCCGGGCGGCTACTATATCGTGATCCAGAAAGATACGGGTGCGGTCGCGGGGGTCGTTTCGGGTGCGCGGATCGCCCTGATCGCCCTGGCTCTGGCCGTACTTGTTGCGATACTGCTTATCGTGATGCTCCATATTTACAGGATCAAAGCCCGTGCGGCCGAATTGGACGCACTCACGGGGGCTTACAACCGGCGTGGTTGTCTGCGCAGACTCGGCAACAACGGAAAACGCTACGCTCTTCTGTTCGTCGATATCGACCATTTCAAACAGATCAACGATACATACGGGCATGATGTAGGCGACGAAGTGCTCAAGACGGTGGCACGGATCATGGCCACACATATCCGGCGTGAGGATGTCCTGTGCCGTTACGGAGGGGAAGAGTTTCTGGTTTTCGTGAGCAACGCATCGCAGGATCAGGCACGGATGATCGCCGAAAAGCTTCGTAAGCATATCCAGATCCATCGATTCGACGGGGTGGAAAATGTCACCGTAAGCATCGGCATCGCGATTCGGCGCCGAAACGAGTCGATCGGTTCGCTGATCGCAAGAGCGGACAAAAATCTATACAAAGCGAAAAACGAAGGCCGCAACAGGGTGAGTTCGGATGAAGATGAAGGTCTGAAAAAAGATTGAACGGAAGTTTATAATGGTCGGAGTGGCGGGATTTGAACCCGCGGCCTCTACCACCCCAAGGTAGCACGCTAACCAGGCTGCGCCACACCCCGACATCGATGGAGTGCAATTATACCAAAATTGGGATTTCTTTCAAGGGATCACTCCAAAATATCTTCGTAAAAGTCGTAACAGGAGATATAGTAGATGCCATTTTGCTTTTTGATGCGTTTGTCTCCCTTCTTATAGGCTTTCTTGAACCGTTTGACAACCTGTTTGGCTTTGTTGTAGTTGTACTGTTGTCGTTGAATCAGGTCGCCTAGGGGAATCCAGCACTCATCTTCACTCTTTTGCTCGTTTCTCTTCTCTTTGGTATTTTTTTCGCTTTTTTTCGCTTTTTCCGGTTTGGCCTCTTCTTCCGGTTCGACGTCGATGTGCGGCCTTTTTTCTTCATCTTCGTTTGGCTTTACATGTGTCAACTGGTAATTGTTTTGATAAATCGTTTTCATCTCATGAAACGCCTGCTTGAGAAGTGTGATCTCCTGCTGCAGTGTTTGCGTGATCTGTGCGTTCGCCTCTTTGAGATCTTCGATGGATGCTTTCAAAACCTCTATGGTTTCGTCTTTGGCCTTGAGAATCTCCCGGTATTCGTCGATGAGTGAAACATGTTCTATCTTCTCTTCCTGACCAGGTTTGTCAACATCTTGTTCTATATCCGATGCGACGATGACATAGTATCGCCCGTCGATCTTTCTTGACGGCAGTGTGCCGCGTTTGATCTTCGCATAGACACTCTGCCTCGAAAGACCGTGCATCTTGGCGTATTCCGAGGGCTTGACAAGTTGTTGCATATTGACACCCTATTGTTGACATTTTCTTTTCATTATACCAAAAAGAGAAGATCCATCACCCGAAGTATGTCATTTCGTATAGAAGGGTTCTGTACAGAATGTGACAGGTGAAGAAAAATGGCGACGCGATGCGGGAAGGGAAAAACGCTTCGTTTACTCGACACCCTTTTTGACAGGGACAAAAAGGCAGCTCTCTTTTGGAAATTCTTTGATAACGCCGTTCTCTTTTTTAAACTGTGTAATGATCTGTTCTCCATCTTTTTCGATCGGCGCGACAAGAACTCCTTTGTCCGCAAGCTGGTCGAAAAGTGTCTGTGGAACTTGTGGGGTGGAAGCCGAAAAGAGAATTCTGTCGAAGGGTGCGTACTGCCGCCATCCGCGCTGTCCATCGTCCAGACGCGTGTGAATGTTGTGGATGTCGAGTTTTTTGAAGCGTGTTTTCGCCTCTTTCAGCAATGCGTCAATCCGTTCGATGGTAAAGACACGCCGAAAAAGACGGCTCAGGATAGCAGCTTGGTAACCGCTGCCACAGCCGATTTCCAGAACGTTGTCAGCCCCATCGGGCTCGAGATAGACTGTCATTTTGGCGACGGTAATGGGTGAACTGATCCATTGGTTGGCTTTGATCGGAAGCGCGTCGAGACGATATGCCCAGTGCCGGAACCCCTGAGGGACGAAAAGCTCCCGTTCGATCTCGGTAAACGCTTTGTAGACGGAGGGTGTGAGTTCGACCTCGTCGGCCAGAGCGTCTGCGAATTTTTGAAGGATAATGCGCCCGGCATTATCCATGAAAGAGATCCATCTCGATGTAGCGGCGGATGCGTTTGACTTCTCTCGGGTCGAAGATACCTTCGATCACTTCTGCATAGTCGTCGCTGATCGCTTTGCCGTTCGGGTCGATGATGGCACTGCTGCGTGCCATATCGGGGTTGGCGCTGTCGGCTGCGACGACATAGCACTGGTTGGTGATGGCGAGCGCACGCGTGAGGATTTCGTAGTGTTGTTTACGCGGTTTCCCCCAGAGCGAAGGGTTCAATATGATATCCGCACCGCGCAGTTTGAGCCAAAATTCGGTAAACCGAAGTTCGAAGCAGACGATGATCCCGAATTTGATACCGTCGATCTCAAAAATTTTGATCTCCTCTTCGCTTCCCGCTTTGAAATGGTGATGCTCGTTGCCCAACGGAAAGAGTTTGACTTTGTGCTGGGTATGGACGATATCGCCATTGTGGATGACATCCGTGCGGTTGACGAAATCTTCCCCTTCCTTGGCGATGGTTGTTAATGTGATGATTTTGTCACGGCTTATCTTTTTGATCTGCTCGAGCGCGTAAAGGCCGGCTTCCGCCGCTTCGTTCATGCGGTCGTACGCGAAGCCTGTAAGGCACACTTCGGGTGTGACGATGATCGAATGTTCCGGTAGATTCGCGATAAGCTCCAGCAGATGGGCGATGTTCTCGTCGAAATTTTCGCTTGTCGCCATCTGAATGGCGAAGGTTTTCCATTTTAGATTAGAAGTCGTCAAAACTAATGCTCCCTTTCGAGTAATTGGTGACATTTCCTTCGAAGAAATTCGTTTTTTGGTCGTTGAAGGTTGAAAAACTGTCAACCCATTTGATCGGATTGTCGGCGCCGAACATCGGCTCGAGCCCGATCGCCCTCAAGCGTTTGTCGGTCAGATACTGTACATACTGGTCGATGATCTGCTGATTGAGGCCCAGAATCTGATCTTCCGTGACATACCAGCCCCAGTTGCGTTCGAGTTCGTAAGCCTGTCGGTACATCTCGCGCATATTTTTGACCACACGCTCGTTGAACAGGTGAGGGTACTCTTTTTTGATCTCTTTGATGATATTGCTGTAGAGTGCCAGGTGCGTCACTTCGTCGCGCTGGATAAAGCGGATCATCTGTGCGCTTCCGAGCATCTTCCCGCTGCGTGCCAGGGCATACATTGCGGAGAAGCCGCTGTAGAAGTAGATTCCTTCCAGGCACTGGTTCGCCACGAGCATGTAAAGTTTCGCTTCATCGTCGTCCTGCGCCTTTTCGCCGAACTTTTCGTAAACGTCTCCGATGAAAGAGTTTTTTCGAAGCAGTTCACTGTCACTTTTCCACATGTCGTAAATCTCGTCGGTATTGATCGAGATACTGTCGACCATGACGGCGTAGCTCTGCGAATGAAGCGCCTCTTCGAAGGCTTGCCGGACTAGGCACATATTAACTTCCGGTGCCGTGATCCAGGGGTTGACGTTGTCGACGGTGTTGTTGGTCTGGATCGAGTCCATAAAGATGAGCTGCGCGAGTACTTTGTCGTACATGCGGCGTTCCGCCGGCAGAAGATGCTTGTAGTCCCTCGCATCCTCAGTCAAATCGACTTCGGTCGGGAACCAAGTATTCGCCATCATCACTTCCCAGAGGTTGTAAGCCCAGGGATAAGAACATCGGTTCAGATTGATGATTCCGGCCGTACAGCCGTTGATGATAGAGGTGGTTGAACGTGTCGTATCACATTCGGTGTTGTATAGCTTTTTTTTCATAGCTCTTCAGTACCTCTTGATTCAGAATATTTTTAGGTTAGAAGAGATTTTAACCTAATGTTGTTTTAATGTTGTTTAATGGAGAACAAGAAGGAAGTTAAATAAAAAAAACAAATAAGTAAAGAAGGAGAGCGGGAATGCTCCCTCTTCTTATTGACAGCCCATGCACTCCATGCTACGGTCGGCAACCTCTTCGACCATCTCCGGAGACTGGCTTCTGAGATAGTAGGTCGATTTGATGCCCAGATTCCACGCTTCGGTGTAGATCTCGTGCAGGTAGCGGCCACTCGCTTTGTCGAGCGACATGAAAATATTGAGACTCTGCCCCTGATCGATCCACTTCTGGCGAACCGCTGCGGCACGCACCAGTACCTTCTGGTCGAGTTCGAATGCCGGGGTGTAGTACTCCCATGTATCGGGACTCAGGTTCGGCACGACGACGGGAATGAGCCCGCTCAGGTTCTCTTCGAACCATTTGCGCTTGTAGACAGGCTCGATCGTCTGTGTCGTCCCGACGAGGATGGAGATGGAACTCGTCGGTGCGATCGCCATCAGGTAGCCGTTTCTCATGCCATCCTCTTTGACCTTTTTGCGCAGAGCTTCCCAGTCGTAAATGTAACCAAAGAGTCCGCCGCGGTCGGTCAGTGCACGGGCACGTTCGTTGGCGTTGTCGATGGGAAGAACGCCACGGCTCCATTTGGAACCTTCGAAATCCGGATAGCACCCTTTTTCGATGGCGAGATTCGACGAGGCTTTGATGGCGTTGTAGCTGATCATCTCCATCACTTCGTCGATCAGGTTGAGATGTTCGCTGCTTCCCCACTTCACCTGCTTTTCTGCAACCATCTGTGCTTCACCCATGACGCCAAGTCCGATGGAGCGCGAGCGTTCATTGGTCTTTTTGACTTTCTCGAGCGGATAGAAGTTCAGGTCGATGACATTGTCAAGCATTCTGACGGCGATCGGTATGACACGTTCGATGTCTTCTTGTGTATTGATCTTCGAAAGATTGACACTGGCGAGATTGCAGACCGCCGTCTTCCCGTCCTCTCCCACCTTTTCGACGATATAGATCTCTTTTCCGCCGATGCTGTCGAGTGCCGTAATCTTTTTCGCTTTTTTTGTAATGCCGCTGTCAACGGTGATATCCTCTTCCTCTTCGTAGTAGGCGACACTTCCGTCGATGAACTTCACCTGTACCTTGTAGCGGTTGGGTTCGGTATTTTGGAAGATTTCCGTACAGAGGTTGGAACTTCGGATAATGCCGCAATGGTCGTTCGGGTTCACTTTGTTCGCTGTATCTTTGAAGCAGAGGAACGGGTTGCCGACTTCGAAGTAGCTCATCAATATCTTCTTCCACAACTCTTTCGCTTTGACCCGCTCTTTGAGGATATTCGGATCTTTTTCATACTCGAGATAGCGCTTTTCGAACGCTTCGCCGTGAAGATCGGTCAGGTCTCCGGTTTCGTACGGGTCGAAGAGTGTCCAGACACCATCCTCTTCGACACGCTTCATGAAGAGATCGTTGATCCAGAGCGCAGGGAACAGATCGTGCGCCCGCCGTCTCTCTTCACCCGAGTTTTTCTTGAGATCGATGAAATCCCAGATATCGATGTGCCACGGTTCGATATAGACGGCGATGGCACCTTTGCGCGTGCCGAGCTGGTCGACGGCGATCGCGATGTCGTTCGTGATCTTCAGAAACGGTACGATGCCGCCTGCGGCATTCTTGTGGCTGTCGATGTAGCTTCCCATCCCTCGCACCTTGCTCCAGTCCCAGCCGATCCCGCCGCCGAATTTGCTCAGCAGCGCCATCTCTTTGTAGGCATCGAAAATCCCTTCGATCTTGTCGGGTGTGCTTCCGATGTAGCACGAGGATAACTGGTGCCTCGGGGTTCTTGCATTGGAGAGTGTCGGTGTCGCGACCATCACCTCGAATCTGCTGATGACATCGTAGAACTTCTTGGCCCACTCCTGGCAGTTGAGTTCGTTCTGTGCGAGGAACATCGCGACGGCCATGAAGAGATGCTGCGGCAGTTCGATCGGGTTGTTCTCTCTGTCTTTAAGCAGATAACGGTCGTAGAGTGTACGGATGCCGAGATATGTGAACTGCAGATCGCGTTCCGGCTCGATGTGGGCATTCAGATCGTCGAGGTCGTATTTCTCTTTGAGCCCCAAGACGATGCGCCCCTCCGCCTCTCCTTTTTCGAAGTATTCGCGAAGATGTGCATACCCTGTAAAGCCGTTGACTTTGTGGTAAAGGTCGTAAAGAAAGAGCCGTGCCGCGACGAAGGTCCAGTTTGGCCTGTCGATGTCGATCTTGTCAACGGCAGTCTTGATCAGTGTCTGCTGAATCTCTTCGGTCGTTATCCGGTCGCGGAACTGGATCTTCGCATCGACTTCGAGTTCGCTCTGGCTGACCCCTTCGAGTCCTTCGACGGCAGCCGATGTATATTTCTGAATCTTTGTAATGTCAAGCGGCTCGGCTCGTCCGTTTCGCTTGATGACTGTCAACACTCCCAATGACATGGCACACTCCCCTCTCTTTTATTTTCCAAAAACGCGTGCGAAAATCCGGTCAACGTTTTTTGTATAGTATCCGTAGTCGAAGCACTCACGGATCTCCTCTTCGCTGAGCTTGCTGCGAAGTTCATCATCGGCAAGCAGATACTGCAGATAGAGGCTCTCCCCCTTTTCATTCAGTGCAGGCTTTCCTTTTTGCAGGTCTTCCCACACTTTCATCGCAT
The DNA here is from genome assembly GCF_030296055.1 of Hydrogenimonas cancrithermarum. Lineage (NCBI taxonomy): Bacteria > Pseudomonadati > Campylobacterota > Epsilonproteobacteria > Campylobacterales > Hydrogenimonadaceae > Hydrogenimonas > Hydrogenimonas cancrithermarum. The sequence goes on from NZ_AP027370.1 coordinate 1,426,083, forward strand.
TGCGTTGGACGATTTTGTAGGCGTCTTCTCTGGTGACGCCACGTTTTGGAAGCTCCAGCAAAACACGCTGCGAGAAGACGAGGCCGCCGGTGAGGTTCAGGTTCTTCATCATGTTTTCCGGATAGACAACCAGTTTGTCAAGCAACCCATCGAGGCGCATAAGCATGAAGTCCGCAGTAATGAACCCGTCCGGCAGGATAAACCGTTCGACGGAACTGTGGCTGATGTCACGTTCGTGCCAGAGTGCGACATTCTCCATCGCCGGCATACAGTAGCTTCTGACCATGCGTGCCAGACCTGTCAGGTTCTCGCTCAGAACCGGATTGCGTTTGTGCGGCATAGCCGAACTTCCCTTCTGGCCTTTGTGGAAAAACTCTTCGCATTCATAGACTTCCGTACGTTGGAAATGGCGGATGTTGACGGCGATTTTTTCGACAGTCGAAGCGATCAGTGCGAGGGCTGTCATCAGACGTGCGTAGCGGTCACGTTGAACGACCTGGTTGGAAACGGGTGCCGGTTTGAGTCCGAGCTCTTCACAGACGTACTCTTCGAGTTCGATCGGCGCATGTGCGAAGTTGCCCATCGCACCGCTCACTTTTCCGACGTTGATTACCTCGTATGTCTCTTCGAGGTTTTTGAGATGGCGCTTCATTTCGTCGTACCAGATGGCCAATACCAGTCCGAACGTGATCGGTTCCCCGTGAATTCCATGGCTTCGTCCGACCATCAGTGTCAGCTTGTGCTCCATCGCACGGCGTTCAATTGTCTCCATTACCTGCTTGACATCTTCGATGATCAGCTTGAGACTGTCACGCATCTGTAATGCGACGGCTGTATCGATGGTGTCAGAGCTTGTCATGCCGTAGTGGACCCATCGGCTCTCTTCGCCGAGACTTTCCGAAACGGATGTCAAAAACGCTATGACGTCATGTCGTGTTTCACGCTCTATCTCGTCGATCCTGTCGATATCGAAAGAGGCATTTTCTTCGATTTTTTTCGCATCTTCGTCGGGAATGAGCCCCAGGCGGTTCCACGCTTTGACAGCTGCGATTTCAACATCGAGCCATGCCTGGTATTTCGCTTGCATCGTCCATTTCGACTTCATCTCTTCTCTTGCATATCTTTCGACCATCTCTATCCTTTGGCGGGTAAATTGTTGCTGACGTTACGCACGATGCGCCACCATGCGCGGCGGTGAGGTGTAGCCGAGGCTTTTTGCTTCCAGGCTATCCGTTTCTCGTTTGACGGCGTATCGTGCGTAACGTCAGTTATTAGACTTCTTCTATGGAGGCATGTTGGATTATGTAAGAAGTCTATACTTTTAAGTAGATATTTTATAGAAATATGTGTTAAAAAGAGGTAAAAAATTTCGAGGAAGATTACGTGGGTTTTATTAACAGAGATTATTTCGCAAAAGAACCGATTCCAGCATTTCTTTTTCTGATGCGTCAATTGGGCGTCAAGCAGGGCGAAGCACAAAAAATCGTGGCGACGGGTAGGCTTGTCGTCGATGGAGAGGTCGTCCGCCACAGCGGCCAACGCATAGAAGGCCAAATTCAGATAAAAGTGTTCGTCCCGGAAACGCGTGGGGAGAGGCCGATTTTCACGACACCAGACTTTGGTATCTTCGACAAGCCAAGCGGCACACTCGTCCACCCCACCACCCATCGCACCCCCTACTCTCTTCTGGATGACATCCGCCACATCTATGGGGAAGAGGCCAATGCGATCCATCGAATCGACATGGAGACGAGCGGATTGCTTCTAGTGAGCCGTAACAAACGTTCGGAACGTTCTCTCAAAATGATGTTCGAAGGGCGAGGTGTCAAAAAGAGTTATCTTGCATGGGTACGCGGAAAAATCGACAAGCCATTCGATGTCGATGTTCCGCTTAGGCAAAACAACGATTTTTCCACGATAAAGCTTAAAATGATCGTTCATCCCGAGGGCAAGCATGCACTGACCCATTTCGAGCCTATCGAATACGATTCGATACATGACGCCACACTTATTCATGCCTTTCCGCACACCGGTCGACAACATCAGATACGCGTTCATCTGTTTCACGTGAAACATCCGATAATCGGTGATCCGATCTACGGTGTACCGACCGAGATTGCAATCAAATATCTGGACAAAGTGCTTACGGATGAGGAGAGGCTTTATTATATGGGGGCGAAACGTCTCCTTCTGCATGCGCAGACGCTATGTTTTGAATACGGCGGTACGACTTATCATCTCTCATCGCGTTTCGATTTCGAGTCGTTGAAAGAGATGATCGTCAAATCTTCTGAACGGTTCAATGCGATCGATATCTGATTTGCCCGTCCCTAATGGTATGAGGCAGCTCCGCAACGCAGTTTCTAATCTTTGAGTGCGATGAAAAAGCCACCTACTCCGACAATGACAACGATAATTAGAAAGATGATCAACGCATAATCGATAAAACTCATTTTTGTTCCTTTGGGCTTTCACCGGAGAGCTCCTGTTCCCGCAGTTGACCGCATGCGGCACTGATATCGAGTCCTTTTGATTCGCGGACGGTGCACAATACCCCCCGATCGAGAAGATACTTCTGGAATTTCTGCATCGTTTCGGGTTCGGGGCGCTCGAAATCCGTGCCGGGGTAGGGATTGAAATAGATGAGATTGACCTTTGCCTTGATTCCCTCGAGGAGTTTGATCAATGTTTTGGCGCTTTCGACATCATCGTTGACATCTTTTATGACAAGATATTCAAACATGACGCGCTTTCTCGTGTTGACGGGGAAAGCCTTTACAGCTTCGATAATCGATGCAATATTGTACGCTTTGTTCATGGGAATAAGCTCTTCCCTTAACGCATCGTCAACAGCATGAAGACTGATTGCCAACTGCACGCCAAGATCCATTTCACCGAGCTTTTTTATCTTGGAGCTGATGCCACTTGTTGACACTGTCTGACGTTTTGGAGAGATACTGAGTCCATTTTCGTTTCCGAATATCTTTATGGCTTTGGCAAGGTTGTCGAGATTGTCGAGGGGTTCGCCCATACCCATGTAGACAATGTTGACGCGTCTGTTGCTTGCGATCTCATTGTCCTTCTTGATCTCGAGTACCTGCCCGACTATCTCTCCCGGGGTCAGATTACGGATAAATCCCCCTTTGGCTGTCAAACAGAAAGCGCATCCGACCTTGCATCCCACCTGGCTCGAGACACAGACGGTATATTTCGCATGATGCACCAGGTCGCCATTTTCGTCATACTCCGCATCTTTCATCTTCAGGAGTACCGATTCGACTGTATGGCCGTCTTGAAGTTCGAAAAGGTATTTGATGCTCCCGTCGCTGCTTTTCTGTTTTTGTACGACTTTCAGTGGCGAGATCAGGTAGTTCTCTTCAAGCTCTTCCCGAAGTTTTTTGGGGATATTCGCCATCTCCAGAAAGGAGCCGACATGTTGCTGGTAGATCCAGTTGTAGATCTGCTTTGCCCTGAACTTCGGCGGGAACATCTCCTCGAGTTCTGTCTGGGTGTAATCAAGAATGGATGGTTTCAAGTTTTGGTATCCTCGTTTTGATATGTTCGACGAGACGACGCATCGCTTCGTCATGATTGGAAAGAAAGTCCCGATGAGCATTCTCGTCGCATCTGTTCGTAATTACGAAAATTCCGCCGCACGGAATGTTGAACGTCTGTGCGACCTGCATCACCGAGTAGAACTCCATATTCTCAAGGCCGATTCCGAATTTGTTGAACCGCCGTGCCAATTCGAAGTCGGTCGTGATGTAGTTGCTCGAGTTGACGATGATCGGCCTCTTCGCATTGGCGAGTTTCGACAGCGGTGTTTCACGTGAAACATTTTCATCCGAAACGATCACATTGTTCTCCAGCGGCGTGTAGCTTTTGTTCATCAGATACGAGAGTTCGACCTGGCTGGCTGCTTTGGATTCGACGATGTCGAAAATTTCAAAATTGCCGTAACTCCCGGCACTTCCTATGAAGAGAAGGAATTCCGGCGGGTTCATCAGTACCAGGCGTGTCAGGTTGACGGAACTTTCACAAAGACCGATACCGATCGGTGTTGCGAAAGAGAACGTTTCATTGTTGCCGGCACAGAGAATCATAGACGGACCGGTATGTTGTTGTCGTGCAGGTAGCGTTTGAGATCCATGATATCGATCTCCCGAAAGTGGAAAATGGAGGCAGCCAGTGCGGCGTCTGCTCCCGCTTCGAAAGCGTCTTTGATATGCTCCATCGTTCCCGCCCCTCCACTTGCAATGACCGGAACGTTGACGGCACGACTTACCATGTTGTTGAGCCTGTTGTCATACCCCGCCTTGGTGCCGTCTGCATCCATGGAGGTAAGAAGAATCTCTCCCGCTCCCCGGTCGACGACCTCTTTCGCCCATGCCAGGACATCGATACCCGTATCGATGCGGCCGCCGTTGATGAAAACATTCCATTTTCCCGGTGCGACACGTTTGGCGTCGATCGCGACGACAATGCATTGCGAGCCGAAGCGTTTGGCCCCTTCGTCGATGAACTCCGGCCGTTTGATCGCAGCGGAGTTGACACTCACTTTGTCGCATCCGACATTGAGGAGTGCATAGATGTCTTCGAGTTTACGAATGCCACCGCCTACGGTTAGCGGAATGAAGACCTCTTTCGCCACCTCTTCGACAATGTGGACGATCGTGTCGCGGTTTTCATGACTGGCCGTGATATCGAGAAAAGTTACCTCGTCGGCACCTTCTTCGTTGTAACGTTTGGCCACCTCGACCGGGTCGCCTGCATCTTTGAGCCCGACGAAGTTGACGCCTTTGACGACGCGGCCATCTTTGACATCGAGGCATGGAATGATACGTTTTGCAAATGTTTCCAATTTTTGACTCTTCGTAAATGGTGTATAATAATGCCCGCATTATATCGCATCCCTTTTCAAAAGAGGAATGTTTTTAAGCATTTTTTAAAAAATGTAATCTAAATTTAAGAAAAGTTTCAGTATGATTAACACCAATTCTCGTGTCGACGGTGAGAAAATCGCCAAAAAGAAGTTTGGACAGAATTTTCTAAAAGATGAAACCGTTTTGCACAAGATCATCGAATCGATGCCCAACGACGACGACCCGGTCGTGGAGATTGGGCCTGGATTAGGTGATTTGACCAGATACCTGGTCGAGATTAAGGATGTCACCGCTTATGAGGTGGACAAAGACCTTTGTGAGCATTTGCGCAGGCGTTTCGATGCAGTCATATCCGATGGAAGGCTGAAGCTCCGTTGCACAGATGTTCTGAGCCACTGGGATCAAGAGAGTTTGGAAGACCGGCCTTACCACATGGTCGCCAACCTCCCCTATTACATTGCGACGAATATCATTTTGCGTGCCTTGAAAGACCCGAACTGTAAAAGCTTGCTGGTCATGGTGCAAAAAGAGGTTGCCGAAAAGTTCAGCGCTCAACCGGGGCAAAAAGCTTTTTCGGCCCTCGCCGTACTGGCGCAGAGCGCCGGTGAGGTACATCTCTGCTTCGATGTGCCCCCGGAGTCTTTCGTTCCAGCACCCAAAGTGATGTCGTCGGTTCTTCGGATTGTCAAGAAGAGGACACTAGACGATTCGGAATTCGAGACTTTTTTGAAGACGGCCTTTACCCAGCCGCGCAAAACGCTGGCCAAAAATCTTTCGGCCCGTTTTGATAAAAAAGATGTAGTAGCGGCTCTTGACTCACTGGACCTGGGCCCCTCTGTCCGTCCGCATGAAGTGGAAACATCCCTCTATCACCACCTATATAAAATTTTAAAAGGTGATATTGATGGAAGAGAAGAAAACTCCGGGAAACCAACCCAACAACAATAACAACAGTGACAACAGCGGCGAAAAACCGCAAAACAGCAATAACCAAAATCGACAAAACAGACGACCGCGACGTCCACGAAACAGCGGCGGTCAGCAGCAAAGCCAGAGCGGTGAAAAGCGCGCATCCGGTACGCCGCGAAGCGAAAGCCAGTCGAATAGTTCGAACCGTTCGCGAAACCCCCAGCAACGCGGAGGAGGACAGCGCGGACGTGGAGGACAGCGTGGCAGAGGACGTGGAAACGGACGCAACACCGAAGCGCACTACAAAACACCCGCCAACGTACAGCGCAGCGGCAACGGTGTCTATACCGACATCAACCAGGCGATAGCGGCGAACAAAGCCGTTCATGAAGAGCGCCTCAATACCGCCGCCAAGATCGATGTCAACAACAAAGCACGTGTCCGGTTTACGCCGCTTGGCGGCCTTGGCGAGATCGGTGGCAACATGGCGGTACTCGAAACCGAAAAGAGTGCGATCGTCATCGATGTCGGGATGAGCTTCCCGACAGAAGAGATGCACGGTGTCGATATTCTTGTCCCCGATTTCAGCTATCTGCACACGATCAAGGACAAAATCGACGGTATCGTCATCACCCATGCGCACGAAGACCATATCGGTGCGGTGCCCTACCTCTTCAAAGAGTTGAAATTCCCGATCTACGGCACGCCGCTTCCGCTGGGGATGATCTCCAACAAGTTCGACGAGCATGGCCTCAAAAACGACAAGAAGTATTTCCGCTTTATCGAGAAACGCAAGCCGATCAAGATCGGGGATTTCGAGGTCGAGTGGCTCCACATGACCCACTCGATCATCGATGCCTCCTCGCTCGCCATCCGAACGCCTGCCGGTATCATCATCCACACTGGAGACTTCAAAATCGACCATACGCCGGTCGACAACTATCCTGCCGACCTGCACCGTTTGGCGCAATATGGCGAAGAAGGCGTACTCTGCCTGCTTTCGGACAGTACCAACTCCCACAAACCGGGAATTACACGAAGCGAGAAAACGGTGGGGCCGACGTTCGACCACCTTTTTGCGAAAGCGAAGGGACGTGTCATCATGTCCACCTTCTCCTCCAACGTCCACCGCGTCTATCAGGCGATCGAACACGGGATCAAATATAACCGAAAGGTCGCCGTTATCGGCCGATCGATGGAGCGAAACCTCGAGACAGCCAGACAACTTGGATACATCGATATTCCCGAAGATATCTTCATTGATGCGCACGAGGTGGTACGATACAGCGACAACGAGGTGCTGATCGTCACGACCGGGAGCCAGGGCGAACCGATGAGTGCGCTTTACCGTATGGCCACGGACGAACACCGCCACATCAAAATCAAGCCGAGCGATACGATTATCATCTCGGCCAAGGCGATTCCGGGTAACGAGGCGAGTGTTTCACGGGTCATGAACCACTTGATGCGTGCCGGTGCGACCGTCGCCTACCAGGATTTCAGCGAAATCCACGTCTCCGGCCACGCGGCGCAGGAGGAGCAGAAGCTGATGCTTCGCTTGACGCAGCCGAAGTTCTTCCTTCCTGTCCACGGTGAGTACAACCACATCGCCCGCCACGCCAAAACGGCGGTTCAGTGCGGTGTCGACGAACGCAACATTCTCCTGATGAGCGATGGTGACCAGGTCGAACTGACGACGAAGTATCTCAAAAAGGTCAAAACGATCAAGACGGGCAAGACCTACATCGACAACCAGGCCAACAGCGAGATCGAAAACGATATCGTCATCGACCGGCAGAAGCTGGCGACCGAGGGGATCATCATGATCGTCGCGCAGATCGACCAGCGCACGCACAAGCTCGTCGGCCATCCGCGCGTCAGCAGTTTCGGGCTGGTTGCCGACAAAGACGACAGGAAATTCGCCAAAGAGATCGAAGCGATCATCGAAACCTATATGGCGCACCAGAAAGATTCGGAAGAGCTCGACACCCGAACGATCGAGAACGACATCCGTCAGGCGGTGCGCAAACACGTGCTTCGGAAAATGAAGCGCTATCCGCTGATCGTTCCGACGATATATGTCATATAACTCTCTCGAAGGGGGGCGCAGCCCTCTTCTTCTGAACTATGATAAAATCTATATTATGAAAAGAGTAAAAGTCATTCGAGGAAACCGATGAATCCGCAGGAAATCGCCAAAGAGGTATTGAAGACAGAAGCGGATGCGCTTCTGGATGCGATGGAGCGTATCGACGATGCCTTTGACAAAGCGGTCGAAATCATGTACGGGACGAAGGGCAAATGTATCATCACCGGCGTTGGAAAATCCGGGTTGATCGGTGCCAAAATTGCCGCGACACTGGCGAGTACCGGAACGCCGAGCTTTTTCATTCATCCGACGGAAGCGCTGCACGGCGACCTGGGGATGATCGGGCCCGACGATTCGGTTCTGGCGATCAGCTACAGCGGCGAGAGCGAAGAACTGATCAAAATCCTGCCGCATATCAAGCGGTTCGACATTCCGCTGATCGCGATGGCGGGAAAACCCGATTCCACACTGGCGCAGTACGGCGACGTCTTTTTGTCGATCTATGTCGACAAGGAGGCGTGTCCGCTGGGGGCCGCCCCCACTTCCTCCACGACGCTCACCCTTGCGCTCGGTGACGCCTTGGCGGTGACGCTGATGAAGAAACGCGACTTCAAAGCCGAAGATTTTGCCTCGTTTCACCCCGGCGGATCGCTCGGAAAGCGACTTTTCGTCAAAATAGAGGATCTGATGCGCAAAAGAAACCTTCCTAAAATCTCTCCCGAGACACCGTTGAAAGAGGCGGTCGTCGTGATGAGCGAAGGGCGCTTGGGCAATGTGCTGATTGTCGATAAAGACGACAGGCTGGTTGGCGTGCTGAGCGACGGCGATGTTCGGCGTGCGTTGATGAAACCGGATTTCTCGATTGAGAGCGAAGCGATCGATTATGCCAACCTCTCGCCCAAAACGTGCCGAAACGAAAGGATGCTCGCAGCCGAAGCGCTGGAGCTGATAGAAAACTATAAAATCCAGATGCTCCCGATCCTCGACGAGGCGGGACGCGTGAAGGGTGTGCTGCACCTGCACGATCTGGTAGAAGCAGGAATCAAACGATGAGCCAACAGCTGGCCAAAGCCGAAAAAGAGATCCGGCTCAACAAATTTCTCTCCCACAATACCAAGTATTCGCGGCGTGAAGCGGACAAGCTTATCGAATCGGGGCGTGTCGAAGTCAACGGGAAAGTGGTGACCGATCTGTCGACCAAAGTCAAAGAGGGCGACAAGGTCAAGCTGAACGGCCGTTATATCAAGCCCAAATCGATGCACGAGATGACGGTGATCGTCTATCACAAGCCCAAAGGGGAGCTGGTCACCAAAAAGGACCCCAAAGGGCGCAAGACAATTTACGATTCGTTGCCCAAAAGGTATGCGCATTTCGTGCCGATCGGACGACTGGATTTCGCAAGCGAAGGGTTGCTGCTGCTGACCGACTCGCCCCGCGTCGCCGACATTCTGATGCGGAGCAATCTCGAGCGTGTCTACAACCTCAAAATCCGCGGCTCCATCACCCACGCGATGGAGAAGGCGATGCAGGAGGGGATGAAGATTCGGGGCAAAAAGGGGGCGCACGAAAAGAGCACCATCGAAGAGATGGAGTTCGCCCCCTTCTTCGCCTACCAGATTCTGAAAAACGAATCCAACTACTCCAAGATCCGTGTGGCGATCGGCGAGGGGAAGAACCGCGAACTGCGCCGCTTCTTCGGCCACTTCGACCGTGAGGTGCTCGACCTGCATCGCATCAGTTTCGGAGGGATCAGCCTCAACAACCTGCCCAAAGGCAAAACCCGCTACCTGAGCCAGAAAGAGTATGACGACCTGCATGCGTTCATCAAAGCGCAGCAGGAGGCGGAGTATCTGACGCGCAAAGAGACCAAGAATAGAGAAGAAGAGGAGAATTCATGATGGAAATCGTTCTGCAGACCAAACATACGTCGGAGATGATAGATATTACCGAAATGGTACACGAAGCGGTGATCAAAAAGGGAATCAAAAGCGGGCTTGTGACGGTATTCGTCCCCCACACGACCGCCAGCATCATCCTTTTTGAAAATATCGATCCGAAGCTTCGCCGCGATTTTCTCGAAGCGCTCGGACGTGTCGCGCCGGCCAAGCATCCCTATCACCACCAGGGAGAGAATGCCGCGGCCCATATCAAGTCGGCACTTTGCGGTGCGCGCGTCGTCGTCCCGATGGAGAATGCCAAGCTGAAGCTCGGAGAGTGGCAGGGGATATTTTTGTGCGAATTCGACGGCCCCAGGGAGCGCAAAGTGATTGTCCAAGTCGTCAATGGGTAGAACCCATTTCAAAAGCCCCCACGAACGGGAATGGCCGTCAAAAGGTGGGATGACGAGGCGAAAGGCGCAGGGCATAGCCGAAGCTACGTTCAAGCCTTTCAACGAAGTCAGCGTGCCTTTTGACGGTCACCTCGAGGGGCGGAGCGCTTTTGCCCCCTCTTTTTGTTGGTTCTCCTTGACGTGGCTTTGGCCACGCCTGCGTCGAACCGTCGCAACAGGAAGCAAAATCGCTTCCATTACCGTCCGTGGGGGGATTTTGAGATGGGTTCCATAAACTATGCCCTCCTCTACCGTCCGAAGTCGCTCGAAGATTTTATCGGACAGGAGCATCTGCTTTCTCCGTCGGCACCGCTTCGACGCCTGATCGAGGGGGATGCCCTTCAGCACAGCTTCTTCTACGGCCCGCCAGGTGTCGGGAAAACGACTCTCGCGCGCATCATCGCCGAACAGCTCGACCGGCCCTTCTACGAACTCAATGCCACGACCCTCAAAATCGACGATCTGCGCACTATCTTCAAACAGTACGCCCAGGCGCTCAGAAAACCGCTTGTTTTCATCGACGAGGTTCACAGGCTGTCTAAGACACAGCAGGAAGTGCTTCTGCCCTTTATGGAGCGTTACGACGCACTTATCATCGGAGCATCGACCGAAAACCCCTACTTTTCGCTGACTGCGGCGATGCGGTCGCGCTCGCTTCTGTTCGAGTTCAAGGCGTTGAGAGCCGAAGACCTGATGGCGATGCTTCAGAAGGTGGTGAAGAGAGAGGGGGTGGAGCTCGACAAGGAGGCCGAAACCTACCTGATCGATTCCAGCGGCGGCGATATGCGGGCGATGCTCAACCTGCTCGATGCGGCGGTCTCGATCGATACGCATGTCACGTTCGAAACGCTCAAAAACCTTCGCCCCTCCGCCCTGCATGACGGAAGCAACAGCGGCGACACCCATTACAATCTCATCAGCGCGATGATCAAGAGTATGCGTGGTAGCGATGTCGATGCGGCACTCTATTGGATGGCACGCCTCATCGCCGGCGGCGAACCGCCTGAATTCATCGCGCGACGTATGGTGATTTTCGCGAGCGAGGATATCGGCAACGCCAACCCCAACGCGCTTGGTATCGCTGTCGATACAATGACGGCAGTGAGCCGTATCGGCTATCCGGAGGCACGCATCGTTCTCTCGCAGTGCCTGGTCTATCTGGCCTCTTCGCCCAAGTCCAATGCCGCCTATACGGCGATCAACAAAGCGATGAAATGTATCGAGGGCGGTACGCTGCTTCCCGTTCCGGAACATCTTCGAAGTCCGCTGCACAAAGGGTACCTCTACCCGCACGATTTCGGCGGCTGGGTGAAGCAGGATTACTTGGCGAAGCCCATGAGATTTTACGAATCGAAAGGGATCGGGTTTGAAAAACGGTTGGACGAGTGGCTCGATAAAATTCGAAGTATCGGAACGAACGGAAAGTAGTTCTCAACCTTCCATCCAGATAACCCCGGCGAATCTTCCCGTCGTCCCCTCTCTCCGATAGGAGAAGTAGTCGTGGTCACAGCAGGTGCAGACCTCGGAAATCTCGATATTCCCCTCCCCCACTCCGGCTTCGGTCAGCTGGTCACGATTGAGCTTCTGCAGATCGAGTGATCGACCGTTCATATATCCTTTTCCGAAGTTTTTTTCAACGACGGCGGCAAGATCGTCGCCGATTTCGTAACAGCAGGCATGAATGGAGGGGCCCATGACCACCCGTATGTCGGTTGGAGTGCAGCCGAACCGTTCCTGTAACGTTCGTACCGTTTTGGGAGCGATCTTCAAGAAGGTGCCGTTGCGCCCTGCATGGACGGCAGCGACGACGCCTTTGGTTGCGTCATACATCAAAATCGGGATGCAGTCGGCGACCATGACCGCCAGCGCGATGTCGGGGTTGTCAGTGACGATGGCATCGCAGGCAGGAACCGTTTCGAGATGCATTGACGTGACGACTTCGATACGGGCACCGTGTACCTGCTCCATCCAGACGATGGTTTCCATACCGAGATTCTCTTTCAAGCGGGCACGGTTACGGGAGACGTCGGCAGGATGGTCTCCGACATGACGGGCGAGGTTGAAGGTATCGTAAGGTGGACTGCCGGTACCGCCGTGGCGATCGGTAAAGCGGTACCGTATGGTCATAGCCGTTCCGCGGAGGTCAGGGTATAGCGGCTGCAGGGGATCGCCCGGCCATCGACGATCCAATCTTCTTGAACCTCTTTGGGCAGAAGAAGCCCGTCGTAGTCTCCATAGCTTCGGATCGCCATGCGCCACTGGGTAGGCAGTAGCTCTCTCTTGAGTGGGCGGGCTCTGTCACTGCTTTGAATTTCGACAATCCGACCGTTCTCATCGCTGATGAAAGTGACGGAGGCACTGATATTGCCGTCACGGATCGTCGCTTTGGTGTGTGTCGCATCGATCGATTCGTAGCTGATGCAGCCGCACGGAAGCAGGCGTGGGTTGAAAACGGCGTAGGCCAGCACGCGTGCGAGCTCCGAGCGTGCGAAGCGTTCACCTTCGAGCTCTCCGGTGGGAATGATCCCAAAGAGCAGCATCTGCATCGTCGCGCGACCCGTGTGGTATGTTTCGATGGCATTGAACGTGACGATGGGGTTACTGCTCAGACGGATGCCCCAGAGCATATCGGGCGTGGGGCGCAGCAGCGCGAGGGCATGCATCTGCATCGCTTTGGAGGGCTTTTTGTAGTAGTCGCCGTCAAACTGCAGAGCGAGAGTTGTGTAATCGCTTCGATCGGCCCGGGTGGCTGCGAGATACTTTTCGATCGTGTCGGGAAGGTTGTCGTTTTCGGTGGCCGTGGCGTTGTTCTCGACAAAGGCTTTGCCGAGCGTTTTGAGGGTGGCTTCGAAACTCGCCTGGCCGTACCAGGCGAAACCGACGTTGACGAGAACAAGAAGCGTAAAAACCGCGATCACTTTTTTTATAATGGGTGGCACGTAGAATCCCTTGGATTGAGATAGCGGAATTATAGCATTTGCGAACGTGCTATTTACTTTCCGTTTACGAATCGTTGTACAGGGTTTACCAACCTCTTTGTACAATACTCCCAGGCATTTGGTTCATACGCAAACTCCGGGCGGTTCATCCTTACTCCCTTTCAATGCTGCCTCCTTTCCTGACATTTCAGTTTCGCCCGGAGTTTACGTATGAACCAACATAACAAAGGAGCGTTTCACAATGATTCAAAAAACATTGCTTGTTTCTACCGTATTGGCAGCTTCGCTGATGGCGGGAAGCATAAACTTCAAAGAGGCTCCGGCCGCGACTCGGGTGATGCCGGAAGCGGGCAAGGTTCTGTCGTTCAACAGGGCGATCGAGCATGCGAGCAAATGCGTCGTCAACATTTCGGCCAAAAAACGGGTGCGCCAGAATATCCCGCAGGCGTTTATGGACCCCTTCTTCCGACAGTTTTTCAATATGCCATTCGGGCAGATGATGCCCAGAGAACGTATCCAAAGGTCTCTGGGGTCCGGTGTCGTCGTCACTTCGGACGGTTACATCATCACAAACAACCATGTCGTCGACGGGGCCGATGAGGTGCATGTAACCCTTCCGGGAAGCTCCAAAGAGTATACGGCGAAGATTGTCGGGAGCGATCCGAAAACCGATATCGCCGTCATCAAGATCGATGCGCGAGATCTTCCGACAATCCAGGTGGGCGATTCCGATGCGCTGAAAACCGGTGACCTGGTCTTCGCCATCGGCAACCCTTTCGGAGTCGGAGAGAGCGTGAGCCAGGGAATCATTTCGGCACTTGGAAAAGACAGTGTCGGGATCAACCAGTACGAAAATTTCATCCAGACCGATGCGGCGATCAACCCGGGCAACAGTGGCGGGGCGCTGGTCGACAGCCGTGGCGTTCTGATCGGTATCAACAGTGCCATCATCACCCGCAGCGGTGCCAATAACGGGATCGGATTCGCGATCCCCGTCAATATGGTCAAACGCGTGGCGACGCAGTTGATCGAACACGGTAAAGTGGAGTATGGCTACCTTGGTGTCAGTATCAGTAATCTGACCCCCGATCTGCAAAAAGTCTACAAAAACAAGGAGGGTGCCGTTATCCTCGATGTCGAGAAGGATGCCCCCGCCGCCAAGGCGGGCCTGAGGCGCGGCGACCTGATTATCAAAGTCGACGAGACACCGATCAAGGATGCCAGCGATCTGAAAAACGCGATCGGGTCGATTCCGCCTGGCAAAGAGGTGACACTCACATATGAACGCAACAAAAGTGTCAAAACGATTAAAGTGAAGCTGGCGAAATTTCCGGAGTCCAAACTCAAAGTCGAAGGGGACAAAGGGTTTGTCGACGGGTTGACATTGCAGAATATCACACCGCAGATTCGAAATCAGATCGGTATTCCCGATGATATTCAAGGTGTGATCGTCTCCGAAGTGAAACCGGAGAGCAAAGCCGATAAAGCGGGTTTTATGCCCGGAGACATTATCATTCAGATTGAAGATACGATGATCAAAGATGTGGCCGATGTCGAGCGTGCGATGAAGAAATATCCCGGAAGCAAACGGGTCTATATCAATCGAAGAGGCATGATCCGCATTCTGGTCGTCGATTAGGGAGAGACATGGTCAAGGTGTTGATGATCGAGGACGATGAAGAGCTTGCGGAGATTCTGAGCGAATATCTGCAGCGTTTCAACATCGAAACGGTAAGCGTCTCCGATCCTTTTTTGGGTCTGAGCGAACTCGAAACGCAACCGTTCGACCTGGTGATCCTCGACCTTACGCTTCCGGGTATGGACGGCCTGGAGGTGTGCGAACAGATCCGCAAAAAAAACAACATCCCCATTATCATCTCCTCTGCCAGAAACGATCTGACCGACAAGATCGTGGGGCTCGAAAAGGGGGCCGACGACTACCTCCCCAAGCCCTACGACCCCAGAGAGCTGGTGGCCCGCATCAAGACGATTCTCCGCCGCATCGGGCGAGAAAAGAGCGACGAGGGGCAAAAGGGGAGCGAACTGAAGCTCGATCCGGTGACGAAAATGATCTATTTCCGGGGGGAGCCGCTCCATCTGACCGCAGCCGAATACGGCATTCTCGCCTATTTGCTCGAACATGCCAACGAGGTGGTCTCCAGAGAAGACCTCATCTACAGTGTCGATGCGATTCATGAAGAGAGTTCGCTCAAGAGCATCGACGTCATCATCAGCCGTATCCGGCACAAACTGGAAGACAATCCCAAGCAGCCACGCTTCATACGGTCAGTTCGCGGGCTGGGGTACCGGCTCACTCCATGAGACGCGTTTCGATTTTCGTCTTTATCGCGGCGATTTTCGCGATCGCCTTTCTCGCGGCCGGTACGGCTTTCTACTTCTACGGCGTCAACGACAAGTATCGCCATTCGCAGATGATGGTGCAGCGAAATATCCTCTTTGCACAAAATATCCTGCTGCGGCTCGAGCGGGGCAACATGGCCGAACAGATCGAAGAGACGGCCCGAAAGTACGGAATGAAGTGGGTCAAAGATGAAAAAGATGGAATCAGGCTGCTCAAGGGTGCGAAACTTCTAGGGCGTCAGCCGACACCGTTCGGGTTTATCGATATGCTTCAAAAAGAGGGCCACATCTATCTTCTGATCAATGCCTTCGGACGGTTGATACTCTTCGAAGATGAGAGGTATAGACCGTATGATCCCAAAGTCGTATGGGTCTACTTCGTTCTGACGGCGTTTGTCATGCTGATGATCTTCTGGGCCATCTGGTTCAAGTTGAGGCCGCTCAAGTCGCTCCAGCAGTGCATTCGAAAGTTTGGAGAGGGAGAGCTCGATATCCATTGCAAGATCGAAGGAAGCGACGAAATTGCGCAGGTCTCTCAGGCGATAGACGAAGCGATCGGACGTATCCGTATGTTGATCAACTCCAGAAACCTATTTATCAGAAATATCATGCATGAGCTGAAGACGCCTCTGACCAAGGGGTTGCTGACAGTTCAGATGCTGCCCGAATCGAAACAGAAGGAGCGGCTCGAACGCATCTTTATGCGCCTGGACAGTACAATCAGCGAATTTGGAACGATCGAACAGCTCAGTAGCGGAAAGTTCCCGCTAAAAATCCGCCCCGTGACGATGGAGGATTTGGTCGACCAGGCGATCGATCTGGCGATGATCGAAAAAGAGCGCGGCAGTTACGATATCGCCCCCGTGCGTATCGAAGCCGATTTCAAGCTTTTGAGTATCGCACTCAAAAATCTGATCGACAATGCGGTCAAATACTCCTCCGATCGGAGCTTCCATCTTGCCGCCGGTAAAGAAGGGATCGTCGTCGAAAGCAGCGGCAATCCACTGGAGTACCCGCTGAGTTACTATATTCAGCCCTATACACAGGGGAACGAGGCGATCAGCGGTCTTGGGCTCGGTCTTTACATTGTTGATATGATCGCCAAAGCGCACGGTTTTAGGTTCGAATACAGATATGAAGGGAAGAAAAACAGATTTATAATCAAATTTTAAAGATTTTGAGGTATAATTTCGGTCTCATATGACCCGTTAGCTCAGCTGGTAGAGCAATTCCCTTTTAAGGAATGGGCCGTTGGTTCGAATCCAACACGGGTCACCACGATAATTTCTATCTGTCTATTCTTTGGTGCGGTGGTAGTTCAGTTGGTTAGAATACCGCCCTGTCACGGCGGGGGTCGCGAGTTCGAGTCTCGTCCACCGCGCCATTCCTACTTGTTTTTCATCTCTCTCAGTTTCACTTTTATCGAACCGAAAAATTCATGCATGGCGCGATAGCTGTTTAACAATGCCCACATCGATGGGAAGAGATCGGTCGACTGAACCCCTTTTTTATCGATGTCCGTATAGAAATTGGTTGCAGCCGGATAGAGGTTTTTCGCACCGGCGAGCCGGAAAAGCGCCAAAGCACGTTTCATATGGTAGGCGGAAGTGACAACGACGATAACCGGTTCCTTTTTGCCGATCATTTTCATCGTCAACTGGGCGTTTTCATAGGTGTCGTGGCTTTTGGTCTCTCCGATGATGGCAAAGTGGTCGGTGAAGTGGTCCGATACGTTGAGGTCCGCTTTCAAGATCGGCTGCAGCGTTTCAAGGGAATCGAGAAGCGCCAGAAACTCGTTGTAGCCATCTTCTCCGTTTCCGCTTACGATAACGGGTATGTCCATTTTTTTCGCAATGCTAAGGCCATAGATCGCCCGTTTGAAAGACTCGTCCATAAGGGGTATCGGCGTACCTCTCCTATTGCCTCCTCCGAGCGTGACGACGGCATCTGCATGATCGGGGAGCTGGGTGGATATGAAGGGCGCTTCATAAAAAGCGAGAAGTCTGTCGGCGATCGGGTGAATGCTGAGCCCGTAAAGAAAGAGCGCGGCTGCGGCAAGCAGCCATCGGAGTTTTTTGGCAAAAAATGCCGAAGCCGCCAGAATGGTGATGAAAAGCCCCGGCGGCAGGAAAAAGGCGGTGAAGATTTTTGAGACGATGTAGATCAAAAGAGTGTGACACCTTTTTCGCCCAGTTTCAACTCGCCGATGAGATATCCGTCGCTATCGGCAAGAACGCTCTCAACATGTTCCGGACTGACGACAAGTACCATACCCACACCCATATTGAAAGTTCTAAACATCTCCTCTTTCTCGACATGTTTGCCGATCAGTTCGAAGATCGGAAGCACTTTGATTTTGGAGGTATCGATGACGGCGTGCATGTTTTCGGGCAGTACGCGTGGCAAATTTTCGACCAATCCCCCACCGGTGATGTGTGCGAGCGCGTTGATGCGCTCTTTCAGCGCTTTGAAAGTCTTGACATAGATGCGCGTCGGTGTCAGCAGCGTGTCGATGAGCGGTTTGCCGTCGAACTCGTCGTCAAATTGCATGTCCAGTTTTTCAAAAAGAAGTTTTCGAACGAGTGAAAAACCGTTGGAGTGGATGCCGCTGCTCGGCAGGGCGACAAGGAGGTCTCCCTCTTTGACATGAGCGAGTCGGTTCATTTCGCTCTTTTCGGCGATACCGACCGAAAAGCCGGCGAGATCGAAATCTTCTTCGCTGTACATTCCGGGCATCTCCGCCGTTTCGCCGCCGATCAGGGCGCATTCGCTCTGGCGGCACCCTTCCGCGATCCCTTCGACGACCGCTTTGGCATCTTCGACTTTCAGTTTGCCCGTGGCGTAGTAGTCGAGGAAGAAGAGGGGGGTTCCGAAGTTGCAGATGAGATCGTTGACACACATCGCGACAAGGTCGACACCGACCGTGTCCAGCTTCTTGCTCTCGATTGCGAGTTTCAGTTTCGTTCCCACGCCGTCGGTAGCGGCGAGCATCACAGGCTCTTTGTATCCTCCAGGCAGGGCGTAGGCGCCGGCGAACGAGCCGATACCGCCGATCACATTCTTGTCGAACGTCGACTTGACGGCGGGTTTGATCGCTTCGACAAAAGCGTTGCCCGCGTCGATATCGACACCGGCGTCTTTGTAGCTGACATTACTCATCGTCACTCTTTTCTTTATCCCATTTGCAAGGTCCGAAAACTTTGTTGAAGAACCATAGAGAGGGGCAGAAGTTGGTGAAAGCCCAGACCAGCATCATGATCATGATGAAGACCTGCAACGCTACGCCGATTTTAAAAGAGAGGGCGTCGCCTGCAGCGCCCTGCGCCAGGAACATCAAGGCGATTCCAAGCATGATCGCGGTCAAAATACGTTGAACTTTTTCAGCACACATCGTGTTGCCTCCATTACGAAAAATTTGTAAAATTATATCATATTAAGTATCGGACAGATGTTTTTGAATCGAAGCGATCTTCTGCCTCATCCGCCCCGATTTTCCTTTGCGTATATCCATCTTGATCGTCGTATAGACACGGTTGCAGTCGGGTTCCAGGACGGAATAGGCGAGGTTGATCACGTTTGTAGCCTCTTCGACCGTATCGCATTCGAAAATGGTACCCATCGGTGTGAGCTGGTGCTCGATACCGTGCTCCCTGAAAATTTTCATAATACGGCTGACATAAGCGCTTACACTCTCGCCTTTGTCGGTCGGAAACATCGCAAACTCTACCAGTGCACTCATATTCTCTCCTTAACAGTTTTTCGTTATTATATGCAACTTATATTTTGGATGGTTTTCATCGTGAGACAAAGCGGTAAAGTTCAGCTTCTATTTTGGCTTTTTTCGTTCTCTATAATGCTCTTTGTCTGGATCCTCTGGACAGTGGTTCAGACCTTTATCCTGACAGAACCGCAGATGGAGCTTCCTCAGGAGAGAGTTGCGCTCATCTTCATCCTTTACGGGATTTTGGTCCTCTTTGTACTTGCCGGCACCGTTGTTTCGATATTTATCAACAACAAACGCTATACCAATCGTTTCGGCGCGCTCTTTCTGGTTATATTTATATCCTTTCTTGCCGGAAAAAGTATCTTCGGATAGTTAAAACCGCTTTAAAGCGATTTTGATACAATCATTCCAATTTTAAAATCTGGAGCGAGATATGTGGTTGACTCAGGGAGTCGTTGATATTGTAAAAAACGAAATCAAGGTGAAAGAGAAGCTGTTTGAGCGAGATGGTGTCGAAGTTTTCGATTCTGGTTATTTCGGAAAAATTCTTGTCGCCGACGATGTGGCGCTCTACTGCGAGCACGACAGTATGATGCGTCACGAGATAGCGGCACATACCGCCATGTGCTCACACGAGGAACCCAGGCGTGTTCTCGTCGTCGATGGCGGAGACGGAGCGATTGCGGCGGAGCTGTTGAAACACAAAGATATCACGATCGATGTCGTCGAGCGCGACAAGGATATCGTCGATGCGGCGAAAGCTTTCGGCCGTTACGACAAGGTGTTCGACGATGCGCGTGTCAATCTGACGGTTGGCGATACACTCTCGTTTCTCGCCGAAGCGAAAGAGGGGACGTACGACATCGTCATTGTCAACCGTTTCGACGAGATCTATCTCAATGACAAAGCCGTTATGGCACATGTCAACCGTATATTGACAGAAAAAGGTCTGGTCGTCATGGATGCAAGCAGCCAGCTTTTCGATATGGCAGGACACAAAGAGGTGCTGTCGGCCCTTTGCGACGCGTTCAAGATCGTCATGCCGTTCCGCTACACCTCGATGGTTCGCACCGGAAATGAACAGTGGTTCGCACTCGGCAGCAAGTTTTTCCATCCGACAGCCGATGTCAATCTTCAGCGTGCCGACCTGACCGACGGATTCGAGTGGTATAACAGCGATATCCATATCGCCCAGTTCGCACTGCCGACTGCGACATTCGATCTCTTGAAAGAGCATATCAAACGCTAATGGCATTCAAGCACGCAGTCGCCCTCACGGGTGGTATCGCCAGCGGCAAATCGACCGCCTGCAACCTTCTGAAGCTCTATGGCCTGCGCATCATCGATGCCGATGCGATCGCACGTCAGATACTCGACGACGAAGCCGATGCGGTGGCCGAACTTTTCGGAGACGAATATGTCGCCGACGGGAAGGTCGACCGCAAGCGACTCGGTCAGCTGATCTTCTCGGACAAAGAGGCCCGCAAGCAGCTCGAGGTGCTTC
Organism: Hydrogenimonas cancrithermarum; assembly: GCF_030296055.1. Taxonomy (NCBI): domain Bacteria; kingdom Pseudomonadati; phylum Campylobacterota; class Epsilonproteobacteria; order Campylobacterales; family Hydrogenimonadaceae; genus Hydrogenimonas; species Hydrogenimonas cancrithermarum. The sequence continues at coordinate 1,446,821 of NZ_AP027370.1, forward strand.
TGCATCCTAAAATCCGTGAAGAGATTGTCCGCCAGAGCGAAGTTCAGGATAGGCTCGGAGGACCGTATATTGTCGATATTCCCCTCTTTTTCGAAACGGGCAGTTACCCGATCGAAAAGGTCATCGTCGTCTATGCCCCGCGCGAAACCCAGAAAAAGAGGCTGATCGAACGTGAAGGGCTTGGCGAAGAGGAGGCGGAAGCGCGTCTGAATGCACAGATCGATATCGAAGAGAAACGAAAAAAGGCGACATGGGTCATCGACAATAGCCAAAACCTTAAACATCTACAGCGTGAAACGGAACGCATCTTCAACCAGATCACCAATTCAAGGTAATCCAATTAATAATCCCGCTTAATATAAGCAACTCTTAAGCTATGGTATAATCGCGCCAATTTTATTCCGGGCTCTCCGGAGTGTTGGGAGGCTGTGATGACCGTAGCGAAATATTCTGCAAGCGGCAACGACTTTGTCATATTTCATACCTTTGTCAAGAAAGAGCGAAACGGATTGGCGCAAACGCTTTGTCATCGACAAGAAGGCGTGGGTGCGGATGGGCTGATCGTACTGCTTCCGCATGAGAGATATGACTTCGAGTGGCAGTTTTACAATGCCGATGGCAGTGTCGCCGCCATGTGCGGCAACGGAAGCCGCGCCGCTGCACACTACGCTTTCAGCCGTGGTCTGGCGCCGAACCGGATGCGTTTTTTGACAGGTGCCGGCGTCATCGAAGCCGAAGTTGACGGCAGCATTGTCACCAGCGAGCTGACACCGCCGCAAATCATTGACAAAAATATCGAAGCATTTGAAAAAACATGGTGGCTGGTCGATACGGGAGTGCCTCATCTTGTCGCATTCGTTGACAAGGTCGACAGTTTCGATCTTCGGGAGGCGAGGGAGCTTCGCCGGCAATACGATGCCAATGTCAATATTGCAGCGATCGAAGGGGGCCTTCTTCGTGTCCGCACGTATGAAAGAGGCGTGGAAAACGAGACATTGGCGTGCGGAACCGGAATGGCGGCGTGCTTTTATCGCGGAAACCAAGAAGGCAAAGTGGGTGACTGCATCGCCGTAATGCCTGCAAGCGGCGAAAGGCTTGAACTTGCAAAAAAAGGGGACACCTTGACACTCAAAGGCGAAGTGCGTCATACATTCGACGCGATGATGGAGCGAGATTTTGACTAAGCTGATAACGGGATTTCTGCTGACTTCGGCGCTTCTTTTTGCCGATGCGTTCAAGTCGTTTCCAAAAACATACTATACGATCAAAGAGAGCGAAAAGCAGAAAGAGATGTTCGTAAAAATTCTCTATCCGCTTATTTTGCAGGAGGAAGAGAAGATTGGAAAAGAGCGTCGGTTCGTCGAGACGTTTTTTGCCAAATTTCAAAAAGAGGGCATCGTCACGCCGGATGAGATAAAAAGACTCGAACGTCTGGCAAAAAAGTACCGCATCAAATCGCTCTATGACAAAGAGGCGTATCTCAAGCGAATCGATACGGTTCCCGTTTCGATGGTACTTGCCCAGGCCTCCATCGAGAGTAACTGGGGGAAGAGCCGTTTCGCCCGCGAAGCGAACAATCTTTTCGGGGAGTGGACCTGGGGGAAAAGGGGTATCGTCCCGAAAAACCGTCCCGAGGGGGAGCGCTACAAAATACGCATCTTCGACTCGCTCGAAGACTCCATCGCCTCCTATATGCGCAATCTCAACCGACACTGGGCCTACAAAGCGTTCAGGGAAGCGCGGTATGAAGCGAGAAAAGCGGGAAAACCGTTCGGGGGGTTTGTCGCGGCAGCCTATCTGACCCACTATTCTCAACTCGGCGAAAAATATACGCATATGGTGAAACGAACCATCGAAAAGTACGCATGGGATCTTTACGATTTGCAGGAAAATGCACCGAATATCGCCTTCGGCAACGAGATGGTCATGCTCTCCAAAGAGATTTACAGAGGGTTACAATAAGATAATGGGAGCAGTGCGAGCGAAAGCGGGTCAAAGTCCCGCTTCTTTGATCGCCTCGGCCTGGAAGTGGGCGATGAGAGGCTCGATAATCTCGTCGAGCAGCCCGCCCTCCATGATTTCGTTCAGCCGGTAGAGTGTCAGGCCGATACGGTGGTCGGTGATACGGTTCTGCGGGTAGTTGTATGTGCGGATGCGCTCGCTTCGGTCGCCTGAACCGACCTGTGCCTTGCGGTCGGCGCTGCTGGCGGCCAGCTGCTCCTGCAGATGCTTTTCATAAACACGCGCTTTGAGAATTTTGAGCGCTTTCTCTTTGTTTTTGTGCTGCGACTTCTCATCCTGCATCGCGACGACGATACCCGTGGGGATGTGGGTGATGCGCACGGCCGAGTCGGTCGTGTTGACCGACTGCCCACCGCATCCGCTGGAACGGTAGACATCGATCTTGAGGTCGTTCGGATTGATCTGGACATCGACATCTTCGACTTCGGGAAGTACGGCGACCGTTACGGCCGAGGTGTGGATACGTCCCTGAGACTCCGTCGCGGGAACCCGCTGAACCCGGTGTGTTCCCGCTTCGTACTTGAGTCGGCTGTAAACCTTCTCTCCCTTGATGAGTGCAACGATCTCTTTGTAGCCACCCGCTTCGCTCTCGCTGGAGCTCTCGATCACAATTTTCCAACCTTTGTTTTCGGCATAGCGTACATAGGCTTTGAAAAGGTCTCCGACAAAGAGTGCCGCCTCGTCACCACCCGTTCCGGCACGGATTTCGAGGTAGATGTTTTTGTCGTCGTTGGGATCTTTGGGGATGAGCAGAAGTTTGATCTCTTCGTTCATCTTCTCGAGCTGCGGTTCAAGCTCCTTGAGCTCTTCGGCCGCCAGCTCTCCAAGCTCCGGGTCGCCAAGCAGCGACTTGTTCTCTTCGATCGCCTCGACGGTTGCGATGTAGGCTTTCGCTTTCTCCACGAGGGGTTCGAGATCGGACTGCTCCTTGGAGAGGGCGGTCATCTGCTTGATGTCGTTCGTGATGTCGGGAGAGCTTAAAAGGGTGTTGATTTCGTTATAGCGGTCGATAAATGGTTGTAGTTTTTCTCGTAGCATCAGTTTGCCTCAGGCGCGCGGGTTACGCGGCGCTGAGTGCATTGACTTTGGACTGGAGGCGGCTCACTTTGCGTGAAGCGGTGTTTTTCTTGAGGATCCCCTTGCTGACATACTTGTGCAGTTCGCGGTTGGCGATCTTCATCGCTTCGACCGCTGCCTCTTTGTCGCCCGCTTCGACCGCTGCCAAAACAGCCTTGGTGATGTTCTTGATACGTGTTTTGTAGTATCGGTTGCGTGCTGTGCGCTTTACAGTTTGGCGGATACGTTTTATCGCTGATTTGTGATGTGCCATATGGTATAATCCTTGTCATTAGAAAATTTTGGGAATCATACCTTAAAATTTATTAAATTTAAATTAAATGTAAGATTTCTGCAAGGGAGAAAAATGAAACTGTTTGGGACAGACGGGGTTCGCGGACTGGCCGGCAAAGAGCTCGATGCCTTTGTGGCGATGAAACTCGCGATGGCGGCAGGCATCTACTTTAGAAAACATGCAAAAACCAACAAGATCCTGGTGGGTAAAGATACGCGCCGAAGCGGCTATATGATCGAGAACGCCCTGGTCAGCGGCTTGACGGCTGTTGGCTACAATGTGATCCAGATCGGCCCGATGCCAACACCCGCGATCGCCTTTTTGACCGAGAATATGCGGTGTGATGCGGGGATCATGATCAGTGCCAGCCACAATCCCTACGAAGACAACGGAATCAAGTTTTTCGATGCGCGCGGCAACAAGTTGAACGAAAAGGATGAGGCGGCGATCGAGAAGATTTTCTTCGACACGGAACTTCTGATTTCGGAGCAGAAGACGGGCAAAGAGATCGGCTCCTCCAAGCGGATAGACGATGTGATCGGACGCTACATCGTCCAGCTCAAAAACTCTTTCCCCACCGATATGACGCTCAACGACGTGCGTATCGTGCTCGACACGGCCAACGGCGCCGCCTACAAAGTGGCTCCGACCGTTTTTGAAGAGCTGGGTGCCGACGTCATCGTCATCAACAACAAGCCCAACGGGTACAATATCAACGACAACTGCGGTGCGATGCACCCTGAAGCGCTCAGTGAGAAGGTTCGCGAGTACCGTGCCGATATCGGATTCGCGTTCGACGGCGATGCCGACAGACTGGTCGTTGTCGATGAAAAAGGCAATCAGGTCGATGGCGACAAACTGATCGGGGCGCTGGCACTATACCTGAAGAAAGAGGGAAAACTGGAAAACGACTGTATCGTCGCGACGGTCATGAGCAACCAGGGGTTCGAAGATTTTCTGGGAAGACACGGCATCAAGCTCGTACGCTCCAATGTCGGAGACAAATATGTTCTCGAAGAGATGCACAGAAACGGCTGTGTGCTCGGTGGTGAGCAGAGCGGCCATGTCATCTTCAGCGAGTATGCCAAAACGGGCGACGGCCTGGTCACCGCACTGCAGACGATCGCACTGATCCTTCGAAGCGGCAAAAAGGCGAGTGAAGTACTCGACCCGTTCGAGCTCTATCCGCAAAAGCTCGTCAACCTCAAAGTAGCCGAGAAGAAGCCGCTCGAATCGATCGAAGGGCTGAAAGAGAAAGAGGCGGCGATCAGAGCGGACGGATTGCGTTCGCTGATCCGTTACAGCGGCACCGAAAACAAACTCCGGATCCTGCTCGAGGGCAAGAGTGCCAAAAAGATCGAGCAGTGGATGGATGAGCTCGAAACATTCTTCAAAAAAGCGCTCAATGCTTAAGGCGTGGGCCACATTTTTACTTGCCCTGGCGGGCATCTACATAATCGACCAGAATATCAAAGCGATTTTTCTGGCAGGGTGGCGATGGGAAAGCCCTTGTATCTCCCTCACGCTCGTTTTCAACAAGGGGGTCGCCTTTTCGATGTTCGCCTTTCTGGGGCCCTATCTGAAATGGATCCAGCTCGGATTGCTCGCTGGCGTTCTCGGATACATAATACACGGGAAGTATCTGCAGCGCCACAGCCTGCCGCTCGGTATACTTTTCGGTGCGGGCATCAGCAATATCGCCGACCGTTTCATGCATGGCGGCGTGGTCGACTATGTGCATTGGCACTGTGGATTCGATTTTGCCGTCTTCAACTTTGCCGATGTGATGATCGATACGGCGGTGGCGTGGCTGTTGATAGAAAGTTTCTTTTTTAAGAAAAAATAAAAGAATATTTTGTATAATTCCGTCACAAATCTTCAGCACTTCTTCCGGTTTTATGGAAAAAGAGCGAATTTTCTGCTAAACTTACCGCAACGGATGGTCGCGTAGCTCAGTTGGTAGAGCACTACCTTGACATGGTAGTGGTCACAGGTTCAAGTCCTGTCGTGGCCACCATCCCCTTTTTCAAAAGTTAAAAGTTAATAACTAGAAGTTAAAAATTTTAGAAGTATTGTTATGCAAAAATTTTATCGCAAACAATTTTGGTTTTTAACTTTTGACTTTATAACTATATTTTCGAAGGAATTGCTTGGAAGAAAAAGAGATCATTGCCTATAAAGACAAAAACGGGCAGATTATTGACACTCAAACGGCTGCTGAAATGGATTGCAGCGACTGTGAACCTATCTACTTCGACAACTCCCCAGAAGCCCTTGAAGTTATCCGTCACTCCACCGCCCACCTGATGGCACAGGCGATCAAACAACTCTATCCCGAAGCGAAATTTTTTGTCGGTCCCGTCGTCGACGAAGGTTTCTACTACGACTTCCGCGTCGATGAAAAGATCAGCGACAGTGATCTGAAGAAGATCGAAAAGACGATGCAGCAACTGGCGAAGAAGAAGATCGACATCGAGCGCTACTGCATTCCCAAAAGCGAAGCCCAAGAGAAGTTCGCCGGTGACGACCTGAAGCAGGAGGTGATGAAGCGGATCGAAGACGACCGTCTTTGCATCTACCGCCAGGGCGATTTCGAAGACCTCTGCCGCGGGCCGCATGTGCCAAACACCAAATTTCTGCGCAACTTCAAGCTGACACGTGTGGCGGGCGCCTATCTGGGCGGCGATGAGACCAAAGAGATGCTCACGCGCATCTACGGGATCGCTTTCGCCGACAAAGAGAGCCTCAAAGAGTATCTGAAGATGATCGAAGAGGCGAAAAAGCGTGACCACCGCAAACTGGGTACGGAGCTCGGGCTTTTCATGTTCAACGACGAAGCGGGTGCGGGGCTTCCGTTCTGGATGCCCAAAGGGGCACGCCTTCGCGGGAAGATCGAGCAGATTTTGTGGAAAGCGCACCGGCGCCGCGGCTATGAGCCGGTCAGAGGCCCGGAAATTCTGAAAGCCGACATGTGGCGTACGAGCGGCCACTACGCCTGCTACGGCGAAAACATGTACCTGACCGAGATCGACGGGCAGGAGTACGGCATCAAGCCGATGAACTGTATCGGGCATATTCTCATCTACAAGCACGACATGCACAGTTACCGTGAACTGCCGCTCAAATATTTCGAATACGGTGTGGTCCATCGCCACGAGAAGAGCGGTGTGTTGCACGGTCTGCTGCGTGTTCGCGAATTTACGCAAGACGATGCCCATATCTTCTGTACGCCCGAACAGATCAAACCGGTCGTCATCGACGTTCTGGAGTTCGTCGACCGCGTCATGAAGATCTTCGGATTCGAGTACGAGATGGAGATTTCGACGAAACCGGAGAAGGCGATCGGCGACGATGCGATCTGGGAGACAGCGACCAAAGCGCTCAAAGAGGCGCTGGACGAGAACGGTTTCGAATACGGCATCGACGAAGGCGGTGGCGCTTTCTACGGACCGAAGATCGATATCAAGATCACCGATGCGCTGAAACGCAAATGGCAGTGCGGGACGATCCAGGTCGACTTCAACCTTCCCGAGCGTTTCGAGCTGGAGTATGTCGACGAGAACAACGAACGATCGCGTCCGGTGATGATCCACCGCGCGATTTTGGGAAGTTTCGAGCGCTTCATCGCGATCTTGACGGAACACTTCGCCGGCGAGTTCCCGATCTTCATCGCGCCGACGCAGGTGATCTTCGTGCCGATTGCGGAAGACCACGTGGCGTACGCCAAAGAGCTGGCGGCCGAGCTGGCGGAGTTCGACGTCGATTGCGAAATCTACGACAAGAACGAGTCGCTCGCCAAGCGTGTGCGCACGGCCGAGAAACAGAAGGTGCCGATGATCGCCATCATCGGCGACGAAGAGGTCAAAAACCGCAATGTGGCGGTCCGCGACCGAAGAAAACGCGAGCAGTACGACCTGAGCGCGGAAGAATTTATCAAACTCATCAAGGAGCAGACAAGTGAGGTTAGGATTTGAGTAAGAAAAACGATGTAATCATGAACGAAGATATCAGAGCCCGTGAGGTTCGCCTGGTAGGCGATGATGGTACGCAGTATGGCGTGGTCAGCCGTGACGAGGCGCTGAACAAAGCGGCCGATATGGGGCTCGACCTCGTTCTGATTGCACCGCAGGCCAACCCGCCGGTCGCGAAGATCATGGACTACGGCAAGTTCAAGTACCAGCAGGAGAAGAAGAAGAAAGAGGCGAAGAAGAAGCAGAAGCAGATCGAAGTCAAAGAGATCAAGCTCTCCGTCAAGATCGCCCAAAACGACATCAACTACAAAGTCAAGCACGCCAGGGAGTTTCTGGAGCAGGGCAAGCATGTCAAATTCCGCGTCTTCCTGCGCGGTCGCGAAATGGCCAATCCCGAAGCGGGAGTCGAGGTACTCAAATCGGTCTGGCCGATGGTCGAGGATATCGCCGAGCTTGAAAAAGGGCCGTTTCACGAAGGGCGCTACATCAACATGTATGTCGTCCCCAAAAAAGACGCTCAGTCCAAAAAGTAGTGCAGGGGTTGTTTTTGAAAACGCGGAAATTTCCCGCGTTTTGCCTTTCGCTTCTTTTTTGATATAATTACGCCCCTATTTTTGCACGCGAAAAAACCGCCCAAGGGTGTGTTTTTTGCCGTGTTTATCTTACAAAGGAGGAAGTTCATGCCTAAAATGAAGACGGTACGCGGCGCTGCAAAGCGTTTCAAAGTCAAAAAAAGCGGCAAAATCAAACGCGGATCCGCGTTTCGAAGCCACATTCTGACTAAAATGAGCCAGAAGCGCAAGCGCAAACTTCGCTCGGCACAGTATGTTGCTGAAGTCGATGCACCGCGCGTAAAAGCGATGCTCGGCCAAAAATAAGCAAGGGTAAACCAGTTAAAGCGTTCCCCGAAACGTACAATAGATGTACATGAACGGGCAAGTCCGGCCAGATTGTCCAGTAAAATGGTCCGGCACCTTGACATCGAAGAAGATGAAATAGGTAAAGAAAGGAAAGCATATGCCACGAGTAAAAACAGGAGTCGTACGCCGACGCCGACACAAAAAGATTCTGAAGCTTGCCAAAGGCTTCTACAGCGGACGAAGAAAACACTTCAGAAAAGCGAAAGAGCAGGTTGAAAGAAGCCTGGTTTACGCATACCGCGACAGAAAACAGAAAAAACGAGAGTTCAGAAAACTCTGGATTATCCGTATCAACGCAGCGTGCCGTCTGAACGATATGAACTACTCCACATTTATGCACGGGCTCAAAAAAGCCGGTATCGAGCTGGATAGAAAAATCCTGGCCGATATGGCGATGAACAACCCTGCAGCATTTACAAAAATCGTCGAGCAGTCCAAAGCCGCTCTGGCGTAACAGAAACAGCCTCCGAGCGGGGCTGTTTTTTCCCGCTTCATCTCTTAATAACATTCTCCGTTTTTGATATAATGTTCCATCTTGTTGTATGGAGCTTTACCGATGTATAAATACCTCGCCGTTTTTCTTATGAGTATCCTTTCGTTGATGGCCGCGATCAATATCAATACCGCCGACATCACAACGCTGACGCATATCAAAGGGATCGGACCGTCCAAAGCGAAAGCGATCGTCGAGTATCGAAAAAAGCATGGGCGATTCGAAAGTGTCGAGGAACTCGTCCAGGTCAAAGGAATCGGCAAAAAGAGTTTAGAGAAAATCAAATCCGATATCCCGGTGAAGTAGAGATTTATGAAAATATTGGTAACGGGAACCGCCGGATTCATCGGCTATCATCTGGCAAAACGCCTTCTTGAAGAGGGGCATGAAGTTGTCGGGATCGACAATATCAATGACTATTACGATGTCAACCTCAAATATGGCCGGCTGCGCGAACTCGGGATAGAAGAGCGTGATGTCAGTGCCGGAAAAAGAGTGAAGAGCCGTCGATATGACGGACATGCATTTTATCTGATGGATCTCGCGGACACTCCTGCCATAGAGAGGCTCTTCAAAGAGGAGAAGTTCGATGCGGTCTGCAATCTGGCGGCCCAGGCAGGTGTTCGCTACTCGCTGGAAAACCCCATGGCCTACATTCGGAGCAATGTGACCGGTTTTGCCAATATTCTGGAAGGGTGCAGAAATCACGAAGTCGAAAACCTCTGTTACGCCAGCAGTTCGAGTGTCTACGGGCTCAACAAATCGATGCCTTTCCGCGTCAGCGACAGTGTCGACCATCCGGTAAGCCTCTACGCCGCGACGAAAAAGGGCAACGAATTGATGGCACACACCTACAGTCACCTTTACGGTATTCGTACCACGGGTCTTCGTTTCTTCACTGTCTACGGCCCATGGGGACGCCCCGACATGGCCCCGATGCTCTTCGCCGACGCCATCTTGAACGACCGCCCGATCAACGTCTTCAACTACGGAAAGATGCAGCGTGATTTTACCTATATCGACGATATCGTCGAGGGTGTCGTCAAAGTTATAGAAAATCCGGCAAAGGCGAACGAAGATTTCGATTTTATGCACCCCGACCCGGCCTCTTCCCCTGCTCCGTACCGGGTATACAACATAGGCAACGGCAAACCTGTCAAACTGATGGATTTCATATTGACACTCGAGAAACATCTGGGCAAAAAGGCACAGATGAACATGATGCCGATGCAGCCGGGGGACGTGGAAGCGACCTGGGCCGATACGAGCGCGCTAGAGCGGGATGTCGGTTACAGTCCGTCGACGGATCTGGATAGAGGTATCGAAAAATTTATCGAATGGTATCGTAGCTACTACCTATAGCATATGGAAAAAACCTTATTTAAAAAAATATACGAGCTGTTGGGCGAAAAAGATCGGCATTTTTTCATCACTCTTTTTCTTTTCTCCATCATTGTTTCCTTTGTAGAGATCCTCGGAGTCGCTGCCATTATGCCGTTTATTTCGGTAGCGACGAATTTCGATCTCGTTCAAGAAAAGTGGTATTTCAACTCGCTATACGATCTCTTCGGTTTTTCTGATCCCGTGGATTTCGTCATCGCATTCGGTGTAAGCCTCATAGGCTTTTATATTCTACGCAGCATGATCAACTATCTTTATTTCTATCTGCTTGCACGTTTTTCGAAAGGCCGTTACTATTCCATCGCCCTGAAACTTTTCAAAAAGTATCTCGACCGCAGCTACCGTGACTATATCACTTCCAGTAAAGCAGACCTTATCAAGGTTCTCGTGGCTGAAGGACAGAACATGACACAGGTGCTCTCTTCGCTGCTTTTCATGATGAGTGAAATATTCATTGTCGCCATCATCTACGCGATTCTCCTTTGGATCGACTGGAAAATCACACTGTTGATCACGGTTTTTTTGCTACTAAATTTTGTTGTACTTTTCAAGACGGTCTCCTTTCGGATCAAGGAAGCCGGAAGAGAACGGGAACGACACGAAAGGGATTTTTTCAAAATCGTTCACGGCGTGCTTGGCAATTTCAAGATCATCAAACTAAGCGACACGGGCGAGCGACATATGGCCAAATTTCGGGAAGCGGTGGATCGGCTTTCGAAATCTCGGATCCTCTACGACTCTCTCAGGGAGCTGCCCAGACTCTATCTGGAAGCGGTGGGGTTCATTATCGTTATCTCCATCATTCTCTATTATCTCTACACGACCCGTTCTGATGTCACCGCCTATCTTCCCGTCATTTCGGTCTTTATTCTGGCGCTCTACCGGCTGCTTCCCTCTTTTCACCGGATCTTCGGGGCCTATAACAACATCCTCTACAACTACCGCGCCGTGGAGCAGATTCACGAGGAGATGCTCTACAAAAGCGAGAATTACGGTGACGAACCGGTGAGTTTCTGCAGGAGTATCCGGCTGGAGGGTGTGTGTTTTTGGTATGTACCCGGGAAGAAGGTGCTCAATGGGGTGAATCTGGAGATTCGCAAAGGCGAAAAGATAGGAATTGTGGGTGAAAGCGGCAGTGGAAAGTCGACACTTGTCGACATTCTCATTGGGCTCTACCGTCCGATGGAAGGCATGATTTTTATCGATGATGCGAAACTGGACGAAAGCAATATTCGAAGCTGGCGCAGAAAGATCGGATATATTCCTCAGAAGATCGAACTGATGGAAGGAACGGTGGCCCAAAATGTGGCGCTGGAGGATGAGTATGATGCCATGAGGGTCGAAGAGGTTCTTAGGCAGGCGAGACTGCTCGATTTTTTCAAACATGAGCACGAAGGAATCAAAACTATGATTGGTGAGGATGGCATCAAACTCAGCGGCGGGCAGCGCCAGCGCCTCGCGATTGCCAGGGCTCTCTATCACGATCCCGATATATTGGTACTCGATGAAGCGACTAGTGCGCTGGATATGCAAACCGAAAAGGAGATCATGGAAGAGATCTATGATCTTGGAAGTGAAAAAACAATAATTATCGTTGCCCATAGACGAAGTACTCTTGAAAAGTGTAACTTTATATATGAAGTAAAGAATGGTCTTTTGAAAAAGTGGGACTGAGAAAATTGAAAGTTAAATTACGTTATTTCATTGCTGCAGTAATAAATAGACTACTCTCGATGTCTGGCTATATTTTCATTTTCAGGTTTGGTGATGGGATTGGTGACCAGCTTTGTATGGTAGCGTTGGCAGAGGCTTTGAACAAACAGACCGGAGAAAAAGTCATCGTTTTTACTGATTATGTGGGATTATTCAAGAATAATCCCCATTTAGAAAAAGTTGTTGAAGTCAACAGGGAAACAGTGACTGGAGGAGCGTTGTTTAGGGCATTACATAGGCTGGAAGGAAATAGAGTACTCCATTTTTCTTATAAAAAAAAAGATAATTTGGATCTGGAAAGTTACATGAGGAAAACTCAGGCAAAAATTTCACTTATAGAACTTCACAGTTTACATATCTCTTTTCCTATAGACCATAGCTCACTTAGTCCAATACTCTACTTCGAAAATGCAGAGGAAGAACAATTCTTGGATCGAGTTAAAGAATATGGAAAATATGCGATTATCAACCCCATATCCAAGAAACAATACACGCCAAATAAAGACTGGGGTTTTGATAACTTTCAAAAAGTGGTTGATCTTACAAAAAACGATATTCAGTGGATACAGGTTGGTTTGGAAAACGAAAGGTTGTTGAATCATGTTTCTGATATGAGGGGAAAAACCTCTTCATTGAGAGAGTTGGCTCTCTGGATAAAATTTTCGGAGTTCGTTTTGAGTAATGAGGGAATGTATAATCATATGGCGGCGGCGGTTTCGACCCGGTCTTATACTCTCTTTGGAGGTTTCCATCCTAAAGAAGTTGCCCTATATGACACGACCATACCTCTTGTTCAGAAGCAATTACCGGAATGCGCATATTGTTGGCTGCGATCACCATGTCCATATGATCATTTGCGCTGTTTTGAAGGGCTTGGCGCTGAAGATGTGGCTGAAAAAATTTTAAATAATGAAAAATTGAGAAAATGAGAAGCCCTAAAATCACAGTACTTATGCCTGTGTATAATGCTCAGGAATTTCTGGGAGAGGCAATTGAAAGCGTACTGAATCAGACTTTTGGAGATTTTGAGTTTTTGATCATTGATGATGCCTCAACCGATGATTCGGCAGAAATTATACATTCTTTCAAAGACACTAGAATTGTTTATCTTAGAAACGAAATAAATCAAGGAGTTGCCAGAGCGCTCAATAGAGGGGTAAAGGTAGCTAAAGGAGATTATATTGCCAGAATGGATGCCGACGATATATGTGACCTTGATCGGCTAAAAAAGCAGTATAGGTTCATGAGTGACAATCCAGAGATAGGTTTGTGTGGGAGTGCGATCCAGGGCTTCGGTTCCATAGAGAGAGAGTATTTTTATCCTCAGAACGGAAATGGTATCAAAGCTCTCCTCCTCTTCAATTCAGCTTTTGCACATCCCTCCGTTATGATAAAACGGGATATTCTACAAACTTTGAAATACCGAGATACACTAAGACGAGCACAAGATTACGAACTATGGACTCGATGTGTTCATATTACCGGCTGTGCAAACATTCCTGAGGTATTACTATATTATAGGCATCATGATAGTCAGATCAGTTCACGAAAAAAAGGGGATCAGCAACAGAGTGCGGATATGATTAGATTATCTTATTTACAAAGTATTCATAGTGATTTTACATCAGAAGATGCGATGATTCTTGGGAAAATGGCCAGGAGAGAGTTTTTGCCGTATAAAGATGTGGAAAGAGTATTAGAAAAAGTTCTCCGCCTGCATGGTGGATTTTTGAATGAGAAAAGTATCGGAGAGACATTTGCACTGCAGTACTGGTGGACTTTGGGAGATAATTGCGACAGAGGAATAGAGTGTATCAGAGAATTCATTCATTATTACAGAAGAAATGAAAACCAATATATCGCAAAAAACAAAATGAAATTTTTTGTCAAGTGTATCCTGAAGTGGAAAAGTAAATGATCCCGCTATTCGTCATTAATCTCGAGGAGGAGCAAAAAAAGAGAAAGAGAATTGAAGAGATGCTCGAGCGTTTGGGCCTCCAATACAGTATAGTGAAAGCCGTAGATGGCAGAAAACTCACTGAAAGCGATTTAAAAAAAGTTTACTCTCCCTATCGCTCGATAAAAATTTTTCGAAGAGAGTTGAGCCGGGGTGAAGTGGGTTGCACCCTGAGTCACCTTTCCATATATCGTCTAATGGAAAAAGAGGGGTTCGAAAAGGCTGTGATTTTAGAAGACGATGCGGTCGTATGTGAAGACTTTCCAATCATTTTGCAGCACTTGGAAGAGGTTCCGGGCCATTGTGAATGTCTTTTGCTTGGATATGAGGCAGATATCAAGAAGGAATTGTTCACCTATACCTCGCTATGGGGAGCCCGTAGATTATTTGGCAAGTATCGTCTGAAGCGTTTTGTTAAAGTTGCATTGGGTGCATATGGATATATGATTACGAAAAGAGGAGCTCAAAAGATACTGGCTGCCAATGAGACTATTGTCAAACCACTGGATCATTTTACGGGTGATTCCTCTTTGTTGAATCTTTACGGGCTGGCTCCCCGCTGTGTGAAAGTGGATGAAGAAGGGCTTCGTGCCAGCACTTTGGATGAAGAGAGGAAGGAGTTGAAAAAAGTTCTTGTCACAAAACGCTACAATACATTCCTTGGACGATGGCTCAATCGTATCCGTTTGGGTATTCGCTTATATGTACTGAAAACGCTTCCGCTTCCGATTGCCAGACGTTATGCCTTGGAAATTTTCAGAAATCGGAGAAGAGATGACTGATATCGACATCGTTATCCTCTGGGTGGATGGCAACGATCCGGCATGGCAGAAGGAGCGTGCGCGTTTTGCTGCGGAGGGAGACATCAGAAGCGTCCGGTACCGTGACTGGGGGTTGCTTCGCTATTTTTTTCGGGGCGTGGAAACCTACGCGCCGTGGGTCGGGAAAGTTCATCTCGTCACCTGGGGGCATCTGCCAGCATGGCTCGACACCGATGCCGAAAAACTTCGGATCGTGCGCCACGAAGAGTTCATCGACCCTTCGTATCTTCCGCTTTTCAACGCCAACCCGCTGGAGATCTCCCTGCACCGTATCCCGGGGCTTACAGAGAGATTCGTCTACTTCAACGACGACTTCTTTCTTGCCGCCCCCGTCTCGCCGGAGCGCTTTTTCAGATACGGCAGGCCCAAAGACGCGTTGATCTCCAACGCTATCTCTACGGGGGAGGGGGTGGGCCATTTCGTCCTCAATGCTCTGGATATCCTAAACGACCATTTCGCCAAATATGCCACTCTGAAAAAGAGCCCCGGGCGCTTTTTTCATCCGGCCTACGGGGTGGAGGGAAACCTGCGCAACCTTCTTCTGCTTCCCTGGTCCCGGTTCACCGGTTTCTTCGACCCCCATCAGCCGCAGCCCTTTTTGAAGTCGACTTTCGAGGAACTTTGGAAAGTGGAGGGAAAGAGGCTCCAAAAGACGATGACCTCCCGTTTCCGCAACTGCGGAGATTTCAGCCAGTACCTCTTTCGCTATTGGCAGCTCGCCAAAGGGGAGTTCGAGCCCGTCTCTTTTTCCGATACAAAATATCTTACGCTCACGCCTCGGTGTATCGACAGTGGAGAGGTCGAAGAGGCGCTGCTTTCGGGAAAATACGGTATGGTCTGTCTCAACGACAGCGATACGATCGCCGACGGCGAACCTTTTGAGAGGGCCAAAGATCGTGTCAAACGGGCTTTCGAAAAACTTCTTCCCAAGCCCTCTTCCTTCGAGGTGGACCGATGAGAATCGCCTACGTCATTCCTTCCCTGATCCGCAGCGGCCCCGTGAAAGTGGTCCGTCAACTTGCCCATGGTCTTGCCGGAAAGCATGAGGTGGAGGTCTTCTATCTGGAGGATCGTTCCGACCGGGAACTGCTTGATTTTTCCGTACCTACGAAAAAGATATCGCTTCTGCAAAGCCCGGACTTTTCGGGTTTTGACATCGTCCACTCCCATACGATCAAGGCCGACCTGTTCGTAGCCTTGCACCCAAATTCCCTCAAAGGGATCAAAACCGTCACCACGCTCCATAACTACGCTGGCGAGGACCTGTCCTTCTCCTACGGAAGGATCAAAGGTGCGCTGCTGCTTTGGCTCTGGCGGTGGGCCACGGCGAGACACGACCGTCTCGTCACTCTTTCTCGGCATGCCGAGGCCTATTACCGCAAGCTCTGGAAAAACCGCGATTTTTCCTGTGTCTACAATGGGGTCGAGTGCCCCACCGTTTCCGAAATGACATCGAAGGCTTCTCGCGGTAAGAGGGTACGCATCGGCATCATCGCCTCGGCGGGAGGCATCAGCCGCCGTAAGGGAATCGACCAGGTGATCCGCGCCCTGGTGGAGCTGCCCGGCTACGAACTGCATGTGGCGGGACAGAGGACAGAAGAGACCAAGAGGCTCGAAGCGCTCGCTAGAGATCTCAGAGTGGGAGGAAGGGTGAAATTTCACGGATATGTGAGCGACATCGCTTCCTTCATCGCCGGGATCGATCTAATCGTCGTTGCTTCCCGCTCCGAAGGTTTTTCTCTCGCTCTGCAGGAGGCCGCCAGCATGAAAAAGCCGGCGATATGCTCCGACCTTCCGCTGTTTCGGGAGATCTTTTCCGATCGGGAAGTGCGCTTTTTCGAGCTTGAGAATATCGAGAGCCTGGCGCGGGCCATTGAGGGATTCGAAAAGGTGGGAACCGACTATGCCCAAAGGGCTCATGCCCGCTATCTGGCGGAGTACACACCGCAAAAAATGGCCGATAACTATCTGAACATCTATAGGGAGCTTATGGGATGAACGCCGCACAACGACGAATGGTGGAACTGCTCGAAATTTTCGATGGAATATGCAGACAGGAGGGATTGACCTACTGGCTCGACCACGGTACGCTGCTGGGAGCGGTCCGGGAGAGCGGGTTCATCCCTTGGGATGATGATTTGGACGTGACGATGCCCCGGGAGGATTATGAAAGGTTTCTGAAAATCGCGCCGTTGCGGCTTCCGGAAACGATCTTTCTGCAGACCAAAGAGAGCGACCCGGCCACACCGGTGCACTACGCGAAACTTCGTGACCGCCAAAGCACTTATGTCGACAAATGGGAAGAGGGCAGGAAGATTCGCTATCACCAGGGTATATTCATCGATATCTTTCCACTCAATCGAATTCACGTCTCCCGCGAAAGAGTCTATGCGCGACTTCTCGATTTCGCCAAACTCTTCAGTAATCGATACGTTAAAATAGATCCTGTCGCGGAATATTTGATCCGGAAAATCAACGCATTTCATGATCCCAAAGGGGAGTTGTTGGTTTCCGGTGGTGAGACGATGCATTATGTCATCCACGTGCCCGTCGAAAAAGTATTCCCTCTTTCGGAAGTGGTGTTCGAGGGGCGGAAATATCCTGCTCCTGCCGATGCCACTGCCTATCTCGCCACCATATTCGGAGAGAGCTTCATGATGCCACCACCGCCTGAGAAGAGGACCTCTCATAGTACGAAGATCCTAGTGGATACACCATGCAAAAAGGAAACCGATGGGTAAAACGGTCATTACTTACGGAACTTTCGACATGTTCCATATCGGCCACCTCAAACTTCTGCAACGGGCCAAAGCTCTGGGAGATAGGCTGGTCGTAGGGGTATCCACCGACGAATTCAATGCCCGTAAGGGGAAGAAGGTGCTGATTCCCTACGAACAGCGCAGAGAGATCGTAGAGAATATCAAAGGTGTCGACCTCGTCATTCCGGAAGAGAACTGGGAACAGAAAGCCGAAGATATCCGCAGGTACGGTGTCGACATCCTCGTCATGGGAAGCGATTGGGAAGGGAAGTTCGACCACCTCAAAGAGCGCTGCGAAGTGGTTTACCTGCCCCGTACCGAAAACATATCGACCACGGAACTGAAAAAGTCGTTGATCAACTTCGTCTCCGTTCCCAAAGAGGACATTCTCAAAGCGTTCGAAGTCATCGAGGTCCTGAAGAGGGAATTTGGATAGAATCGCCGTCATCATGAGCGTCTACCGGGGGGACGAGGAAGATAAGCTCCGGGAAGCCCTGAAAAGCCTCTATGCCCAAAAAACCGCCGCCGATATCTTCGTGCAACTCGACGGTCCCGTTTCGTCGGAGGTGGCGGAGCTCCTGCAAAAGGAGAGGCGGGAGGGGCGCATCGCATATTTGGGAGAGCGGAAAGAGAACCGGGGGCTCGCCGCGAGTCTCGACGAGCTTCTCGATGAGGTGCTTGGGCGAAAATACGAATACATCGCCCGCATGGATGCCGACGATATCAGTTTGCCGGAGCGTTTCGAAAAGCAGCATGCCTTCATGGAAGCGCATCCCGATGTCGATGTGGTCGGCGGTTTCATCGAAGAGTTCGCCGATGACGGAGGCTACCGTAAGATCGTCCGTTACCCGTTGGAGCACGAGGAGATGTTCGACTTTTTCAAAAAACGGGTCCCTCTGGCCCATGTCACGGCCTTTTTTCGGCGTACCTTTTTCGAAAAGGCAGGGCTCTACCCCACCGAATCGCCGACCAACGAAGACACGCTGATGTGGATGAAAGGGTTTCAGAATGGCTGCCGATTCGCCAACATTTCCGAAGTAGTGGTAAAGGTGCGCGTCTCGCCCGAATTTTTCGGGCGGCGAGGCGGTATCGAGAAGGCATGGAGCGATTTTCGTGACAGGGTTAGGGTGATACGGACTTTAGGATATAATTTTGATGCTTATTTCTATGCAGTGGCGCTCTTTTTTGTGAATGTTTCTCCCGGAGCCGTCAAAAAATATCTTTATAAGAGGTTACGATGAAATTCTGGAACGAAAACGGCGAAGAGAAAATTACTACGCCGCAATTGCTGGGTATGATGACCGTGGCCTATCTTTTCAGTATAGCCATGCGCCTGATCTGGGTGCAGTGGGCCGGCGGGCATCCGGAGTTTTTCTGGAATGGCCAGCTGATGATCAACACCAATGACGGATATTATTTCGCCTCCGGTGTGCAGAAAGAGCTGTTTGGCACACTCCAGTACAACCCCAGAGTTCCGGATATTCTCTATACGGCCACGACGTTCTTCACCTACCTCGCCGCCAAACTTCTTCCTTTCTCTCTCGACACCGTCATTTTGTACATGCCTGCAGTCGTTTCCAGTCTCGTCGTCATTCCCATCATTTTGATCGGCCGCCTATACAACGCGACGACGATGGGCTTTTTCGCCGCGTTGCTCGGGTCGATCGCATGGAGTTACTACAACCGTACGATGACCGGCTACTACGATACCGACATGTTTTCGGCGATGGCACCGATGTTCATTCTCTATTTTTTGATCGGTGCGATCGAAAAGGAGAACTTCACCTATCTTCTGTTGGCGGCATTTTCGATCGTGCTCTATCCCTTCCTGTATGACATGGGGCTTTCGATTGTCTATGCGATGGGGCTTATGTACATGCTCTATATGATCGTGTTTCACCGTAAAGAGCGGTTTACCTATCAATCCATCGCCATCGTCGCTTTGGCTCTGATGCCACTTTACTGGCCGGTGAAAGTGGCGCTGATTGCACTTGCATACCTTCTTTTCAGGCAAGATCGTCTTGAAGTACTGTACGAGAAGGTTTTCGCAGCAGTGGCGGTCCTTCTCTTTTTGTGGCTGGGCGATGTCTTTCCTCTCATCTGGCACAAGATAGCCAGTTACGCTTTGAGAGGGACCGAAAGCCATGGGCTCCACTTCTTTCAGGTCAACGCCACGGTCCGCGAAGCGGGCAGGATACCGTTCGAACTGATGGCCAAGCGGATCAGTGGTTCGGTTCCCGGGCTTTTTGCCGCGCTCATAGGCTACATTCTGCTGGTCATCCGTCACCGCTCCTTCATACTCGCTTTGCCGCTTATCGGTATCGGTGTATTCTCTTTGTGGGGCGGGTTGAGGTTTACCGTCTATGCGGTACCTGTCGCCGCGATAAGCCTGGTCTATCTTATTTATCTTATCACCTCGTTTATGCAGAACGCACGTCTTCGGATAGCGGCGACGGGATTGCTGACGGTTGTGGCGTTATGGCCCAATGTTACGCATATCATCGGTTATAAAGTGCCGACCGTTTTCAATGCGAAAGAGGTGGCGATTCTCGATCGTTTGAGCGAAAATGGAAGTGAAAAAGATTATGTGATTACATGGTGGGACTACGGCTATCCGATCTGGTATTATGCCGATAAAAATACGTTGATCGACGGTGGCAAACACGACCACGACAATTTTATCGTCTCCAGAATTCTGACGACCGATTCGCAGCTGGAGGCGGCGAGATTGGCGCGCATCGCCGTGGAAACCTATGTCTCGACAGACTACAAAGTGGTTGCCGATACGCTTTTCAAAAACGGAACGCCGGATCAACTCGACCCCAATCGCTATCTCGCCCGGCTGGCCGAGCCGAAGCCCTTCGAACTGCCCTCCAAAAGCCGGGATGTATATCTTTATCTACCTTATCGAATGATCGATATTTTCCCTACGGTGGCGGTATTCAGCAATCTCGATCTTTCGACGGGTGAAAGATTGCCGCAAAAGATGTTCGTGAAGATGACCCGTTTCAAAAACAGTCCCGATCGTCTGATTTTTTCAAACGGTATCTCGCTGGAGAAAAAAAGCGGCCTTCTTCTGCTTGGAAAGAAAAAAGTTCCGCTTCGTAGATTCGTCACGACTCTCCTCGATCGGAAGGGGAAGAGTCACAACGCGGTGCAGGGGATCGATCCGAATGCACCTCTTTCGCTCATTTTCATGAAAAGCTACAATATGTTTCTACTGCTGGATGAGTCGATGTACAACTCTCTTTTCGTTCAGCTTTTCGTACTCGGAAACTACAATGAAGATCTCTTCGAACTTGTCGAAAGTTCGCCGTGGGCGAAGGTGTACAGACTGAAATTATGAGACGAAGTGACGAGGTTTTGAAACGGGGATTCGATCTTCTCCTTTCGGGTATCGGCCTGATGGTGTTTTGGCCGGTGATATTGGCTGCATGGGCCGCGGCATCTCTTGAAACCCGCAGCAACGGCTTTTTCCTGCAGACACGCGTAGGTAGAGACGGCAAACTTTTCCGTGTAGTCAAAATCAAGACGATGAAGCCGGTTGAAGGGGTCGATACGACTGTGACAACGGCACACGACATGCGTATTACCCGAAGCGGGCGCTTCTTCCGTAGGACAAAAATCGATGAACTGCCGCAGTTGTGGAATGTGTTTACGGGAGAGATGAGTCTTGTCGGCCCGCGCCCCGATGTCCCTGGATTTGCCGATAGACTCGAGGGTGACGATAGAGTGATTCTTACAGTTCGTCCGGGTATTACAGGGCCTGCGACGATAAAATATAAAAACGAAGAGGAGATTCTGGCAACACAGATGGATCCCGAAGCGTATAACGAGGAAGTGATCTGGCCGGACAAGGTCGAAATCAACAAAGAGTATATTCGGAACTGGTCTCTTGCGGGAGATATCGAAATCATCATAAAAACGATCAAAGGCACATAGATGGCCGAAAAGATTTTTCTTTCCCCGCCGCATATGGGCGGCAATGAGATGAAATATATCGAAGAGGTGTTCGAAAGTAACTATATCGCGCCGATCGGGGGGTTCATCGACCGCTTCGAACAGTCGGTCCGCGATTTTACGGGCGTGGGCCATGCCGTGGCGCTCAGTTCGGGTACGGCTGCGATCCATCTGGCTTTGCGGATTGCAGGAATCGGCCCGGGCGACCGGGTGGGCGCCTCGACATTCACCTTTATCGGATCGGTGGCACCGATCCTCTATCAAAATGCCGAACCGGTCTTTATCGATTCGGACGAGAGCTGGAATCTCGATCCGAACCTTTTGGAGGAAGCCATCGAAAAAGAGGGGCTGAAAGCGCTTGTTCTTACCCATCTCTACGGTCAGAGTGCGAAGATCGACGAGATTGCAGAGGTTTGCCGTGAAAAGGGTGTGGTGTTGATAGAGGATGCGGCAGAGAGCCTGGGTGCGACATTCGATGGAAAATATACAGGCACTTTCGGAGAATTCGGCATCTACTCTTTCAACGGAAACAAAATTATCACTACAAGTGGGGGCGGGATGCTGGTGAGCCGGAACGGCGAAGCGATAGCACGTGCGAGAAAACTTTCCACACAGGCGCGCGAGCCTGCCATATGGTATGAGCACGAGGAGCTCGGATACAACTACCGTATGAGCAATGTATTGGCCGCTATCGGGGTGGGCCAGATGGAAGTGCTCTCCAGGCGCATCGGAAAAAAACGGCAGATTTTCGAGTGGTACCGGGAGTCGCTTGGAGAGATTGGGGAGATCGAGTGGATGCCCGAAGTGCCGAAGAGCAGGGGGAACCGTTGGCTGACGACACTGACGCTGAAAAAGAGCGATCCGATCAAAGTGATCGATGCACTTGCGTGCCATCATATCGAGTCGAGGCCGCTTTGGAAACCGATGCATCTGCAGCCGTTGTTCAAAGATGCGAAGCGATATGGCGGCAGTGTGAGTGAGGCGTTTTTTGCAAAAGGCATCTGCCTCCCGAGCGGTACGGCACTGGGAAAAATCGATGTCGAGCGCGTAGCCGATATCGTAAGGGGTCTTTTGTGCTCTTGAAGCCGACTTTTGCCAAACGGATTCTCTTTTTTCTGCTGGCGGACCTTTTTTTGGGCACCCTTTCACTCTATAGCGCCTATGTTCTTCGGTTCAATTTCGCCATTCCGCCGCAGTTCCTGGACCATTTCTGGCGTGTGGCGTTTGTCCTTCTTCTTTGTAAGGCCATCGCCTTTTTTCTCTTCAAAATCTACTACAAGTCATGGCGATATTTTGGATTGCAGGATCTCAAACAACTCTTTTTTGCGCATGTTGCAGCTTACACGGCGTTTGTTCTGATATTTCTTGCAGCCTCTTCGTGGTTCAACCCGATGCCAAGAAGCGCCGTCATCATCGACTTTGTTCTCTCTTTGATGTTTATCGGGTTTTTACGCATTTCCAAACGTCTCTTTCTGGAGACGTATGAGCGTGAAGAGAGGAAAAAAGCGCTCATTGTCGGGATGACGCCGCGAACGCCACAGATTATCAAGAGTGCACTTTCGGGTGATATCCCGTACTATCCGTCGGCGGTGGTGGCCAAAGATGGAAGCATGGCGGGAACGTACGTTGAGAATGTCAAAGTTTACGATTTCGGCAAGCTTTCGAAAGTTATACGTGATGAAGGGATCGCATCGGCCTTGATCGCCGGCAGTTTTGAGCCGAAAGAGCTCGACCGTCTCGTCGAGCAGCTCAATGCGGAAGGGATCAAGGAGATCAAGATGGTATCGCTTTTGGCGGATCGGCAGGAGAAACTGAAAGATATCGCCATTGAAGATCTGTTGGCACGTAAACCCAAAGATCTCGATATGGAGGCGATCGAAGATTTTGTCAAAGGGAAAACGATTCTGGTGACGGGCGCGGGTGGCAGTATCGGGAGTGAAATCTGCAAAGAGGTACTCGAATTCGGTGCGAAACGGCTCATCATGGTCGATAATTCGGAGTTCAATCTGTACCAGATCGCGGAAAAGGTCGATTCGCTGAAATCGGTTGCGAAACTGGTTTCCGTAAGCGACAGGGAGAGGCTGAAGAGAGTGTTTGAAAGGTATCGTCCCGATATCGTGATCCATGCTGCGGCCTATAAGCATGTTCCGCTGTGTGAATCGAACATCGCCGAAGCGATCGAGAACAACCTGTTGGGTGTGATGAACGTCATCGACCTCTCTGTCAAATATGGGGTGAAAAAGGTAGTCAATATCTCCAGTGACAAAGCGGTGAGGCCGACGAATGTGATGGGCGCGACAAAGCGCATTGGCGAGCTTTATGCGCAGAATGTCGAAAACGGCGAAACGGAGATCGTCTCGGTGCGTTTCGGCAATGTTTTGGGTTCGAGCGGCAGCGTCGTACCGAAATTCAAGGAACAGATAGAGCGGGGCGGGCCGGTGACGGTGACCCATCCGGAGATTACCCGTTACTTCATGCTGATTCCGGAAGCGTGCCAGTTGGTGCTTCAGGCGGCGGCGATTGCCAAGGGCGGTGAGCTTTTTATTTTGGATATGGGCGAGCCTGTCAAAATTGTCGACCTGGCCAGAAAGATGATCCGCCTTTATGGGAAAGAGCAGGAGATCGATATCGAGTTTACGGGTCTCCGGCCGGGAGAAAAATTGTATGAAGAGCTGTTGATCGACGATGCGGAGTGCAAAACCAGATATGCCTCGATCTATGTCGCGAAATCGACCGAGTACCCGATAGAAGCGCTTCGTAAAGATATTGAAGCGCTTTTGAATGCGGAAGATAAAATGGAAATTCTGAAGAAGATCGTGCCGGAATTTCTCCGACGGGAAACCGATCGGCTAAAAGAGATACACTCTTCTAGCACTCGGTCTTGAGTACTGCACCGTTGGCGGCGTTGGAGACGAGCAGGCTGTAGCGCTTGAGCCATTTGCTCTGGATATTTTTCTTTTTCGGTGTCCATGTTTTTCGGCGCGTTTCGAGCTCTTCGTCGCTCAGGTCGACACGCAGCAGGTGGGCGTCGACGTCAAGCTCGATGATGTCCCCGTCTTTGAGAAGGCCGATGGTGCCGCCTTCCGCCGCTTCCGGGCTGACATGGCCGATGGAGGCGCCGCGGGTCGCACCGCTGAAGCGGCCATCGGTGATGAGCGCCACTTTGTCGCCAAGGCCCATTCCCATGATGAGGCTGGTGGGTGCCAGCATCTCCTGCATTCCCGGGCCTCCTTTGGGCCCTTCGTAGCGGATGACGACGACGTCGCCCGCTTTGACCTTGCCGCTCATGATGCCCGTAATCGCTTCGGGCTGGCTGTCGAAACAGACGGCCGGGCCTTTGAACCGGCGCATATTCGGATCGATGCCGGCGCTTTTGACGACGGCTCCTTCTTCAGCGAGATTGCCGTAAAGAATCGAAAGCCCGCCGACCCGGCTATAGGGGTTGTCGATCGTATGGATGATGTTGATGTCTTTGATCTCGGCATCTTTGATGCGATCGCCCAGAGTCTCTCCGGTAACGGTCATGGCATCGAGTTTCAGCACATCGCCGCGCTTGCTGATCTCTTTCATGACGGCATTGACGCCGCCCGCTTTGTTGATATCTTCCATGTGAACGGTCGATAGTGACGGTGAGATCTTCGCGATGTTTGCGACACTGTCGCTCAGTTCGTTGATTTTGGCCAGATCGAAATCGACTTCCGCCTCTTTGGCGATCGCCATCATATGCAGTACCGTATTGGTGCTGCCACCCATCGCCATATCGACGACGAATGCATTGTTGACCGCTTTTTCGTTCAGGATATCACGGATATTCGGTCCTTCGGCTCTGGCCATTTCGACAATCCGTTTGGCGGCCACGCGCACCATCTCCAGACGCTCTTCGGTCATGGCCAGTACCGTGCCGTTGCCCGGAAGCGCGATACCCATCGCTTCGCAAAGCGTGTTCATCGAATTGGCGGTGAACATTCCCGAACACGATCCGCCGCTCGGGCACGCTTCGCACTCGATCTCGTAGAGCTGCTCGTCGGAAATTTTGCCTTTGGCGTGTTCGCCGACCGCTTCGAATGCCGTTGCCAGATCGATTGGTGTGCCATCTTTCAGATGCCCCGCTTTCATCGGGCCACCGGAAACGAAGATGGTCGGAACGTTGACGCGCAGGGCACCCATGATCATGCCCGGAACGATCTTGTCACAGTTGGGGATACAGATAAGCGCATCGAGTTTGTGGGCGTTCATCACCGTTTCGATGCTGTCGGCGATGATCTCCCGACTCGGCAGGGAGTAGAGCATGCCGTCGTGACCCATCGCGATCCCGTCGTCGACGCCGATCGTGTTGAACTCGAAGGGCACGCCGCCCGCTTCGCGGATCGCCTCTTTGACGATGCGGCCGTACTCCTGCAGAAAGAAGTGGCCGGGAATAATGTCGATATAGCTGTTCGCCACGCCGATAAAGGGTTTGTCGAAATCTTCGTCTTTGAGTCCGGTCGCTCTCAGAAGGCTTCGATGGGGCGCACGTTCGAAACCGCGCTTGATGATATCGCTTCGCATGAATCGATCCTTTTAGGTAGTAAAATTTTGATTAATTGTATCGAAAAACCGCTTTGCAAGATTAAAAATAGTCGTCTAACACGAAAAACTCTTTACATCGGAGATTTTTTGGGCTATAATACCCATCCCAAAATATGCGGGAGTAGCTCAGTGGTAGAGCACGACCTTGCCAAGGTCGGGGTCGCGGGTTCGACCCCCGTCTCCCGCTCCATATTTTTGTATCCAAAAAAGTTTGTGATAGTTTGACAACCGAACAAATTTACTGCCCGGATGGCGGAATCGGTAGACGCAAGGGACTTAAAATCCCTCGAACGTTTGTTCGTGCCGGTTCAAGTCCGGCTCCGGGCACCAGTTTTTGGCATGGCGGTATAGCCAAGTGCTAAGGCAGCGGCCCTGCAAGGCCGTGATCCCCGTGTTCAATTCCGGGTGCCGCCTCCAGGCAGAATATGGCGACATAGCCAAGTGGTAAGGCACGGGCCTGCAAAGCCCTGATCCCCGGTTCGAATCCGGGTGTCGCCTCCAACAGTTCGCTTCTTTTTCGGGAGATGGCTGAGTGGTCGAAAGCGGCGGTCTTGAAAACCGTTGAGGGTCACACCTCCCAGGGTTCGAATCCCTGTCTCCCGGCCACGTTTTCATTTTGAATCATACATTTTTCCGTTTTGAGAATGTATCGTTCAAAATGAAGAGTTTTGTATAGAGAGGTGGCCGAGTGGTCGAAGGCGCACGCCTGGAACGCGTGTGTGGCGCAAGCCACCGAGGGTTCGAATCCCTTCCTCTCTGCCATATCGATTAGAAGATGAGCATTCAGCCCGTTACGGCGGTTTGAGTGCTCCTCTTTAGACCTGTGCAACGGCTTGGCAGGACACTGGGTCAGGACGGGAACGTAGCAGCCCACCCTGTCTCGCCGGGTGCCGCAGGAATCTGGAGGGGAGTCTTCCTCCGTCGAACCATCTACCGATCAATCCATCGTTCTTACATCCAGAAAACTTCCACTCTCATACTGTTTGACTTTTTCGAACGCTTCGATCAGACGTCGTGCCGCATCTTCGGGGTGCAAAATGGGTCCGTTTTTCAGACGCTGTGCCGAGGGGTAGCGTATCGCGTCGACCGTTTCGGTGATGTGCCGTACCATCGGTGTGTCGACAACGCCCGGTGCCAGTGCCGTAATGTGCGTATTTTCCATCTCTCTGCTGTAGAGTTTGAGTAGCATATTGAGGGCCGATTTTGAAAGCGAATAACTTCCCCATCCCTTGCTGGCATTGACGGCCGCACCCGAAGAGATGCCGATGATCTGCGCGACAGGTATCTGCAGGTCGATCAGCGTATCGATGATCACTTTGTTGGCCCAGACATTCACCTGCATGACCGTTTCGATTTCATAAAGCGGTGTGTATTGCATCTCCTTGATCTCACCGAGCAGGCCGGCATTCAGTATGGCGATATCGATAGAAACCGCTTCTCTCAGAAACTTCGATAATTTCGGTGAAATCGTTTCGATGGCCTGAAGATCGTGTGAAAGGTAGTGAAACCGTTCATGTTCGATAACGGATTGCTCCTTTTTGCCAAGGCCGTAAACCACCGCTCCTCGTTTGAGATAGGCTTCTGCCAATGCTTTCCCGATACCGGAATTCGTTCCTGTGATAAAAAGAGTTTTCATCGTCCAATCCTAAAGTTTCTCTGTCTGTTGATTGTATCGAAACTCCCTGACATCGGGATATCTTCCAATGGTGTATACATAATTCTAACAAAAAATAAGAAATAAACTTGACAATATAGCTATCAACTTGATATAATTCCGTAAATCAACTGAAAAAGGAGGTTATCATGTTGGTAACACGATTCGATCCATTCGCTGAAATCCGAGAACTTGAAAAACGACTGCTTGGCGCCGTCAGCGTTCCGACTGTCTCCGCAGAAGGCGACAAAGAGGTCGTCAATGCATTCGTGCCAAGCGTCAATACGCGCGAAGATGAGAATGCCTATGTGGTCGAGGTCGATCTGCCCGGTGTCAAAAAAGAGGACATCAAGGTCAATATCGATCCCGAGAAGCGTACGCTGACAATCTCCGGCGAGCGCAAGTTCAAGGAAGAGGTGAAAAAAGAGGACTACTACAAAATCGAGTCCAGCTATGGCAAGTTCATGCGAACCTTCTCTCTTCCTGAAAATGTCGATGTCGAAAACATCGATGCCAAGACGGAAGAGGGTGTGCTTCACATAACCCTGCCGAAGGTGAAAAAAGAGGAAAAAGAGGTCAAAGAGATCCCTGTAAAATAAGCTAACGGGCCTTCCGGGCCCTTAGCATCCTCTTTTCAATTTTCTCCAAGTCCCCCTATGTTATAAATCTCCTAAATAACATGTTTCAGGAGACGCTTCATGAGCGATATTTTAAAAATCGGCAATTATGAGTTTACAAGCCGTCTGATTGTCGGGAGTGGAAAATACCCCGATTTCCAAACCACCAAAGATGCGACACTCGCAAGCGGTGCGGAGATGATTACCGTGGCGGTTCGCCGTGTCAACATCACCAATCCGGACGAAGAGAACCTGATGGACTACTTCAAAGAGACCAACGTCAAGTTCCTTCCCAACAGTGCGGGGTGTACGACGGCCGAAGATGCGATTACGCTTTTCAGACTCACGCGCGAAGCGACGGGAATCGATCTGATCAAGCTCGAAGTGATTGGCGATACCCAAAAAACACTCTATCCCGATGTCATCGAAACGATCAAAGCGTGCGAAGTGCTGGCAAAAGAGGGTTTTACCGTCATGGCCTATACCAATGACGATCCGATCATCGCAAAACGCCTCGAAGAGGCGGGTGCGGCGGCCGTTATGCCGCTTGCCGCACCGATTGGAAGCGGACTCGGGGTACAAAATAGGTATAATGTAGTATTCGTTCGTGAAGCGGTCAACGTTCCGGTCGTCGTCGATGCCGGAATCGGCCAGGCGAGCGATGCGGCGGCGGCCATGGAGCTCGGTGCCGACGCCGTCTTGACAAATACCGCCATCGCACAGGCGAAAGAGCCGATCGTCATGGCGGAAGCGATGAAGCATGCGGTGATCGCCGGCCGCATGAGCTATCTGGCGGGACGTATTCCAAAACGCCCTTATGCAACAGCATCGAGCCCGGTAGATGGGATGATACAGTTCTAAATCCCAGCCTGCCTGGGCGTACCTGGAAGTGAAAGGATGCGCCATGCATTTCAACGGAATGCATTTCAAACAGAAGTTGGATGGGTGGATCGAGTCGAGCAACGTGAAGGGCTGCATCGACCGGGAGCTTTATCGTCTGAAGCGTTACGGCAGTCCTGCGACGATGGTAATGTACCGGTCGGACGACCCCCATTTCGAAGAAAAATTCTATCTTCACAGCCGGCGGACGGATCATCTGATACCGTTGGCGGACAAACACTACCTCCTGCTTTATGGCAATACCGACATGCCAAATGCCGTCAAAGCGATCGACAATCTCCGTGTCCATCTCGAAGCGGGTGGGGACAACAGAAAAAATCGTATCGCACTGACGCAACTCAGGGAGAATGACGAGCTCAACGATGCGTTGAAGCGACTGTTGACACTTTTTGTCATCGCGATCCAACGTGAAGACCGTATCGTCGACGACGCGTACCTCATGCGGTGAGATCTCGCGTCAGATTTTCAAAATCCCCATCAGGTTGAGTATCATGAAGATGAGAGCAACCGGTGCGATGTAACGGATACTAAAGCGCCAGATGGCAAAATACTTCTCTCCCATCTCATGTTCGAGCGCTGCATAGACTCTCTCTTTTTGCAACACATAACCCACAAAAATCGCGATCAGCAGACCTCCCAGCGGCAGCAGGATGGAATCGGTCGTATATTCGAGAATGTCGAAGAGTGGTTTGCCACCGATCGAAAAGGTGCTTCCCCACGCTTTTGTATAGCTAAGAAGAGCACCGATACCGACAAGGTAATAGGCGGACCCGGCGATCAGTACCGCCTTGAAGCGGGAAGTATCGAAGCGGTCGATGATGTACTGTACCACCGGTTCGACCAGCGAAACGGCGGATGTGAGCCCCGCGAACGAGAGGGCCAGAAAGAAAAGAAGAGCGAGTACCGTACCAAGAATGCCGAAATTGGAAAGCACCACCGGAAGAGAGATGAAGACAAGCCCCGGGCCCTGGGCGGCCGGCGCGCCTTCATGAAAGAGAAAGGTATAGATGACCAGGCCGGCGACGAGTGCGATGAGGGTATCCATAAAGGTGACGATGAAGGCGGCTTTGGTGATGCTGGTGTGTTTCGGCAACGAGGCGGCGTAGGTCATGATGGATCCCATACCTAGAGAAAGAGTGAAGAAAGAGTGTCCGACAGCCCGCACGATCGCTTCGGAGTTCAGTTTGTTCCAGTCGGGTGCGAACATGAACTCGAAGGCTTTGGAGAAGCCATCGAGATTGAAGGCATAGACGAGCATACCAAAGAGAATGATCATCAGTGCCGGCATGAGAACGAGGTTGGTTTTTTCGATACCTCCTTTGATACCGCGGTAGACGACATAGGTAACGATGAGCGTCGCGAGTGTGTGCCAGAAGATTTGAATGCCGGGTTCGTTGGCGACAAGGTTGTCGAACGTCGCTTTGGCCGCCTCGGTGGATGTGGGAAGACCGGAAAAGATTTCGAAAAGGTAGTAGAAGATCCATCCGATGACGACCGAGTAGAAGGTCATGATGATGAGGCCATTGAATCCCATGAACCCGGCATATTTCCATCCCGGCTGGCTGGGCGGTGCAAGCCGTTCGAAACTGCTGACGGTGTCACGGCGTCCGAGTGCACCGATGAGCATCTCCGCCACCATGACGGAAAAGCCGATAAAAGCGATCGTGATGAGATAGACCAGTACAAAGGCGCCACCGCCGTATTCGCCAGTCATATAGGGAAACTTCCAGATATTTCCAAGGCCGACGGCCGATCCGGCTGCCGCCATAATGAAACCGATCCGACTAAACTGTGCGACTTTCATCGATTTGCCCCTTTGAATTGTGGATATTTTAAATAGGCTTTCGGAAAATAGCGACAATTATACCATTTTTGTTGACAACCATAATCTTTTAGACTATAATTGCAGTCCACTTTTTGGACGGGGTGTAGCGCAGCCTGGTTAGCGCACCTGGTTTGGGACCAGGGGGTCGAAGGTTCGAATCCTTTCACCCCGACCACTTATATATTTTAACTCTTTTATGCTTGTTCATGGTGGGTGTAGCTCAGTCGGTTAGAGCGCCAGATTGTGGCTCTGGAGGTCGCCGGTTCGATTCCGGTCATCCACCCCATCGAGCTTAAGTTCAAGCAGGCAACATCTCGACATTACAGCTGCGCCCGTAGCTCAATTGGATAGAGCGACGGACTTCGGATCCGTAGGCTGGGGGTTCGACTCCTCCCGGGCGCGCCACCTTCTGAGCGCCCATAGCTCAGCTGGATAGAGCAACGGCCTTCTAAGCCGTAGGCCTCAGGTTCGAATCCTGATGGGCGTACCACTTTATTTGACTTCGCGGACGTGGTGGAATTGGTAGACACGCCAGACTTAGGATCTGGTGCCGAAAGGTGTGGAGGTTCAAGTCCTCTCGTCCGCACCACTTCAAACCCCTAAATAACGAACTCTCAAACCCCTAACCTCAAATTTGTGCAAGTTTTTGTGCACTTTCTCACCCGTTTTGATGTTGAGCGATTTGCGTATGTTTAAACGTGGTCTTTGAAAAAAGTCTCGATCGTGCGGAAATGGTTTTCAAACCCATCGAATGCGTGCGATCCTCCCTCTTCGATGATCATTTTAGCTCCCGGGAGTCTCTCTTTCGCGACACGGTAGTCGAGTGTTTCGTCTCCGGTCTGGAGCATCAGCAGAAAGCGAGCCGGGTTTGTGGCCGTTTCGATTTTCATCCGTCTGAGCGATTCGACATGGCGACGGTTCCACTCGAACGTTGTGAGGTCATAGAAATTGGTGACGGTTCCGACGTAGGGGGCGAGGGTGTTGTAGGGTTCGATGGAGGGGTTGACGAGCACGGCTTTGAGGTCGTACGTTTCGGCCAGGTGGATGGCGTAGAAGCCACCGAGGGAGGAGCCGATGAGGTGGACTGGTTCATGAACGGCCGATTTTTCTATCAGCTGCTTGAGGGAATCGAGGGCGAGGTCGGGAACGTAGGAGAGTGACGGGGCGATCGCTTCGCTTTTGAAATGTTCACGTACGAGGCGAGCTTTGGCGCCCAGCCCGCTGCTGGCGAAACCGTGGATGTAGACGATCATTGTCAGCTCCTTGCAGGCTCTAGGATCAGTTGCTTTTTGAGGATGCGTCCATTGCGTGCGATTTCGACGGTGACGACATCACCCACTTTGTAGTTATCGAGAACTTCGCCGAGATCCTTGACGGAGTGAATCGGTTTGCCGTCGATCGAGAGAATGATGTCGCCTGGATCGAACGAACCGTCAGGATAGACGACGATGCCGCGAAGCCCCGCTTTTTCGGCGGAAGTGCCGGGGATGGTGCGCAGGACCATCACGCCGTCGAATCCGAGCCGTGCCTGTGCGAGGCGGTTGATGTGTTCATCCGTTTCGATGCCGAGTGAAGGTTCCAGATATTTTCCATAGGCGATGAGCTGCGGGACGATACGGTTGACCGTATCGACGGGAATGGCGAAGCCGATACCGGCGTAAGCGCCCGATGGGCTGAAGATGGCGGTATTGACACCGATGAGGCGGCCGGCGCTGTCGAGCAGCGGCCCACCGGAATTGCCGGGGTTGATGGCGGCATCGGTCTGGATGAGGTGACGTATGACGGCACCGTTGCTTTCGGTCATCGACCGGTCGAGCGCCGAGACGATTCCTGTGGTCAGTGTCCAGTCGAGCCCGAACGGGTTGCCGATGGCGAAGGTTTTCTGGCCCACTTTGAGGTCATGGCTCGTACCGATCATGACCGGGTTGGGGCGTTTGACGGGGACATTGATGCGAAGTACCGCCAGGTCGTGGGCGGGTGAGGCGCCGATGAGTACGGCATGGTAGTCGCGTCCATCGCTGAGTCGTATGCGTGCTTCGCTGGCCCCTTCGATGACGTGATAGTTGGTGACGATGTGTCCCAGCTCGTCCCAGACAAACCCCGAACCGGTTCCGCGGGGGATGCTGTAGATGTTGCGCGTCCAGGGGTCGATGACCGCTTTGGTTGTGGCGATGTAGACGACCGAACCTTTGGTGCGTTCGAAGAGTTCTATCGTCGCCTTTTCATCTTCGGCCAGATCGCCGCGCGGCGTTACGGGGCGCGGCTGGGCTTGCCGGGCGATGATCAGGCTTTCGATAAACGGCAGGCTTTGCCAAAAAAGCATCAGCGCCATCACTGCGAGCGATGTGACGAAGAGTCGTTTGAGGTAGCGGTCTTCCATGCAGTGGATCTCCCTGGTTATGGTTTGGAAGATTATAGCATTTCAGCCATGCGTCCGCTATGTGGCGAGACGCACGGATAAAGGAGTCTGGCGTGTCACGGCTTCGCTGCAAGAGGCCCGGATCTCTTCGAGGCTCTTTTTTGAAGCCTTGCGCCAATAGACTCCCACATCTTCATACTCGGTAGTGAATGCACGCCAGGCGGAAGCCGTTGCCAGGCACAGAAAGATTAAAAAGGCATAGGGAAGGAGAAATCCCGCACCGAACGAGCCCCACAGCAGCCAGCGGTTGGCGGAGAGTTTCGCAAAGGTTCTTTTCATGGCATCTCCTTGAAAAATCGGATAATGCCATGATAGAGGAGACGTCAGACGGCGTCGTGTCCGTTTTCTCTTCGCAGGGCAAGGGAGAGCGTTTTTTCGTAAGCCTCTTTGACGAAAGTGGGTGCGAGGACGATGAGATCCGGAAGCCACGTTTTGAGCAGTTCCACAGCCTCCGGAACGGAAGTGGCCTTGATGACGACTTCGATATCGCCGTTGGCGTGGCGGGCGATGAGATGCTGGCTTGGGCTCAGGGGGCGCCGCTCCAGGTATTTGACGATGGCCCGCTTGGCGAGAAGGTGAAGTTCGAACGGTTCACAATTGGGGTCGAACCAGGCGTTGAGCGCGCCTTCGAGCCGCTCTTTCAGTTTCGGATCGGGAATGAAGCTGTGTTCGGTCGGTTCGGCGCCGCGAATCTCTTTGATATAGAACTTTTTGACCAGCCCGCTTTTGGGCTCAAAGCCCAGAAGGTACCAGTATCCGTCGAAATTGACGATACGGTAGGGGTGTACGAGACGTGGTTTTTCGTGGTAGTTGAAACGCAGGGCGGTCGATGAGGTGATGGCGCTTTCCAGCAGGCTGAACAGCGCTGCGTGCGAAGTGATATCTTCGATGGGCAGGTAACTCTGTATGGGCAGCTGTGTCGCGTTTTTCAGTTTTCCAAGCAGTGCCTTCGAACGGGCTTCGAACCCTTTGCCGATACTGCCTGCGATGGTCTCGAGGATTTGCAGTGTCAGCAGGTTGTCGATGTCCTGGATCTTTTCGATACCGAAGCCTTGCTGCATTCTCCATCGGCGACCCGTTTTTTCGATAGGAAAACGGATGAGCCGTTCGTTGAAGTCGCGCTGGATCGTCTTTGTCGAGACGTTGAACTCTTCGGCGAGTTCCGTGACGCTGAGTGTTTCTCCGCTGTAAAGCCGTTGCAAAATGGTTGTCAGGCGAGTCAATATTTTGTCGTAGTCGTGCGATTTGTTCATACGCTGCGAAAAGCATTTTCCGTTCCGGGGATGATATGGCAAAAAATGTGCTAAAATATATCAAAGTATCGATACAACAGGGTGGATGATGGGCAAAGAGTTCGTGTTTTTATTATTGGGGATCGGTGCGGGCGCAATTATCGCCTTTGTCGGTGGGTATATTCTAGCCAGGAGCAAAGCCGACAGAAGGCAGGCGATGTATCAAGTCGAGATCGACGAGCTTCTGCAGGCGAACGAAGAGATGGAGCAGGAGCTGCGGCCCCTCAAAAAACGTTTCAAGGAGCTTGAAGCGACACTGAACCAGGAGTATGTCGAAAAGGCGGCGCTTCTGGAGCGTATGAAGCATATCGGTGATGTAAGACGCGAATTGGAACATGAACGCTCCATCAACCGCCAGCTCAATGAACGGATCGCCGAACTCGAGCAGCTGGTCGGAAAACTCGAAGCTCAGATGGCGGCAGAAGCGGAGAGTATCGAGCGACAGCTCGATCAAATCGAAGATATGAAGCGCAAAGTGATCAAAGAGGTTCACGCGATCGTCAAAGAGATTGCAGAGAAAAAGGGGTAAAACTCCAACGAACCTATCTTCCGTACCCGTCATCTTCCCAAACCGGACATCACGGTTTCCTCCAACAATGAGACAATGATCGAAACAGCATAAATCATGAATCAATAAAGGAATTTCCGATGCAGATTCCCATGGAATGGATCTTTTTTGCACTCGGTTTGCTGGCAGGGCTTGTCGTGGCAGCGCTATTTGCCTATATGGTGCTGCGTGCGTGGCGAAAAGCGTTCGAGAAGCGTATGGGTGATGCACTGGTGCAAAAGGACGAGGTCATCGACCGCCTGGAGAGAGACCTTGCGGCGGCGGATGCCGATGTCGAAAAGATCGAACATCTACTGGACAAGTGCCGCTTTGAGAACAGCGCGCTCAAAGAACGTGTGGCGCATCTTGGTGCGATGGAGGAGAGCCTTTCGGAGCATGAAGCGATGCTCGATGCGATGCGCGGCAAAAACGTGGCACTCGAAAAGGAGGTGAGCGAGCTGTCGACGCGTCTGGAAGAGGAGCGTCGACAGTCGCGCCTGCGGTTGAACGAACTCAAAGAGGCAAAAGAGGTGATGCAAAGAGAGTTCAAAGTGCTCGCTTCGCAGGTTATGGAAGAGAACAGCAGGCGTTTTGGCAGGATCTCGAA
Organism: Hydrogenimonas cancrithermarum; assembly: GCF_030296055.1. Taxonomy (NCBI): domain Bacteria; kingdom Pseudomonadati; phylum Campylobacterota; class Epsilonproteobacteria; order Campylobacterales; family Hydrogenimonadaceae; genus Hydrogenimonas; species Hydrogenimonas cancrithermarum. Next base: position 1,482,619 of record NZ_AP027370.1, read on the forward strand.
AGAGGGTGTGGAGCAGGTGTTGAAACCTTTGCAGCAGCAGGTGGACGAGTTCAAAAAGCGAATCGAGCAGGTCCATACCGAAGAGACCAAAGAGATGGCGACGCTTCTGAACGAAATCAAAACCCTCAAGGAGCTCAACCGGCAGATTGGCGAGGATGCCGTCAACCTGACGCGAGCGCTCAAAGGGGAGAGTAAACAGCAGGGAATCTGGGGTGAGATGGTACTGGAGCGGGTTCTCGAGGCGTCGGGGCTGCGCGAGGGCGAGGAGTATGAGCGCGAAGTGAGTCTGCAAGACGGCGAGCGCCGTCGTTTCCGTCCCGATGTCGTCGTCCATTTGCCGGACGACCGGGATATCATCATCGATGCCAAGACATCGCTGGTAGCGTACGAGCGCTATGTCAATGCTGAAACGGACGAGGAGAAGGCGCTTTACGCCAAGCACCATCTTGCCGCTGTCAAAAGTCATATTGACAAGTTGAGTGACAAACGTTACACGTCGCTCGAAGGGGTCAATACGCTTGATTTTATCTTTATGTTCATGCCGATCGAAGGGGCATTGATGCTCGCACTTCAGATCGACTCGACGCTTTACGACAAAGCGTTCGCCAAGCATATCGTCCTGGTGAGCCCGACGACGCTGCTGGTGGCGCTCAGGGCCGTAGAAAACACATGGCGTCATGAACGTCAGAATCGCAATGCGATGGAGATCGCGAAACGGGCGGGGGCGCTTTACGACAAGTTCGTGGGGTTCGCCGAAGACCTGGAGAAAGTCGGAAAACAGCTCGATACGGTGCAGAAGACCTATGACGGTGCTTGGAAGAAGTTGACCGAAGGACGCGGAAACATCGTCCGGCAGGTGATGGCGTTGGAAGAGCTCGGGGCCAAGAGCGGGAAAAAGATGCCTAAGAAGCTTGCCGATGCCGCCGATGGCGGAAACGAGCTTCTTGGCGAATAGGTTTACAAAAGTGTCAACGCATCGTCCACATACGATTTTTTGCGCATTCCCAGCAATATCGTGTCGATTTCGGGACGGTTGATGAGCCATCGGAGGGCGTAGTGCTGGATGGGATGGCCGGCATCTTCATACCCCTGGGCATGAAGATAGGAGAGGGTTTTTTGCGAGCAGAGGTGGCTGACTTCCTGAAGATAGCTGTGCAAGAAAGGATTGAGCAGCGGGATGACGGCGGATTTGACCTGCTGGTCCGGAATGCGCGAAAGGATACCCTGGATAAAAGGGATGGTTTGTCTCTGGAGCGCCTCTTCGGCGGCCCCGGGCCATTTGAATTTTCCTTTGATGGAGTCGAGGTCCGTGACGACGGTGCGAAGCTCACTCAGCGAGTAGGTGTCGGCGGCCATCAGAAGCTTCTCTCTGTTCGTTTCGTATTCGTCGGGTTTTTCATAGGTTGCCAGCCGGTGCATCCCCTCGCTGTCGAAAGCGTTCAACGGCCGGTTGACAAGAACCGTCAACCCGTTCGCTTTTGCCCATGCGGCACATTTGAGCCCCTCCGTTTCAAGAAGATTGATCGGTAGCTGGATCGTCGTGAAGTGGTGGGTATCGCTCCCCGCTTCGGTTGCCGCCTCACGGGCGAGTGCGATGAGGTGGGTGTAGGGCATGAAGTGCAGTGCGTCGGGTGTTTTGGCGAAACTGTTGGAACTGATGCCGTAACTTTTGATCCGGCCTGCCTGTACCTCCTCTTCAAGGGCGATGAAGGCTTCGAGAATGCGCCGGTTCATCTCGTTGCGTGCCGGTTCGACATCTTCTTTCTTCTCGATCGTATGCATCAGGAAATATTCGGGGTTATGAAGCAGATAGGTGTCGATGTAATTCGTTTCCAGACGCTCCAGTGTGCCGCTTAGCTGTGACTTGAGAAAGTCGGAGTGGATTGAGTGGTAGCACCCCTCCTGATAGGGAACGAGGTCGAACACCTCCAGTGCCCCTCTTCGTACCCGCTCCAACAGCGGCCCCTGAATGTAGCCGGCTTTCGAGCAGATGGTCAGTTCCTCGCGTTTGGAACCGCTTTGACGTATCGCTGAGGCGATGGCGCGTTCGGAATCACCGGCGGCATAGTTGGCAGAGGTGTCGAAAAGCCGAATACCGTTTTGCATGGCGTAAGTCAGTGCTTCCAGGTGCTGGGGGCTTTTGGCGCTGATGCGGTAGGTCCCGAATCCGATATTGACATGTGTCAAGCGATTTCCTTTTTTACCGATAGTATAATGTTGAACACCAGGTTTTTATATTTACTGACAATATCAAGGGTTTCACTTAATGTACATTCCAGAATTTATACGAAAGATGCGTCTTTCCGTCATGTTTTCCATATTGATCGCCGGTGCTATGGTCGCGATTTCCACGGTTGTATACTGGTATCAGTTCGAAGAGAACAAAAAATCACTGGAGAGAAACCTCTATAGCGAAGCCACGACCGTTCTAAACTTCGCGGATGTCCTCCTGCAGAGCCGGAACGAGAAGTTCTTTTCCGGCGATTCGGAGGAGGTCCCGCAAGTCATTCAGAACGAGATCTTCGACAAGTTCACGAAAGTGAGTAACGGTAAGGTTTTTTTCAAAGAGGCATCCAAAAAACCGATGGACCCAAAAAACAGGGCCCTTCCGTTCGAAGCGGAGGTTATCGACTATTTTCAGGCACATAAAGATCAAAAAGAGCACACGATGAATGTGGAACTGGACGGAAAAGAGTATTTCATGCTTTCTCGCCCGATGATCGCCGAAAAGCGTTGCAAGCTCTGCCACCCGACATGGACACCGGGCGATATAATCGCGATAGAGGCGGTGCGTATCGATCTGAGCGATTACAAGCAGGCGCTCCAGGGCAACATTCTCTTCTCTTTTCTCAACTGGTTCGTCAATATCACGGTGGTTTTGCTGATCATCCACCTTCTCTTCAAAAAGTTGATTGCGAAACGGCTTGAAAAACTTCTGCAGATTTTCCAGCGCGTAGAAAAAGGGACATTCATTATCGACGATATTTTGGGAGAGGATGCGCATATCGACGAGAAGAGTAAAAACGAGATCGACCAGCTCTTCAGACATCTTAAAAAGATGGTGGATGTTCTTCGGCCTGTCATCGCGAAAGTGGTAAGGCAGTCGAAAAATGTCGCTTTCGAGGCATCCTACGGTTTGATGCGCCTGAAGGCGTCGAACGAGTATGTGATGGAGCAGACTGCAGAGGTCGAAAAAGTCGCGGACAATCTCAGGGAGATTGGTGAGATGAACCAGGCGCTCAATCGGCAGCTCGACGAGCTGGTGACCCATGTCGACCAATCGGTCAAACTGATCGGCAGTGGACAGGAGCAGATGCTGGAGAACGAGAAAGAGACGGTGAAAGCGTCGGAAGCGCTCGAAAATACGATCCGGGCGATCGAAGAGCTCAAAGGGTTTTCCCAAAATGTCTCCCGGACGATCGAACTTATTTCCGACATTGCGGATGAGACCAATCTGATCGCACTCAATGCCGCTATCGAAGCGGCACGTGCCGGTGAACACGGCCGGGGATTTGCCGTAGTGGCCGAAAAGGTAAGGGAGTTGGCGGAAGTGTCGATGGAGAATGCCCAGAACACTCGCCAGATCATCCGTTCGATGGTGGAGAATATCGAAAGTGTGGTAAGAAGCGCCACCCATACGAAATCTTTTTTCGAGCGTCTGCAGGAGAGTTCGGTACGCGTGGGAGACTACTTTACGCAGATCGCGTCGACACAGGAACAGACGATTGGAACGATGCGCCATTTCGGCGAAGAGTTCGAGCGGGAATTCCATGCCTTTTCTTCGATTCTCGAGCGGCTCGACGATGTGACGCATGGCAACGAAAAAATCCTCAAGAGTACGAAAAATGTGGAATCGGTCATGACGATGATTTCGGAAGAGAGTGCGGAGCTCAAGGTGCTGAGCGACGGGTTCGAAACGGTTACGAACCACAGGGCGATGCCACGGACCATCGTTTCGCCGCCACTGAAAGCCATGCTCGAGTTCGAGAATGGAACGACCGAAGAGGGATACATTTTCGACATTTCGAAAAACGGCATTTCGTTTTACGGGATCGATCCGAAGCAGCGGTGCAGCAGGGCGGATTTGAGCGGTGCAAAAGGGGTTGCACGGCCTGAGGTTCCGATCGACGGTGTTGCATCGATCCGTTTCGAAATCGTTTACCAGAGCGAGCCGAAATTCGACGGTATCCGCTTTTGCGGCGCGAAAAGAATCTAAAGGTTCAGAAGGCGCCTAATGACTTCGGGCAAGAGCCGATACTCCGCCTGATGGATCTTGTCGGCAAACGTTTCGAGGGTCTCGCCTGGTTCGATTTTGACGCAGGCCTGGTCGAGGATCTCTCCGTTGTCCAGCTCCGGGGTCACCCGATGGACGGTGACCCCTCCCACTTTCATGCCGCTTGAGAAACTCTCTTCGATCGCATGCGCTCCCTTGAAGAGAGGAAGAAGGGAGGGGTGGAGATTGATCGCTTCGACATTTTCGGTAAAAACGGGTGTGAGAATACGCATAAAGCCCGCCATGACCACCAACGATGGGTCAAACTTCTCGATCGCTTTCACCAGATCGGCATCGAAGGATTCCCTTCTCTCGTAACGCTTGTGGTCGATGACGATCGTATCGATACCATATCTTTCGGCACGCCGTATCCCTCCGGCATCCGGCCGGTTGGTAATCGGAACGATTTTGGTCACTTTTTCTCCGAAACGGATGTTGTGGAACTGTTCGATGAGATTTTCGAGATTGGTCCCTTCTCCGCTGAAGAGGACGACGATGTTCAATTCACCAGCCAACGAATCTCCTCGATCAGATCTTCCGCCGTGGCACTGAAGTTCGCTCCTTTGTATCTGCGGGCGCTCAGGGCATGGGCGAGCGAACCGTTGATCGCGGCATTGAGCGGCGTATAGCCCTGGGCCATCAAAGAAGCGATGAGGCCGCTCAGGATGTCACCGCTGCCGGCTTGCGAGAGAACCGGCGTCCCGAGGGGATTGATGTAGATGATCCCCTCGTGTGCGATCAGCGTATTGGCACCTTTGAGTAGCAATACCGTTTTGGGGTAGGCTTCCGAAAAGCGTTTCGCCCACCCAAAACGGTCGCGCTGAATCTCCGAAACGGTGACATTGTCGATTTCGAGCGTTTTTAGCAGGACGGAGAACTCTTTGGGATGTGGGGTGACGACAGTTTTACTGCACTTTTCGAGCAGTGTTCTGATCCAGGGGACATAGCACATATCGGCATCCATCAGGATGGGAATGTCATCTTCGACGATCGATGTTTTGATAAGGATGGGGTCATAGTCGTATCCCATACCCATTCCCATGGCGATAGCGCTGGTGGTGTCGGGAAGATCGCCGCTCTGCATCAGCGAGAAGGGAAGGTTGTCGATGTTCCGGTCACTGATGAGCGTCACGAGCCCCGCACCGAAACGCAGTGCCGCCGATCCGCAGAGTACGGCGGCGCCTCTCTTCTTCCCAGCGATGACGCAGAGGTGGCCGAAAGTTCCTTTGTGCGATGCGGCATTGGTGCGCAACGGAGGGGTGAAATCTTCCTGGGTCAGAAGAAAGGCATCGGTATGATGTTCGTAGTGTGTGCGGCTGATGCCGAGATCGACCACTTCGATTCTACCGACATAAGGTTTTGCATGATCGGAAAAAAGCGCTTTTTTGAGCGCTCCCATCGTGATGGTGGTGTCTGCATGAAACGCAATGGGGTTGGGGTTGCCGTTTGGATCGATGCCGGTAGGAACGTCACAAGCGATTTTGTACGCTTCCATTCCGTTGAAAGAGTCGACAAGGTCGATCCCTTTCGTATCAAGCGGTTTGGCGAAACCGGTACCGAAGAGTGTGTCGACGACAATGTCGGCTTGCAGGGGAGGTGACTGGACCGGTTCGGCACCCAGTTGCAAAAACCGTTCAAGCTGAATTTTCGCCATGGCGGATTTCGCTCCGTAGGGAAGATAGAGTGAAACGTCGAAGTCGCCGTGAAGCAGCCTTGCCAGTGTAATTCCGTCGGCTCCATTGTTTCCCGGCCCCGCAGCGATGAGAAGCTGTTCTTTGTCGCCACAGGTGTCCCGGATATGTCGAGCCATCCCCTCGGCGGCATGCTCCATAAGGATATCCTCTGTCAATCCGAATTTTTCATAACAGCGTCTGTCGAGATCGTAACAGTTGTTGAAAACCTTTTGCATGCACCACCCTTGTTTCAGCATAATGACGTATGATAGCAAAACTATGCTATAATTTCCGTCCAAATTCAAACTGGAAGGGGGTGATGTCAGAATGCCTGGCATCCTCGTACGTGAAAACGAGTCTTTCGATGAGGCGTATCGCCGATTCAAGAAGCAGGTCGATCGTAACCTGATCGTCACTGAAGCTCGTGCAAGACGCTTCTATGAGCCGATGACTGAAAAGCGCAAAAAGCAGAAAATCGCTGCGCGCAAGAAGTTGCTCAAGCGTCTTTTCATGCTGCGCAGATACGAATCTCGTCTCTAAGCAGCAAGCCCCTCCGGGGGCTTTCTTCTCGATGATGAATTGAGAATTGAAAATGAAGGGTGGAAGATCGCTTTCGCACTTTTTTAGCTCCTTTTAAACTTCGACGATCCATCTCTTCTCAACCCTCAGATATATAGTGGCAAAATACCCACTGACCACCCACTCAATGATGTCCGTGGCCGTCGTGCTCCGTTTTGCAGGTGTCGATTCCAAGCGGTCCGTACAGAGGACACCATCCGATAATTCCCGTAGCCAGCGGAATGATGCCGAACCATCCGACAGGGTTCCCGGAAATCATTGCGAAACCGACAAGAATGATACCGGCTGTGATTCTGCTGAGACGATCCTGCTCTCCCATTTGACATGCCATATTATCTCCTTCTTTAAATCAATTTTAGGTATATTACCAAAAAAAGATTAAGGATGAACCATGCATTTTCCGGCCCCTTTGAAATCGAATTCCGTGAAGATTATGCTGCTTGGAAGCGGCGAGCTGGGCAAAGAGGTGGCGATCGAAGCGCAGCGTCTCGGTATCGAGGTCGTAGCGGTCGATCGCTATGCCAATGCCCCGGCGCATCAGGTGGCGCATGAAGCGCATGTGATCGATATGCAGAACAAAGATGAGGTACTCGACCTTATCCGTCGGGTCAACCCGACCTATATTTTGCCCGAGATCGAGGCAATCAGCATCGATGCCCTTTTTGAAGCGGAAAAAGAGGGGTTTCATGTCATTCCCAACGCCGAGGCGGTCAACAAGACGATGAATCGTAAAAACATCCGGAAATTCGCCGCTGAAGAGTTGGGGCTCAAAACCAGTGCCTACCGCTTCGTTTCGACCTTCGAAGCGCTCAGAGAGGCTGCGGAAGCGATAGGATATCCCTGTGTCGTCAAGCCGGTCATGAGTTCGTCGGGTCACGGTCAGAGCATCGCGAGAACGCCCGAAGATCTGGAAAAATCATGGGAGATCGCCAAAGAGGCGCGCGGTGACGCGAGTGAGCTGATTGTCGAGGAGTTCGTTCGGTTCGATTACGAAATCACGCTTCTTACGGCACGTAATGAAAAAGAGACGGTCTTTTGCGAGCCGATCGGCCATGAGCAGAAAGATGGTGACTATATCTTTAGCTGGCAGCCGGCGTTTATGAGTCCCGAAGCCTTGTCAAAAGCACAGACCATCGCCAAAAAGGTGACAGACGGACTGGGTGGCCGTGGTATCTTCGGCGTCGAGCTTTTCGTCAAAGGCGACGAAGTCTACTTCAGCGAAGTGAGTCCACGTCCGCACGATACGGGGATGGTGACGCTCATCACCCAGAGTCAGAGCGAGTTCGCGCTGCATCTTCGCGCCGTACTCGGTCTGCCGCTGGAGTTTACCTTTTTCACGCCAGGTGCGAGTGCCGCTTACAAAGCCAAAAACGAGAGTGTCACACCGATCGTTCATGTCGACGACAAAGCGTTTTCGAAAGATTCGTTCGTTCGTATTTTCGGAAAACCGGAAAGCCATGAGGGGCGCCGTATGGCCGTCTTGCTGACGATGGCCGCAAGCGAGACGGAAGCGCTCGCCAAAGCGAAAGAGCGTATCGGCTATCTCGACGATTCGGCGCCGGTGACCAGGGTCGTGGAGGAGCATCGTGTGGAGTCGGAAGAGAGCTGTGTCATCAAAAAAGTTTTCAAGTTCATCTTCGGCTGATATGATGCAGATGGTTCAGGTGCCCATCACGCTGGTACACAAGCCGCGGGGTGTGCATCTCGTCACCCACGAAATTGTCTCGCAGCTGCCGCAGATCGGAGCGTTTGAGACGGGACTGCTTCACCTTTTTCTTCAGCACACGAGTGCGGCGCTCGCGATCAATGAAAATGCAGACCCCGATGTACGGCGGGACACCGAAACTTTCATCGATGAGCTGATTCCCGAAAGTTATCCGAAATTCACCCATCTTCTTGAAGGGAGGGACGACATGCCGGCTCATCTGAAGTCGATGCTTTTCGGCTGCCAGTTGACGATACCCCTTTCGGGCGGAACGCTCGCACTTGGTACCTGGCAGGGGATCTATCTGATAGAGGCGAGAAACCATGGGGGAAGCCGACGTCTTGTCGCGACACTTCAGGGCAACATGATATAATGAATATCATGAAACGATTGTTTGTACCTTTATGCTTGATGTTCGGAGTCTATCTTGGGGCGGCAGATGTGCAGTGCCGAGTCGAAAACGAACGTATCTACTGCATCTACTCTCTGGACCGTTCGGATAATCAGAACGGCAAAAATGTGAAGTTCCACTGGATCTCTCCAACCTCTCCCGAAGACGACCGTATTCGCCATTTTCAGATTCCACCCCTTTACGGCTCTGTCTACGACTATCGCTTTCTGCCCGGCCGTGCCGAAGGAAGATGGCATGTCGAAGTGATCGATCTCGAGACCAATGAGACGGTCGAGACGACATTCGATATCAATGCGACCGACAATTCGATGTTTGAAGAGGATTGATATGTTAGAACAGACTCGGTTGTTCCAGTGATTTGATCCTGAAGCTTTTACGGTGAATAGGCGAATAGCCGTTTTTTCTAATCGCTTCGATGTGTGCTTTGGTACCGTACCCTTTGTGTTTTTCGAAGCCGTACTCCGGATAGTTTTTCCCCATTTCGATCATGATTCGGTCGCGTGTCACTTTGGCGAGGATACTGGCTGCACTCACTTCCGCGATGTCGACGTCGGCTTTTATCTGAGAGCGCAAGCCCTGTATGCCGAAGGTAGTGTTGCCGTCGAAGAGATAGCCGTCGGCACTCAGCGTCAGCATGATCTCTTTCAAACCACAGATGAGACAGGCGCTGATCCCTTGCTCATCGATCACGGCGGCATCGAATATGACGATATGATACGCTGCATCCTTGGTTATCGTTTCATAGAGTTGCTCCCGGCGCTTTTCGGTAAGCTGCTTGGAGTCCGTCAGTCCGTCGATTGGCTCGTAGAGAACGACGCCGGCCATCACCAGTGGTCCTGCGAGGGGGCCGCGCCCCGCTTCGTCGATTCCGCATAGATTTTTCATGTTAGAATGATAACGATAGTGAGCTGAAAGGAATATGCGTATGACAAGGTTTTGGATTCTGCCGCTGCTGATACTCGTCTGGTCGGGCTGCGGCGAAAAACCGGTCACGAAAATCTACGAAGCTGCCAGATTGAAGCCGATTGCCTGCATGCGTCTCGATATCTATCCGGCAAGTCCCGAAATGGAACGGATGATGCGGAAACTATACCCTTTCAACAAGAGGTGTGACACGGTTTTGGAAGTGAGGCACAAAGAGAATATCTGCTGCAACAGCAACCAGAACGCTGCCCGCAAAGCGTTGTCGGCCTTTCCTCACCATTTCCTTCGACTGGAGGTTCGGCGTGGATTGACACCGCTCTACAGCTATTACATCGATCTACAGCATCGGGCCGACGAAGAGGATCTGCGCGAAGCATTCGCGAGATTGAAGAAAGATTTGGGATTTTAAAGATCCACTCTATTACTCCCCTACCATCCAGGCATAGAACGGCACCGCTTTCACCTCTATCTCTTCAAACATGAATTCGAATGCGTTGGCGATGGTCAATATGGTGATCTGCCGAATACCCAAAACATCGATTTCGTTGACAAGTTTCGCGATTTTCGCTGCAGAACTTTCCGGATTGGCGAATGGTGAGAGGAGAATGGCGTGGCGTGTTGCCGGCATGAAAAAATCGATTTTGTCGGTAAAAGTGGCTTGTGGGCAGCATTGTCTGATCTTGATGGCGGCAATCGAGTAGAGCTGACCCATGAGAGACTTTTCGAAATAGAGCGAAGCCGGCAACGCGAAGTCGTAGATCAGCAGTCGTCTGGCCGCTTTGGGCTGGTTGTGCTTTTCGACCCAACCGACGATCCGGCGTGCCTCCCACTCCCTGAGAGTTTTGTAAAGCCAGTCTTTGGAGATTTTGTACTCTTTTTTGATCGCGGTGTAGAGCTGATGCGCCGTGACAGGCTTTCCGAGAAAACGTGAGAGGTGTCGAAAGAGAAGCTGTTCGCTTTGCGTAGGGAAAATGGCGCGTATGTGGCTGTGCAACTGTCGGGTCAACAGTGATTCGTGTACCGAAGCCATGGCCGGAAGAGATCCTGTTCGAAGGTAAAGAGAGAAGGAGTGCTCGAGGTGGACGTGCCTCTTTTCAAAGGCAAGATACTCTTCGAAATCGAGTGTCCGGAGTTCAAGTGCGGGCATGACCGGGGTGTCGTCGAGTTGGGCCTGGGTAACGAGAATGGACTGCCTGCACAACGGCGGCGCGAATGAGCCGTCGTAGTGGTCGATGACGACGGTTTCGATGCCGTTCGCTTCGATAAAAAGATTCATCTCTCTGACAAGAGAATCCTTGTTTATGCGCAGGTCGTCCATATCGATGTAAAGATGCCGCTGTTTCGGAATACGGGCAAGGTAGTCGAGAACCAGCCATGTTTTTCCACAGTGCGGTGGCCCGAAAAGATTGAAACTGTGTGAAGGGAGCGACATTTTCCGTTCGGTGAATCCGACTGGTTTGGGTGTCGACTCGTAAAAGGCTTCCAACTGTTGCATGAAAAACTCCAATGAGATCGTTCGTCGTCGAAACAGAGCCGTGCTTCGATTTTTTAAATGACATACATTTCCTTTGAAAAAGGAAACAAATTTCCAAAAGTATAGCAGAAAAACCCCGCAAATCGTTGATTTTGAGAGAAGTTTTATGTATAATCTTGGCTCCAAAAAGCGTTGGTGGGTGCAAATCCAAATACCAACAAGTTCTTTTAAGGGAAAACCTATGGAAAAAATTCGACTTAAGCTCAAAGCGTACGATCATCGTGTGCTTGATCGGTCAGTTGCTGCAATCGTAGAAGCAGTCAAGCGAACGGGAGCCGAAATACGCGGCCCAATTCCTATGCCTACAAAGATCAGACGCTATACAGTGCTCAGATCACCTCACGTTAATAAAGATTCACGCGAACAATTCGAAATCAGAATTCACGGACGTATGATCGACATCGTCTCTGCAACGCCTGATACGGTCGATTCGTTGATGAAACTTGATCTGGCACCGGAAGTAGACGTCGAAGTACGATCTATGGGTAACAAGGGGTAACGGATGGAATTCATCGTAGAAAAAATCGGCATGAGCCGAACAATCAATGTACCGAGTATCCCTGTCACGCTTCTGAAAGTGCAGGATGTCAAAGTATGCGAGATCACGGAAGACGGTCGCGCTATCGTTGCCTACCCGAGCGGTAAGAAGCGCAACAAAGCGATCGAAGGTCAGCAGAAAAAGTATGGGTTGAGCCCTGAATACAACCGTTTCGCGACGCTGAAAGTCGCCAACACCGAAGCGGGCGATCTTGATTTGACACCGCTTAGCGAAGCGAAAAAAGTCAAAGTCACGTTCACCAGCAAAGGTCGCGGATTTTCAGGTGTTATGAAGCGATGGAACTTCGCGGGTGGCCCAAGAAGCCACGGTTCACGTTTCCACAGAGCACCGGGTTCAATCGGTAACTGTGAATGGCCTGGACGCGTACAGCCGGGACAGAAAATGCCTGGCCAGTACGGCAACGCGACAGTCACTGTAAAAAATGAGATCGTATCGTTCGATCCGGAAAACAAGATCCTTGTCGTCAAGGGTGCGGTTCCGGGACCAAACGGTGCGATGGGTCGAGTAAGGATTTCTAAATGAGTACAGCAGTAGTTTTGAACGAAAACCTGGAAAAAGCGGGCGACGCTGAGGTTCCTGCGAGCTTTCTCGAAGCGAGCGCTCACAACCTATATCTATATGTCAAATCATATCAGGCTGCGCTGCGTGCCAACACGGCACACAGCAAAAACCGTTCTGCTGTCAGCGGCGGCGGTAAAAAGCCTTGGTCTCAAAAAGGACGCGGCGGCGCGCGTGCCGGTTCTATCCGAAGCCCGCTCTTCGTCGGCGGTGGTGCGGCATTTGGACCGAAAGCGAACCGAAACTATGACCAGAAGATCAACAAGAAGCAGAAGCGCCTGGCGCTGATGCACGCTTTGGCTGAAAAAGCGGCCAACGGCAAGCTCTACATTGTTGATAGTGTCGAAGTTGCAAGCGGCAAAACAAAAGACGCGGCAGCGATGATGAACAAACTGGGCGAGCGTGATGCTCTGTGGGTAAAGTCTCTGATCGACGACAAAACCTATATGGCATTTAGAAATCTTCCGAACTGTTATTTGATCGAAGAGAATGAACTCAACGGCTATCTTGCAGCAGCGTATCGCGCGGTTGTCATCGAGAAAGCGGTTTGGGAAAATCTGACGAAAGAGGGCTAAGATGGCGGATATTACAGATATCAAATCGATACTTTATACTGAAAAGACATTGGGCCTTCAGGAAGAGGGTGTCATCGTGGTTCAGACATCTCCGAAAGTGACGAAGAATCAGCTCAAAGCGATCTTCAAAGAGTACTTCGGTGTGAACCCGTTGAAAGTCAACTCTCTCCGCCAGAGCGGTAAAGTGAAGCGTTTCCGCGGAAAAGAGGGGAAACGCCCGGATTTCAAAAAGTTCTATGTGAAGCTGCCGGAAGGCGCGAACATCGAGAGCTTGAGCGCGTAAGGGATAGAGCATGGCAATTAAAACATATAAACCGTATACACCCAGCCGACGCTATATGAGCGTCGTCGACAGCAGCGACATCACGAGCAAACCGACGGTTCGCAAACTGCTGAAGAAACTCCCTGCCAAAGCGGGACGCAACAACAACGGACGCATCACATCTCGCCACAAAGAGGCGGGCGCGAAGAAGCTTTATCGTATTATCGACTTCAAACGCAACAAGTTCGGCGTTGAAGGTACCGTTGCGACGATCGAGTACGATCCGTACAGAAACTGCCGCATTTGCCTCATCAACTACGTTGACGGCGACAAGCGCTACATCCTTCAGCCGAGCGGTCTGAAAGTGGGCGACAAAGTTCAGGCGGCGGAAGCGGGTCTGGATATCAAACCGGGCAACGCGATGAAGCTGAAAAACATTCCGGTCGGTACACTTGTTCACAACATCGAGATGAAGCCGGGCAAAGGCGGACAGCTCGTCCGAAGCGCCGGAGGATATGCACAGATCATGGGACGCGAAGGCAAATATGTCATCGTCCGTATGCCCAGCTCTGAAATGCGTAAAATCCTCGGTGAGTGTATGGCGACCATCGGTACCGTCGGCAACGAAGAGTTCGCGAACATCGTCATCGGTAAAGCGGGACGCAGCCGACACCTCGGTATCCGTCCTCAGACACGCGGTTCTGCGATGAACCCGGTCGATCACCCGCACGGTGGTGGTGAAGGTAAAACGAACTCCGGACGTCATCCGGTCACACCTTGGGGTATGCCGACCAAAGGCTTTAAAACTCGTCGTAAAAAAGCCAGCGATAAACTGATCATTTCACGACGCAAGAAAAAATAAGAGGGTAAGACATGGCAAGATCGATTAAAAAGGGTCCTTTTATCGACGAGCATCTGATGAAAAAAGTGCTCAAAGCAAAAGAGACCGGTGATAACAAACCAATCAAAACATGGTCACGCCGAAGCACCATCTTCCCGGAGATGATCGGTTTGACCATTAACGTCCACAACGGACGCCAGTTCGTTCCTGTGTATATCACAGAGAACCATGTCGGCTACAAACTCGGCGAGTTTGCTCCGACACGTACATTCAGAGGCCACAAGGGCTCTGTCCAGAAAAAGATCGGGAAGTAAGGGGTAGATGATGAGTAAAGCAACACTGAAATTCATCCGACTCAGCCCGACTAAAGCACGCCTGATAGCACAGGAAGTCCAGGGAATGAACGCAGAGTTGGCACTTGCAAGTCTCGAGTTCATGCCGAACAAAGCGGCGAAAGTCATTTCGAAAGTGATCGCTTCAGCGGTTGCCAACGGCGGATTCGAGCCGGAAGAGGTCGTTATCTCTTCATGCCGCGTCGACAAAGGGCCGGTTCTGAAGCGTTGGAAACCGCGTGCACGCGGTCGTGCATCACGCATCATGAAACCAACATCTCACGTGATCGTCGAAGTCACAGAAGCGAAGGATAAGTAATGGGTCAGAAAGTCAATCCGATTGGTTTGCGCCTGGGAATCAACCGTAACTGGTCGTCACGCTGGTATCCGAACTGGCAGCGCGTCCCTGCATTCGTAGCAGAAGATGACAAAATCCGTAAGTTCCTGAAAAAAGAACTCTACTATGCAGGTGTCGCAGACATCATTATCGAGCGAACCGCAAAGCGCCTTCGCGTGACAATCGTCGCAGCGCGTCCCGGTATCATCATCGGTAAAAAAGGTGCGGATATCGAGAAACTGAAGACGCGTCTTCAGAACATGGTTCAAAAGCCGGTTGCGCTCAACATTCGTGAAGAGAAGCGTCCGCAGGCCTCTGCACAGCTGGCGGCTGAAAACGTCGCGACACAGCTCGAACGCCGTGTCGCATTCCGCCGCGCAATGAAAAAAGTGATCCAGGCGGCCCAGAAAGCGGGAGCGAAAGGAATCAAAGTACAGGTTGCAGGACGTCTCGGCGGTGCCGAAATGGCGCGAACCGAGTGGTATCTCGAAGGCCGCGTACCGCTTCATACGCTTCGTGCAAAGATCGATTACGGTTTTGCGACAGCGTATACAACTTATGGAATCATCGGTGTCAAAGTATGGATCTTCAAAGGTGAGGTTCTCCAAAAGGGAATTCAGCCCGAGCCTGTTGAAGAGAAACGCGGCCGCCGTGCTCCAAGACGTGGGAGGAACTAATCATGTTGATGCCTAAACGAACAAAATACCGAAAGCAGCAAAAAGGGCGTAACCGCGGAAAAGCGTATCGCGGTAACCAGCTGGCATTCGGAAACATCGGAATCAAGGCGACTGAAGCCGGTCGTATCGACAGCCGCCAGATCGAAGCGGCGCGTGTTGCTATGACACGTCACGTCAAACGTACAGGTAAAGTCTGGATTCGTGTATTCCCGGACAAACCGATCACTGCCAAGCCTCTCGAAACCCGAATGGGTAAAGGTAAAGGTGCGGTGGACAAGTGGGTTATGAATATCAAGCCCGGCCGTATCATTTACGAAATGGCAGGTGTTGAAGATAAGCTCGCGCGTGAAGCGCTGACGCTGGCGATGCACAAACTCCCTTTCAAAACAAAAATTGTAACGCAAGAGGCTAGCAATGAAATATACTGAGATTCAAGACAAAAGCCTTCAGGAACTTGAAGGGATGTTGAAAGAGAAGAAGATGGAGCTGTTTGAGCTGAAACTCAAGCTCAAGACGATGCAGCTTACCAACCCGAATGAGATTCGTGCGTGCCGCAAGGACATCGCACGTATCAAGACTGCCATCAGTGCGCAGAAGAATGCATAAGGATTAGATTATGGCGTCTCATAAACGTATTATTCAAGGAACCGTTATCAAAAAAGCGGGCGACAAGACTGCGACCGTTCTGGTCGAGCGCCGCGTCATGCATCCCCGCTATCACAAAACGGTAAAACGATTTAAGAAATATCTCATCCATGATGAGAAGAATGCAACGAAAGTGGGTGATGTGGTTGTAGCGGTTGAGTGCCGACCGCTCTCTAAAACCAAATCATTCCGCCTCAAAGAGATCGTAAGCTCAGGAGTCGGATCATGATTCAAAGTTTCACAAGACTGAACGTCGCGGACAACAGCGGCGCAAAAGAGATTATGTGTATCAAAGTTCTCGGCGGCAGCAAACGACGCTATGCAAGCGTCGGTGACGTTATCGTCGCTTCCGTCAAGAAAGCACTTCCGAACGGAAAAGTGAAAAAAGGTCAGGTTGTCAAAGCGGTTGTTGTTCGTACGAAAAAAGAGATTCAGCGTGAAAACGGTTCTCTGATTCGTTTCGACGACAATGCAGCCGTCATTCTCGATGCGAAAAAAGAGCCAATCGGTACTCGTATTTTTGGACCTGTCAGCCGTGAAGTACGCTATGCGAACTTCATGAAAATCGTATCGCTTGCACCGGAGGTTCTGTAATGGCTAAGAAATTCAAGATCAAAAAAGGCGATACGGTAGAAATTATCGCCGGAGACGACAAAGGCAAGAAAGCGGAAGTCCTTCAGGTCCTTCCTGCCAAAGACGCCGTCATCGTCGCAGGATGCAAAGTGGTCAAAAAGGCTGTCAAGCCGACCGAGCAGAACCCGGAAGGCGGTTTCGTCAACAAAGAGATGCCGATTCACATCTCCAACGTACGCAAAGTAGAAGGTGCATAAGATGTTGAGACTCAAAGAGAAATTCAATGAACTCAAGCCGGTTCTGCAAGAAGAGCTCGAGCTTAAAAACCCGATGCTGATCCCTGCGCTTGAGAAGATCGTCATCAGCGTCGGCTGCGGCAACGATGCGAAAGATACCAAGCTGGTTCAGAACATCGCCGACACGATTACACTGATCGCCGGACAAAAAGCGATGATCGTTCCGGCAAAAAAATCTGTCGCGGGCTTCAAAGTTCGTGAAGGGATGCCGGTCGGCGTCAAAGTGACACTGCGCGGCGACATGATGTACAACTTCCTCGACAAGCTCATCAGCATCGCGCTTCCGCGCGTGAAAGACTTCCGCGGCGTTTCGCGCAATGGATTCGACGGACACGGAAACTACAACTTCGGTCTGGACGAGCAGCTGATGTTCCCGGAAGTGGAGTATGACAACATCATTAAAACGCATGGTATGAACATTACCATCGTCACGACAACTGACAGTGACAAAGCGGCATTCGCCCTTCTCGAGAAGTTGGGTATGCCTTTTGCAAAAGGACGACAAAATGGCTAAAAAATCGATGATTGCAAAGCAACAGCGAAAACCTAAATTCAAAGTTCGTGCCTATACGCGCTGCAGCATCTGCGGCCGTCCGCACTCTGTTTACCGCGATTTCGGTATTTGCCGAATCTGCCTGCGAAAGATGGCCAGTGAAGGCCTTCTTCCAGGTATCAAAAAAGCGAGCTGGTAACTTTCAGCAAGAAGTCCGCTTGGCGGCGAGCCTTCCGCTGAGGAAAACTCGGCGTTGGCACATTAATCAAATAAAAACAAAGGATATAGCATGGTGAACGATCTGATTGCAGATTCTCTGACACGCATCAGAAACGCATCAATGCGACGACTTGAAGTCACAACACTGATGTATAGCAAAATTGTTGAAGCGATCATGAAAATCTTTCAGGAGAAAGGTTACATCGAGAGCTACAAAGTAGTCGATAACGATGGCAAGAAGAGCATCAATGTTGTGCTCAAGTATGATGACAACGGACGCAGCGTCATCAACGAGATCAAACGTATCTCCAAGCCTGGCCGCCGTGTCTATCAGGGCAAAGAGGCGATCAAGCGATTCAAAAACGGTTACGGCACCATCGTCGTAAGTACATCTCAGGGCGTTCTGCCGAACGATGAAGCGTTCAAGCGCGGCATCGGCGGCGAAGTGCTTTGCAGTATCTGGTAAGGAAAAAAAATGTCACGTATAGGAAAGAAACCGATTGATATCCCGGCAGGCGTAGAGGTCAAAGTCGAGGGTACAGAAGTTGTCGTTTCCAAAGGAAAAGATGTCAAGCGTCTCGACACGCACGGTCGTGTAGATATCGAAATAGCCGACAATAAGATTGTCTTTCACCGCAAAGGTGACGACAAAGCGAGCAGTGCATTCTGGGGAACCTACCGCGCGCTTACGCAAAACATGATTATTGGACTGACACAGGGTTTCGAGAAGAAACTCGAAATCAACGGTGTCGGTTACCGTGCGGCCGTCAAAGGCAAGACACTCGAGCTTCAGCTTGGCTTCTCTCATCCGATCAACTTCGAAATTCCGGAAGGAATCGAGATCGGTGTCGAGAAAAATGTTATCTCTATCAAGGGGCAGGACAAACAAAAAGTTGGTCAAGTTGCCGCAGAGATCCGCGCATTCCGTCCGCCGGAGCCTTACAAAGGCAAGGGTGTCAAGTATGTGGATGAAGTGATTCTCCGCAAAGCCGGTAAAACAGGTAAATAAGGGTTGAACAATGAATAGAACACTACTTTTGAAGAAAAACCTGCAGCGCGCGAAGCGTAAAGCGCGTGTACGCGGTAAGATTTTCGGTACTGCCGATAAACCGCGTGTTACCGTGTTCCGATCGAACAAACACTTCTACGCACAGGCGATCGACGATGTTGCCGGTGTGACGCTTGCTGCGGCAGACGGCCGTGCGATGGGTCTGAAAGCGAACAAAGAGGCGGCTGCAAAAGTTGCGGAAGCGCTTGCTGCTGCGATGAAAGCCAAAGGACTCGAAGCGGCGGTCTTTGATCGTAACGGCTACATCTATCACGGTGTCGTAGCGGCATTTGCCGATGCTTTGCGTGAAAACGGAATACAGGTGTAAAGGTTAAACAGATGGAAAATATCAATCGAGAAGATTTTGAAGAAGTAATCGTCAACATCGGCCGTGTCACGAAAGTTGTCAAAGGTGGTCGACGTTTTCGATTTACGGCACTTGTTGTTGTGGGAGACCGCAACGGTACAGTTGGCTTTGGTATGGGTAAAGCGAAAGAGGTTCCCGATGCGATTCGCAAGGGAATCGACGAGGCGTTCAAGAACCTGGTCAAAGTCAACATCAAAGGCTCGACGATCGCACACGACATCGAGCACAAATACAATTCGAGCAAAATTCTGCTCAAGCCGGCCAGCGAAGGTACGGGAGTTATCGCCGGTGGTGCAGCACGTCCCGTCATCGAACTTGCCGGTATCAAAGATATCCTGACCAAATCACTGGGCTCCAACAATCCGAACAACCTCGTTCGTGCAACTGTTGAAGCGCTAAGCCGAATCAAAGGATAAGCGATGTCACTTCACAATCTAACAAACGCTCAGGGAAGCACAAAAGACCGCAAGCGCGTAGGCCGCGGTCAGGGAAGCGGAATGGGCAAAACCGCAACACGCGGTAACAAAGGCCAGAAGTCTCGAACCGGTTATAAGCAAAAGCGCGGATTCGAGGGTGGACAGCAGCCGCTTCAGCGACGCTTGCCGAAAGTCGGTTTTACATCGAAAGTTGAAAAACCGTATGTGATCAACATCGAGCGCGTTCCAGCGATCGCCGAACTCGAAGAGATCACCATGGAGACACTGACAAGTGTCCATACCATCAAAGGTAAATATAAGCGCGTTAAATTGATCGGCAAAGCTGCACGCGAGCTTGCCGCCAAAATTAAAGACGAGCGTATCACGACCAGCGGAAAATAACAATGAACAAATCATTGGTCAATAAAATCCTGATTACATTGGGATTTTTGCTGGCATACCGGATACTGGCCTATGTGCCGGTTCCCGGTGTTAACGTCGATGTGATCAAAGAGTTCTTTGATTCCAACTCCTCCAATGCCCTCGGCATGTTCAATATGTTCAGCGGTAACGCTATCAGCCGGCTCAGTATCATCTCTCTCGGAATCATGCCCTACATTACGGCATCGATCATCATGGAACTTCTTGCTGCAACCTTCCCCGAACTCGGAAAAATGAAGAAAGAACGCGACGGGATGACGAAGTATATGCAAATCATACGCTATGCGACGATTGCTATTACACTGGTACAAGCCGTCGGCGTCGCGATCGGCCTTCAGAGTCTTACAGGAAAAGGCGGTGAGAGTGCAATCATGATCGATACGACGTCGTTTGTTACGATGGCGGCCTTTTCGATGCTGACGGGTACGATGCTGTTGATGTGGATCGGTGAGCAGATTACGCAAAGAGGCGTCGGCAATGGTATTTCGCTGATCATTTTTGCCGGTATCGTTTCATCCATACCTACGGCGATCGGGGGAACGATCAATCTCGTCAATACGGGTGAACTCAACTTCCTTGTTGTCCTGGCGATTTTGGCAATCATCATTGCGACGGTCGGTTTCATTATCTATGTAGAGCTCGGTGAACGTCGCGTACCGGTCAGTTACTCACGCAAGGTGATGATGCAGAATCAGAAGAAACGGGTTATGAACTACATCCCGATCAAGGTGAATCTGAGCGGGGTCATCCCTCCCATCTTCGCTTCAGCGATTTTGATGTTTCCGTCTACGATTCTTCAGGCATCGACCAATCCGATTGTTCAGAAGATTTCCGACTTTTTGAATCCGAACAGCTATACATTTAACTTTATGATGTTCCTGTTCGTCATCTTCTTTGCCTATTTCTACGCTTCGATTGTCTTCAATGCGAAAGATATCGCCGACAACCTGAAGCGGCAGGGTGGATTTATACCAGGTGTACGACCGGGTGCTCATACGGCAGAGTTTCTGAATGAGGTCGCCAGCCGGTTGACATTCTGGGGTGCCATCTATCTTGCGCTCATCTCCACGCTTCCGTGGATTCTCGTCAAGAGTATGGGCGTTCCGTTCTATTTTGGCGGTACAGCTGTACTTATCGTCGTTCAGGTTGCACTTGATACGATGCGCAAGATCGAGGCTCAGATCTATATGAGCAAGTACGAAACGCTCAGTGCGGTAGGTCTGTAGATGTCGATTGCGATCCGCAAACCTGCCGAGATCGAAAAACTTCGAAAAGCGAACCAGATTGTCGGAGAGACACTCCAGTTTTTACAGGAGAGTGTCAAGCCCGGCATGACGCTCAAAGAGATCGATCAAATGGGCGAAGAGTTTCTGCGCTCAAAAGGCGCGAAACCTTCATTCAAAGGCCTCTACGGCTTTCCTGCAGCCGTCTGTACCTCTCTCAACGAAGTCATCATTCATGGTATTCCGGACGATACAAAGGTCAAAGAGGGGGATATCCTCGGGCTCGACATCGGAACGGAACTCGAGGGATGGTATGGTGATGCGGCGATAACGATGCCGATCGGAAAAATCTCCGAAGAGGATGAGAAATTGATCGCATGTGCCAAAGACGCACTTTATCATGCTATCGATATTATCCATCCGGGGATGAGATTTAAAGAATTGAGTCTGGAGCTTGAGAAGTTCATCAAGTCCAAAGGATTTACCCCACTGCTTAGTTTTTGTGGGCATGGTATCGGCCGTAAACCGCATGAAGAGCCTGAAATTCCGAACTATCTTGAGCACGGATCGCCCAAAAGCGGACCGAAAATCAAAAACGGTATGGTTTTTTGTCTCGAACCGATGATCTGTCAGAAGCTCGGAACTCCAAAGATTCTGGAAGACAAATGGTCCGTCGTAAGTCAGGACGGTCTGCGTGGCAGCCATTACGAGCATACGGTCGCCGTAGTCGGCAACAAAGCAGAGATACTCTCGCAACCATAAGGAGATAATACATGGCAAAAGATGATGTCATCGAAATTGACGGCAAAGTGATCGAGGCGCTCCCGAACGCGACATTCCGCGTCGAGCTTGAAAATGGACATGTGGTTCTGTGCCACATCGCCGGAAAAATGCGTATGCACTACATCCGTATCCTTCCAGGTGACAAGGTGAAGGTTGAACTGACGCCGTACAGTCTCGACAAAGGGCGCATAACTTACAGATATAAGTAAGCTGTAAGTTGCCTTAATGTATCATTCCATCCCCTTTTCCATCTACGTGAAGGAGTTTTGCATAAATCGCACTGTTTATGCAAGGGTCGGTTTGATTCACTCGTCAAACCTGTTTGGGGCGATATTCCGTTTCGATTCGGATGAGTTGTTCAGTGCAAAAAAAGCGCGAAGCGCGGTTTTTTAGTGGACAGTGTGCAGTGGGTAGTGAAGCTGCTTCCAGCTTTTTTACTATCCGTTGTGCATGGTCTCATTTCGGTTACCAGTTAAAGCGGTGCTGTGAGATATCAGGCAGTTTTTTTGCTTTCCCCAGTCAAGAAGCGTGGCGGTATTGACTGAAGCCGCATGAGTGCGGCGGGCCTGCTGCCGAAGCGAACACGGCATCGTTTTGAGATTGAGTCGGCTCTGATGAGCGCGGCATAGCTGCGCGCGAGCCCTCCGCTGAGGAGAACTCAGCGTTAGCGTAGTTGTTACGGGCTTTGCCCGTGCAACGTGTAAAGGAGCTAATAATGAAAGTTAGACCATCGGTTAAGAAGATGTGCGACAAATGCAAGATCATCAAACGAAAAGGCATTGTTCGCGTCATCTGTGTAAACCCAAAACACAAACAGAGACAAGGATAAAAGATGGCACGTATTGCAGGTGTTGATCTACCTAAGAAAAAACGCGTTGAGTATGCACTGACATACATCTACGGCATTGGTCTGACAACATCGAGAAAGATTCTCGATGCGACAGGCATCAGCTATGACAAACGTGTTCACGAATTGACAGAAGAGGAAGCTGCTGCCATTCGTAACGAGATCCAGAACAACTATATGGTTGAAGGGGATCTGCGTAAAAAAGTGGCGATGGATATCAAAGCACTGATGGACCTTGGCAGCTATCGCGGCCTTCGCCATCGACGCGGCCTTCCGGTTCGTGGACAGAAAACGAA
The DNA here is from genome assembly GCF_030296055.1 of Hydrogenimonas cancrithermarum. Lineage (NCBI taxonomy): Bacteria > Pseudomonadati > Campylobacterota > Epsilonproteobacteria > Campylobacterales > Hydrogenimonadaceae > Hydrogenimonas > Hydrogenimonas cancrithermarum. Next base: position 1,505,507 of record NZ_AP027370.1, read on the forward strand.
AACCAATGCACGTACGCGCAAAGGTAAACGTAAAACTGTCGGCGCAGCAAGCAAGTAAGGAGTAAGCAGTGGCAAAACGTAAAGCAACCAGAAAAAAGATTGTTAAAAAGAATATTGCACGCGGTGTCGTCTACATCAGTGCAACGTACAACAACACTGTGATTACCGTAACCGACGAGGCGGGCAACGTGATTTCATGGAGCAGCGCAGGTTCTCTCGGTTTCAAGGGAAGTAAGAAATCAACTCCTTACGCGGCACAGCAGGCGGTCGAAGATGCCATGGCAAAAGCCATGGAGCATGGGATCAAAGAGGTCGGTATCAAGGTACAGGGACCTGGCAGCGGTCGTGAGACTGCGGTTAAAAGCGTGGGCGCAATCGAGGGAATCCGCGTGATGTGGTTTAAAGACATCACTCCGCTTCCCCACAATGGTTGTAGACCTCCGAAACGACGACGAGTATAAGGGGACGAGATGGCACGATACAGAGGACCAGTAGAAAAAATCGAACGTCGCCTTGGTGTGAGTCTCGGACTCAAGGGCGAAAGAAGACTAGCAGGCAAGAGCGCGCTCGACAAGCGCCCGTACGCACCAGGACAGCACGGACAGCGAAGAACGAAGATCAGCCAGTATGGTTTGCAGCTTCGCGAAAAGCAGAAAGCGAAATACATGTACGGCGTGGCTGAAAAGCAGTTCCGCCGACTCTTTAAAGACGCGAACCGCATGGAAGGCAACACGGGGGAAAACCTGATTGCACTTCTCGAGCGACGCCTCGACAATGTTGTCTACCGCATGGGCTTCGCAACGACGCGTGCGTTTGCACGTCAGCTTGTCACACACGGACACATTCTCGTCGACGGCAAGCGCGTGAATATCCCTTCGTTCCGTGTCAAACCGGGACAGAAGATCGAAGTTCGCGAAAAAAGCAAAAACAACCCGCAGATTCAGCGCGCAATGGAGCTGACACGACAGACCGGTATCGCTCCGTGGGTCGATGTCGACCATGAGAAAGCATTCGGTATCTTTACACGTATTCCGGAGCGTGAAGAGGTTGTCATTCCTGTAGAAGAGCGATTGATTGTCGAGCTTTACAGCAAATAATAGTTAAAAGCGAGTTGCCCATGAAAAGAATCAAAACATCACCCTTTATGCCGAGCGAGGTCGAAATCGAGCAGACCGGCGAAAATCGCATGCGCATTACGGCCTACCCGTTCGAAACGGGTTACGCCGTTTCTCTCGCGCACCCGATCCGCCGCCTGCTTCTTGGCAGTACCATCGGATACGCTCCGATCGGTGTGAAAATCGAGGGGGCATCGCACGAGTTTGATTCTGTACGCGGAATGCTTGAGGATGTTGCAGTATTTATCATCAACCTCAAAAACCTCCGTTTCAAAATCAAAGGTGACGAGAAGAAGGTCGAAGTGAACTACAGTTTCAGCGGCCCGATCGAAATCACCGGAGCAGACCTGAACAATGAACTGGTCGAAGTCGTTACGCCTGACGGATTTCTTGCGACGTTGAACGAAGATGCGGAGCTCAATTTCTCTCTGCTGATTCACCAGGGTATCGGATATGTGCCGAGTGAAGATCTGCGAGACGAACTGCCGGAAGGATACATCACACTCGATGCATTCTTTACGCCGGTACGTGCCGCGAACTATACGATCGAGAACATGCTGGTCGAGGACAATCCGAACTACGAAAAGATCGTCTTCGACATCGAGACCGACGGTCAGATCGACCCGGTCACGGCGTTTAAAAACACGATCGAAGTGATGTATCGACAGATGTCCGTATTTAACAATATCCTGGACATCAATGTGGCGGAGGAGACGACGGCACCGACTGCCGAAAATCCTGTCGTCAAAACATTGATGCAGGGTCTCGAAACGCTGGGACTGAGTGCACGAAGCTTCAACTCCCTGGAGCGTGCGGGACTTAAATACGTCGGAGAACTGGCCTTGATGAGTGAAAACGAACTCAAAGAGATCAAAAACCTCGGCAAGAAATCGCTTGAAGAGATCAAGGCGAAACTCGAAGAGGCCGGTTTCCCGGTTGGCAGCGAACTCGACGAAGAGACAGCGAAACAGCTGAAAAAGAAAATCGACGCAACGAAAAAATAATTAACAAGGAACTACGATGAGACATCGACATGGATATCGCAAACTGAGCCGAACATCTTCTCATCGCGCTGCTTTGCTGAAAAACCTTTCGATCGCTTTGATCGAGCATGGACGCATCGAGACCACGCTCGCCAAGGCGAAGACGCTTAGAAGCGTTTTCGAAAAGTTGGTCACACGCGCAAAAGCAGGCGATTTCAATGCACACCGTGCAATCTTTGCAAAACTTCAGGACAAAGAGGCAACCAAAAAGATGGTTGACGAGATCGCTCCGAAGTATGCTGAGCGCAATGGAGGATACACCCGTATCATCAAAACCCGCCAGCGCCGCGGAGACTCCGCCGATATGGCGATCATCGAACTCGTATAAGTTCGGCTTTCAGGGCTTCGGCCCTGAAATTAATTTCTTCTAAACTCTCTCAACCATTCTAAAACCCTGTTGCCAAACGACAACTTTTTTGTTATGATAGTTTCAAAATCAAATACGATTTAGGACGTTGATCATGATACCTTTTAGCGATGAAGAACTTTACCCGGCAGTGGAAAATGTAATTGAAAAAGTCCGACCTTCTTTGGCACTTGATGGTGGGGACATCAAACTGCTTGGTGTAAAAGACGGAAAAGTCTTCGTGCAACTGCAGGGTGCCTGTGTCGGGTGTGCGAGCAGTGGAAATACGCTCAAATACGGTGTCGAACGTCAGATGCGGATAGATATCCATCCAGAAATCGAAGTCATCAACGTTCCGATCGGAATGGAAAACCAGTGGGACAAATTGGCCAATGAAGTGTAATTATCGTTTTCCAAAATTGTAAAATCTTTAAAATAAATTGTGATTTCACTCCCTGAAAGCGTCTCTTTCGTGAGAGAAATCTCTTTGGAAACGGTTCTCAAAGAAAGGAGAACAAATTAGTGAAAAGTAAAAAAACAGAAAAAATGCTAGAACGTGCAGAAAACCATTTTTATCGCGGAGATTATGACGAAGCGCTTCGGATGTACGGTCTTCTTCTCAAAGATTTTCCCGAGCTTCAGGAAGCACGGATAGGGGCAATATTGAGTGATATCGCCTATGAAAACGACGAGGAGGCGCAGGCGCTTTTTGAGTACTATCAGGTACTCAAAGGGGAGGAGAACGAAGATGCCGAACAGATTATCGAAGAGATGATAGGTTCACTCGACGATGCACTCGAGAAAATCTCTGATCTGCTGGACGGATCGCTTTTTGCCCGTGATGAGACGATCAACGGAATCAGTTATGCCGATTTCAAAGAGTTGGTGGAACTTCGCGGAAGCTTCAGGCGCGCCTTTGAAGACATCATGTTTTCGACACGTGTCGTCATTACCGAAAAAGAGGAGCTGCTCGACTTTCTGCAGCAATTGGTAGAGAACGGTTTCAACGAGATGGCGATGCGCTATATCGAAGGAGCGGCAGTCGCTTATCCGGGTGAAACACGCATTCAGGATCTTATTGAAAAGATCAAAGGCTGATTGTGACGGTCGATTTTGGAAGCGGCATCGGCCGTGTGGCCGACGACAGTCGTGAAGCGGACAAAGATACAGCCTTTCTTTCTACGAGGCTGAACCGTTCTTTTGCGACAGAGGCGAAAGCGAAAGGCTCGCAGATCATTACACCCAAAGGGCTTATCGAAAATCTTCAACTCGCAGATTTGGATGTCGTCGGTATAACCGGCACGAACGGCAAAACGACGACAGCTGCAGCTATCTACTCGATCCTTCTTGATCTGGGCTACAAAACGGCGCTGCAGGGAACGCGCGGATTCTTTATCAACGATGAAAAGATCGAAGAGAAATCACTCACCACCCCGCCTTCCCTTGCAACGATCGCCCATATGGCTGAAGCCAAAAGTCACGGATGCGAATTTTTTGTGATGGAAGTAAGCTCGCACGCGATCGAGCAGGAGCGTATCGAGGGAATCGATTTTGCATTGAAAATTCATACCAATGTCACGAGTGACCATCTCGACTATCACGGTTCTATCGAAGCGTACCGGGCTGTGAAGAGCAGTTTTTTTCAGGACAGCGGAAAGAAATTGATCAACCGGGACGAAGAGATTTTGAAATTCAATATGCAGAATGCCTATAGCTACGGTATCGAAAATCCAGCGACTTATAAAGTGATGGCCTACACACTTGGCGGAGGGGTCAGCGGTGTTTTGAAACACTTCGAGACAGTTGTGCCATTCGAGACGACGCTGCAGGGATTTTTCAACCTCTACAATATCACGGCGGCGATTGCGGCGGCACATATCCTGACAGCCGAGGAGATCGGTGAGATCTGCGAAGCGGCGGAGAATTTCGGCGGCGTCGCGGGACGCATGGAGACGGTGAGCGAAGATCCGCTCATCATCGTCGATTTTGCCCATACGGAGGACGGCATCAAGCAGGTACTCGACTCGCTCAAGGAGAAAGAGGTACGCGTCGTCTTTGGCGCCGGCGGCGACAGGGACCGCAGCAAACGGCCGGCAATGGGCCGTGCGGCGGCTTCGATCGCGAAGAAGGTCTACCTTACCAGCGACAACCCCAGAAGCGAGGACCCCGTAAAGATCATCGAAGAGATCGTCGAAGGGATTACAGAGAAGGAGAAGGTCGAAAAGATCGTCGACCGCCGCGAGGCGATCGAGCGTGCGATCGAAGAGCTCCAACCGGGCGAAGTACTCCTGGTGCTGGGCAAAGGCGACGAAACCTACCAGGAGATCGCCGGAAAGAGGATCCCTTTCGATGACCGGCAGACGATTCGGGAGATTCTGGCCTCGCGTATATAGGCAGTGACTGGGAGATTCGAACGCCTACCGGGTCGTGCGGATGAAATCACATATCACACCCTTTGGGTGGAGACTCGAATCAGACCCGAAATTTGGCACAAATTGGATTGTGGTCGGAAACGGGTGTTTCGAGAACGAAGGCATCCATCAGAACGATGCCGCGGTAAAAGATGTGATCGAGGGGTTCTCCCAGTACCGATTTTACGGCGCGTGCATGGCGGGGGTGGACATGGTGTAGGCTGTGACGGGCCATCACCTCTTCAAGGTACGCACGCCGTTTCGGGCTCCAGGTGTTGAAGTCGCCGGCGACGACGAGGCGAGTTTCGACGACGTCGTCGAGCAGGTGGGAGATCGCATCGAGCTCGCGTGCGAAGAGGCGGTAGGGAACGAAATTGATTGCGTGGATGTTGAGCAGGCTCAGTGTCTCGTCTCCTGCAAGGCGGTAGCGGGTCAGAAGTGCGCTTTTGCGGGTGGCGAACCCAAGCTCCCGTACCTTCGAGTGGTAAGAATAGGTTTCGATCGGTTCCATATGCGAGAGTGTAAGTACCCCGAAACGGTGCCGGAAACGGGCAAAGTTGCTTCCCATGGCATGGAAATAGCCACGCAGTGGCGTAGGGAGGCGATCGTGTGGCATCCGCGCTTCCTGAAACAGCAAAAGATCGGCGGGACAGCTTTTTACGAGGGCCTCGAACGTATGGTAAAAAGAGGCGGAGAGGGTACGCTTCTGGACATTCCAGCTTACAATATGCAGTAGGGCCATATGACGCCTTTCATACCAGTGGCGCAAGCATCCGCATCATATTTTCGATACGGATCTGAAACGGTTTGTAGGTAGGGTCGAATGGGACCGTCGCATCGAGTTTCGCCATTCCCCACGTGGCGATGCTCTCACATTCCGCGGGTGAATAGATAAAGGTGGAGGCTTCGAAATTGTAGAAGAGGCTTCGGTTGTCGAAGTTGATCGAGCCGACAAGGGCACAGTCGTGATCGAAAACGATCGCTTTTGCATGAAGTATGCCTCCTCGAAAGAGGCGGACATCGGCTCCTTTGGCATGGAGTTCTCTTAGATAACTGCCGCGTCCGAGATCGGAAATGAGATGGTCGGAATGTTCGGGAACGACGATCTTTACATCCACTCCACGATGAACGGCAATGGCAAGCGCACGGACGAATTGCTCATTGGGCACGAAGTAGGGGGTGAAGATCCAGATACGCTCTTTGGCGTTGCATATGGCACCCAGCAACGCTTCGATTACGCCGTCGGAGGGTGTGTCCGGGCCGGAGGGCGCCACCTGCAGGGAGACCGTACCTTTCGTCGTTCGGGCCGACGGGGGAAAAAGGCGGGGTTCCGAGTGTGTCGCGAAAGACCAGTCCATTTCGAAAATCTGTGAGAAGAAGTGCGTGGCGGTTCCTTCGATTTTGCATAGAATGTCGTCGTAACGGGTTTCGTTGGAAACAGGAGAGAGATACTCTTTCGAGAGGTTCATACCGCCGGTCATGACGAGATGATTGTCGAAAATGAAAATTTTTCTATGATTTCGCAGGTTGATGAAGTTACGTACGGGAAAACTTAAAAAAGGCATGAAAAAGGCGATCTGCACACCAGCCGCCCTGATGCTCGAGAGTTGTTTTTGAAACAGGTAGAGATTGGCCGATCCGATGGAGTCGAGAAGCAGACGAACTTTTACACCTTCTTGTGCACGTTTTTCCAGTAGCTTCGAGAGAGTCTCCGTTACTTCGTCGAGTTCCAGTTTGTAGATACATAGGTCGATGGAGGATTCGGCGTTCACAATCGCCTCTTCCATTTCGCGATAAGCGAGAAGGGGGGAGTCGATCAGCACGAAACTGTTTTCCGAAGAGGCCGGAGGGATCGCATTGGCACAGAGGAGCTTCTCGGAAGGGTGACGACAGGCAGAGCCGATTTCCCCGATCGGCATGAGGGTGAACCGCAGCTTCTGGTAGCGTTTGAAAAGTTTGTGCTGACCGAAAAGGAAATAGAAGGGAACTGCAAAATATGGAACAAGAAAGATGGCAAGTGTCCAGGCAATCATACTGCTTGGGGCACGCCGTGTCGAAAGCATATGCAAAAACGCCAGAACGATCAAAACTTCAGCACCGACAGTGAGAATGATATCAGTCATACGTTCAGGCCACATGGTTATCTTTTTTTGCAAATTCTGCTAAAATTATAGTGTAATTTAATGTTAAGAGACAAACACTATAATTTGGACAAAATTTATCTGAAAAGAAGGATGGTTCCATGGGAATTCCTCAACCGGCATTTTATATCTTCAAATGTGAGCAGTCGTCACCTCCGGGCATGCCTCGCCCAAGTTGTGTTACGAACGAAACACGCGATCTTTTTCAGCATCTTGCGCAGCGTCTGATGGAAAAAGGGATTATCGGAACGGTTCAGCCAGTACGGACAGGGTGCCTCAACCGATGCCAGTACGGCCCGGTCATGCTGGTCGAGCCGGGTCACGTCATGTATGCGGGGCTGACGAAAGAGAAGATCGACCGTATCATCGACGAGCATATCATCGGCGGCAAAATCGTAGAAGATTTCGTGATCGAACCCGAAGCGTGGGATGATCCGATCAGCCCCGAGCAGATGATGAAAATGACCGGAGCGCACTGACAATGCAGATCGAAATGCTCTACTCCAAAATCCATCGTGCGACCGTGACCGACGCCAATCTGAACTACGTCGGCTCCATTACGATCGACGAGGATTTGCTGGATGCTGCGAAGATGCGGGTGGGTCAGAAGGTGGAGATTCTCAACATCAACAATGGGGAACGCTTCAGCACCTACATCATCCGTGGCGAGCGCGGCAAAGGTGACATCTGCCTCAACGGCGCGGCGGCCCGCAAAGCACACCCGGGCGACAAGATCATCATCGTCGCCTATGCTTCCTACGACGAAAAAGAGCTTGAAAACTACAAGCCGACTGTCGTATTGATGAACGAAGAGAGCAACACCATCGCCTCTGTTCACGAGGAGCTGTAGTATGTTCGAAGGGCTGAATATGGGCGAGTTGGGCAAGATGCTGGAAGAGGTCCAGAAAAAGGCGAAGGAGCTCGAAGAGAAGAGCGAGTCGATCGAGCTGACGGCCAAAAGCGGCGGCGGCCTCGTCAAAGTGACCGCCAATGGAAAAGGCGAGATCATCGACATTGAAATCGACGATTCGCTCCTCGAAGACAAAGAGGCACTCCAGATATTGCTCATATCGGCTCTCAACGACGTGATCAAAATGGTTGAAGACAACAAAAAGAGTGCCGCCATGAATATGCTTGGTGGCGGATTCAATCCATTTGCGGGAGGGGGCGGCAGCCAAAGCTGATGCGTCTTAGGCACCTTCTTCCGCTTCTACTGCTCTTTGGACCCTTTCTCGTTGCATCTGAAAGTTGTTTTCGTTTTTTTCCCGGAAGTTTCAAAGTGATCGGCGGCCATCCGGCCTACGCTGTCGCGAAAAACAGATTTCTATCGCTTGTATGTCCTCCGAACAAAAAGGTGATCGCAAACGATCCGTTCAAAGGGTTGTGTCTGTTTGAAGATACCGCAGCGAAACCCTTCTACCTCACCGCAGCGAAACCCCCGCTCTTTTACTGCCCTGCAAACAGGCCCGAACCGGTCGAAATAGTATCGTATCCCGTGTCGATCTATCCTGGAAAGTTGAAGAAGGAGTACGAAAACGAAGGAGCGCTCTTTGGCGGATGTTGCAGGCTGGCCGGTCTTGTGGCGAGTGGCGGGATATGGTTCGACACCGCTGCGATCCGGAAACTGATAAAAGGCGATACCCGTCATGGCGATATCGGCGTGCGATTTACCGCTGAAAAAGAGAAGGTGACGGTGACGGCCGTGGATCCTTTTTCAAAACTTCCGTTGATGCCCGGCGATCGGCTTATGGCGATAGAGAAGTTGAACCATCCGACGCTTCGGCAGCTCAGAGAACGAATCGATCGGTGCCAAGCGGGAGAGACCCTTTTTCTTCTCGTCGGACGCAACGGAAAGTCGTTCGGCCTGCATGCCGCATGTTTCGATCGTGTCGGCGGCGGCAAGCTCTCCGATACGTTCCTCGAACATTACGGTATCTGGTTTGACGACAGACTGGCCGTTAGAGAAATAGCGCACGATGGTATCGCATACAAAAAGGGGATCAGGCGTGGAGACAGGCTGGTGATGATCGAGGGGAAAAAGGTGAAGAACCAGGCGGAAGTCAGAGTGCTTTTGAGCCATTATGGTGTGAAAAAAAGTGTGCCAGAAAACATGCTCTGGGAGCGTGAAAACTTTCAGTTTTTTTTGGCGCTTCCTGCGCTATAATTCGCAAAATTTTTAGAGGGCGGTCATGCAAGATTTCGAAGCCTATCTGACCACACATCTTCCCGAAGCGCCAAGCTTCCATCCGACATTCGACAGGGCATTGAAGGCGATGCTGCTTGCCGGCGGCAAACGGTTTCGTCCGCAGCTGCTGCTTGCCGTCGTCGACGCCTATACGCCGCTGCTGCGCGAAAGCGCCTATCCTGTGGCGATGGCGCTGGAGATGTTGCATACCTATTCGCTGATTCATGACGACCTGCCGGTCATGGACGATGCCGACCTGCGACGCGGCGAGCCGACGCTTCACAAACGCTACGACGAGGTAACGGCGGTGCTGGTGGGAGACGCTCTCAATACCCATGCGTTCTACCTGATCGCCGACGCTCCACTTCACAACGACGTGAAGGTTGCGCTGGTCAAAGAGCTCGCCTACAGCGGAGGGATCGGTGGCATGGTGCTCGGTCAGGCGATCGACTGTCATTTCGAGGGCGAGAAACTGACCCCGGAACAGGTCGATTTTCTGCATGAATACAAAACGGGCCGGCTGATCGCCGCGAGTCTGAAGATGGGTGCGATCGTTGCCGGGTTGGAGGAAAAAGCACAACAGACGCTCTTCGATTTTGGCCTTGACCTCGGGCTTCTTTTCCAGATTCAGGACGATATCATCGATGCGACGCAAAGCAGCGAAGATGCCGGCAAAACGACCGGCAACGACGATGCCAAGAATAGTTACATCAACCATTTCGGCCTGCAGGGATCGCGGGAGCGTGCCGATGCGTTGGTCGCAAAAATCGAAAAGCAGATGGTTCAGTTCGATGCCCCGCTCCGCGCGAAACTCGAACCGATCCTGGACAACTATCTCAACCGACATAAAATTCAGTGAGGAGTGAGAAGTGAGGAGTGAGAAGTTTATTGCATCCTTCCCACTCCTCACTCCTTACTTCCCACTCAATAAAAAAGGAACTTTTTTATGGACAATCAAATGATGAAAAAGATGGCCGACACGATCCGGTTTCTGGCAGCCGACATGATTCAGGAGGCCAACAGCGGCCATCCGGGCGCACCGATGGGCCTGGCAGACATCGCCGTCGTACTCTCGAAGCACCTCAGGCACAATCCCAAAAACCCCAAATGGCTCAACCGCGACCGACTCGTCTTCAGCGGCGGCCATGCGACGGGGCTCATCTATTCGCTGCTGCATCTGTGGGGATACGATCTTTCGATGGAGGATCTCAAACGGTTCCGGCAACTCGGAAGTAAAACGCCGGGCCACCCGGAGTATGGCCATACTCCGGGCATCGAGATCACGACCGGGCCGCTCGGGCAGGGAGTCGCCAACGCCGTCGGTTTCGCGATGGCGAGCAAATACTGCGCGCATCTGGTCAACTCGGAGACGGCGAAGATCATCGACCACTATGTCTATTGCCTTTGCGGCGACGGAGACCTCGAAGAGGGGATCAGCTACGAAGCGTGTGCGATTGCGGGCCACCAGCAGCTCGACAACCTGATCATGATCTACGATTCCAACCGTATCACGATCGAAGGGGATACGTCGTTGGCGTGGAGCGAAGATGTGCGTATGCGCTTTGAAGCACAGGGATGGAAAGTCTACGAGACCGATGGCCATAATTACGAGCAGATCGACGAGACGATCGAGATGGCCAAAAAGGCGGACAAGCCGGTGCTGATTATCGCCCATACAGTCATCGCCAAAGGTGCCTGTGAAATGGCGGGCGACCACAACAGCCACGGCTCGCCGCTGGGCGAGGACCTGATCGCCCGCGCGAAAAAGGCGGCCGGATTCGATCCCGACAAAAAGTTCTATATTCCCGACGATGTCCTCATCCGTTTCCGCTGCGCCGTCGAAGAGGGCGAACTGGCCGAAAAAGAGTGGAAGCATCGGCTCTTGCAGGCTCCTTACATCGAACAGAACGAAGCGCTCGAGCGCCTGCTTAATCCCGATTTCGACGCGATCGAGTGGCCCCAGTTCGAGCCGGGCAGCGAAGTGGCGACACGCGATAGCAACGGCAAGATCCTCAACGCCATCGCCAAAGCGGTTCCGGGCTTCCTGGGTGGCAGTGCCGACCTCGCGCCCTCGAACAAGACGGAGCTCAAGGGGATGGGCGACTTCCCCAACGGAAAAAACCTCCATTTCGGTATCCGCGAACACGCGATGGCGGCGATTACGAACGGAATGGCGGCTTACGGCCCGCTGTTGCCCTTCAGTGCCACCTTTTTCGTCTTCAGCGACTACCTCAAGCCGGCGGCGCGCATCGCGGCGCTGAGCGGTCTGCAGCACTTCTTCGTCTGGACGCACGACAGTATCGGCGTCGGTGAAGACGGCCCGACCCACCAGCCCATCGAGCACCTGAGCCAGTTCCGTGCGCTTCCGGATTTCTACACCTTCCGTCCGGCAGATGCGAGCGAAAACGTCGCCTGCTGGAAAGTGGCGCTGAATCTCAAAGCGCCCTCGGCGTTCGTCTGCAGTCGCCAGAAACTCAAAGTCCTCAAAGGCGAAGATAAAATCGCCTTCGGCAGCGCCGACAAAGGCGGCTACCTGATCAAAAAACGGGACAATGCCGTCGTCACGCTGGTCGCCAGCGGGTCGGAAGTGATGCTCGCCCTTCAAAGCGGCTGCCATCTCGAAGAGAAGGGTATTATGGCCAACGTCGTTTCGGTGCCGTGTTACGAACTCTTCTGCGAACAGGATAAGGCGTATATCGATACCGTGATCGACCCGAACACGAAGGTCCTCGCGATCGAAGCGGCGAGCGGCAACGAGTGGTACCGCTTTGCCGACGACGTGCTGGGCATGAACAGCTTTGGCGCCAGTGGCAAGGCTGGCGACCTCTTCGAACACTTCGGTTTCACGATCCCCAGCGTCATAGAACGCGTCAAAGCGCTGCTTGGCTGAGGCAAATGCCCGGCCTATTTTTCCGGGCGGCTTGAAAAGAGGAGAGCCACAATAAAAAGATCTCTCCACTTCCCAGCTACGCTTTTGCGTGAAAAACGTGTCGAAATCTGGAGAATGGCTGCGATATCGTACGGAAGTATAGTGTGATGAGATTTTGTGGAGGCCGAAGCCTCCAGGTGGAAGTGACTATTTCCCTGTTTGCGGGTGAATGTTGTCGTTGGGAACGTTGGTTTGGTCTTTCGTGTTATCCTGGGGCCTCTCCATATCGTAATGGACCACTGTATCGGACGGCCCGTATGTCGTGTCGGCATAGTGCACCGTTTCTTCTGCCATGAGAGTTGTCGAGACGGCGAAAATAGCCGCGATTATAAAAGTTTTATTCATGAATTTTCTCCTCCTATGTATAAAATTCAAGTGCATTCTAACCAATCAATCAGTAAAACGAATAAAAATCATTAAGTAGTTTGTTCGTTTGAGGTAATCCGCTTTCAAATAGGTTTTTATTGTGGTCCGAGTTCTGGCTTAGTGACTTAGTCGTGGAGGTTTTCGTTTTTGAGCGGTTGCCACTTCGGTTCTTGGGTAAGCGGCGGGAATCCCTCCAGGACCTCTATCGGTTTGAAGTTCGTTTTGTAGGCAAATGATCGGCATCCTTCGACCCAGTAGCCAAGATAGATCCATTCGAGGCCCATCTGTTTGGCGAACTGAATCTGCATCAGAAGCGAGTAGGTGCCGAGAGAATATTTCGCATAGTCGGGATCGTAGTAGAAGTAGATGGCGCTGATACCGTCTTCACAAATGTCGACGAGGTCCACGCCGACCAGTTTGCCGTCGATGAAGTAGAGAATCTCTTTGCCGAAATCGTGGGCTCCATCGACGAAATTTTCGTAGTAGAGCTGCGGGTTGATAGGGGTGTATTTCCACGCACTCGTTTCGCTTTTGAATTTATGGTAGCGGTTGTAGAGGTCGAGATGCTCTTGGGTCATACTCGGTTTTTGTATATAAATGAGAGTGTCACGATTTTTTTTGATGACACGCTTTTGCGATTTTGTAAGCGTGAACGCTTCAGCATTGACACGAAGGCTTTTACAGCCGTTGCAGCCGGCACAGATCGGATGGAAGAAGTAGCATCCGAACCGCCGCCATCCTCTGCGGATAAGTTCGCTCACCAGTTTTTTGTCGGCATGGCGCATATAGCGGTAAAACATCCTCGTATTCTTCTCCGGCAGGTAACTGCATGGATAGTCGAGCATACAGAAGTCGATGGAGTGTTCGCTGTTTTCCTGAATATTCATGCCGTTATCTCGTATATGATCTCTTTTCTGTTTTTTATCTCTCTGATTTCGACGACGGAAAGATTTTCTATATCCATCGCCAGCAGGCTCTTCTCATCCATAATGCCGTATCGTGCCATATTTTTCAAGACAATGCCCCGGTAGGCTTTGGCCCAGTGGCTGACCGTTTTGCCATTTTTTAGAAATTTCATCGTGATATAGGGCATCGGAATCTTGTAAAACTTTTCGTAAAATCTTGCGCGAAGGTCGACGACGGGGCTGTGTGTTTCGAGATAGTCGTCGAGAAGCTTGCCGAAATGCTCTTTGTAAAACCTCTCTGGTGCGAAGTCGCCGATAGGCTCACCCTGTTTCAGTTTGTACTCGGGGATGCGGTCTTTGGCGCAGACGGGGCCGAAAAGATTGGAAAAGATGATCAGGTGTTCATCGATGTAATTTTTTGCTTTGTCGGGGAGGTTCGTATAATCCAGGTAGTCGTAGGCGACACCATTGTAGCGCTCCACGGCTCTCATCGTCGGCCGTTCGAAGATGTCGGTACGGTAGTGTTCGATCGCGCTTTCATCTTTGATGCCGAAGAGTTTTTGTAGGGCTTCGATCGGGGCGGTTTTGACAAATGAGTCGTACCGTTCGACCACTTCGATCCGGCGAGGGTAAAGTTCGGGAAAACAGAAGGCACTTTTATCGATGGGCGGAAGCGACCCGCCGCTCTTTTTTCCTTCGCTGGGCGCAAAAAGGATCGTCACTGAAACTCCTCGAAAGGTTTTGGTAATTTTAGCGAATTAATCCTTGTCTACGGATGCAGATGTATCGAATCGGTACAATCGAACCAACTCTTTCAATCCTCGTCGAAGAGAGAGTATCCTGATCGAGTACGTTTGTAGATTTGTAAAGAAAGTTTGAGAAGAGGTACGGTTAAAATTGTCATAATCCAGTATGTTATAAAATAAATCGTTATCTGTTATGCAAAAAATAAAAGGCAAACGTTCGATATTGTTTCCGGTCGTACTGCCCGATCATTCGACGGAAAAGGGTTGGAATGAAAAAATTTCTTATTTTGCTGCTGCTGTTGGCCGGGTGCGGGCATATCACGACGGAACCATCCATCCCCGAGACATCCGAGAATTTCCGAATCGGGGCGCGAGTCACACACGATTTGAGCGAACCACAAATCGAATTTCTCAATGCATGTTTCTACTATGTGATGACGCCGCTTCTGGAGGAGGATATGCGCGATGCGATTCGGGGCCCTCAACTCATTCTTTACCGCTCCATTCAGGGGACGTGGGAGGGGTTCGACCAGTTCGACTGGGAGCATATCGATTCTCACGAAAACATGTTTTTGCATCACGAGGGGGCGCGGATTCAAACGGTATGGGGTTCTTGGTTGATGAATCCCGGGGATTTCGTGGACGAATCGGCCCCCGATGCGATGGATCACTGGATCAATTACTATGCCGTCACTGCCGCGGAGCAGGTCTACGCGTATGGCTACGACGGGCTCTTCGTCGATTCCGCGAGCCATTGGCTCAACCCTTCCGCGGTAGATGGTGTGATGCCGGACGACTATGACCTGGATAATTGGTACCAGGATCGTGTGGATGGATTGGCGTACGTCAAATCGAAATTGCCGGACAGATTCGTAGTCTTCAATGGACTGCACAATCGACACGGTGCGGAAGATAGCCTGGCCAATACCGATGGCGGTATGTGGGAGACGTTCGCGTTCGAACCGGGCATCGGCAAGTATCGCGGGGAGGAGGAGTGGTCGGAGGTTCTCGAACTCGTCATGCGTCATCCGGACAGATTCATCGTACTGGTCGTCAAAGAGCAGCCCGGTTTGACGGACGATGTCCGAAAACGCCTCTTCAGTGTGGGGAGTTATCTTCTCGTGAGTGGAGAGAAGGTCGTGTTTTCGATGTCGGACGAGGAGCACACCCGAACCAATTCTCTCCTCTATTATCCCGAATACACTCTCGACCTGGGTGCGCCCCTGGGTAACTATACACGCTCTGAAAATGGTCTCTATCTGCGCTCTTTCGAAAAAGGATTGGTCATCGTGAACCCTTCCGAAACGAAAACTCTTTCAATGATGCTTTCTTCTTCTTTTATGAGGGTGGTGCCGGCAGGCGGGGGCGAGGTCGATGAGGTAGGCGGTTGGGACGGCTCACTCTCCTACGAACCGGTTTCCGGAGAGGTATCACTCCCGCCGGTAAGCGCGCTTTTGCTGGTGGTGCCATGAGCGCGGGTACGCGAACCGGCGGCGTGGGATGGTTCGGAGAGGGAAAGCTTCGTGAACCTCCATCCGTTCACTGCCGCAACAGAAAATCGGCGGCGACGCTGTCCATCGCCTGGATGTGAAGGTTCAGCCACGCGATGAAATCCTCCTCGATGAACGATTTCAATGCGTCGCGATCTTTGAAGTTGCGCCAGTTCATATAGGCCATGCGGGTTTCACCCATGATGCGGTTGTGGTCGTTGCGATGGATGTCATACATTCCGAAGCCACGGTTTTTCAGCATCGACTCTTCGTAGCTGAAGTGTTCCAGCATATGTTCGAGGAGCTTTTCGAAGATTTCGGTAACACTTTGAACTTCGGTATCCGCTTCGATCGCTTCGAGCAGCTCGTTGATGATCTCGACCTCTTCGTAATGGACTTTGTTCATACCGTCGAAACTGACTTTGGGAAGATTCTCTTTTTTTATCATGAATACCACTTTTTTAAAAGTCAGTTTATCAAAAAAGTGGCGAAAATCGGAACCTCCCTTTACAAAAAGAGAAACTTCAGCTATACTCCGGCCAACCAAAAGACACTTCGGTCTGTCTTTAAATGCTCTTCGGAGCGAGTAAACTATTACGAACTACACATTTTCCTCTTTTAGACTACTCACCCAAAAATCAAAACCATTGTTACGCCCGGGACCGGACAAACTATTGCGAACCGATAACTGTGCGGGTAAAACAGAAAGAACAACCATATGTCATTCGAGACTTTAAATCTGAACCCCCAAATCCAGCGTGCCATCAAAGAAGAGGGCTATACCCAACCGACACCGATCCAGGCGCAGGCGATTCCGACGATTCTGGACGGCAAAGACCTTCTCGCGGCTGCACAGACCGGTACCGGTAAGACGGCGGCCTTTACACTTCCGATGCTCCAGAAACTGAGCAGCAAAAAGGGCGAGGGAAAACGCTACGTCCGTGCCCTCGTCCTGACACCGACTCGCGAACTGGCGGCGCAGGTACACCAGAGTGTGCGAACCTACGGCAAGTACCTCAAGCTCAAGAGTGTCGAGATCTACGGCGGTGTGAGTATTCAGCCCCAGACACGCGCGCTTCGCAACGGCGTCGACATCCTCGTCGCAACGCCGGGACGACTGCTCGACCACGTCAACCAGGGCCACGTCGATCTGAGCAAGGTCGAAGTGCTCGTCCTCGACGAAGCGGACAGAATGCTCGATATGGGCTTCATCAACGATATCAAAAAGATCATTGCCGATCTGCCGCACTTCAGACAGAATCTGCTCTTTTCGGCGACCTTCTCCGATGAGATCAAACGCCTGAGCAAATCGATTCTCAAAGAGCCTGAGATGATCAAAGTCGCCGCCGACAACACCACAGCCGACCGTATCAAGCAGACGGTCCACCCGGTCGACAAAGCGAAAAAAGCCGATCTGCTGAGCCATCTGATCGGATCGAACAACTGGCAGCAGGTACTGGTTTTCACCCGTACCAAGCATGGTGCCGACAAACTCTCCAAACGTTTGGCGCAGGATGGCCTCCCCTCGACGTCGATTCATGGCAACAAGACGCAAGCGGCGCGTATGAAGGCGCTCAAAGCCTTCAAAGACGGCCGTGTCCGCGTCCTCGTCGCCACCGATGTCGCCGCGCGCGGTATCGATATCGACAAACTTGGCCAGGTGGTCAACTTCGACCTGCCGGAAGTGGCGGAGGATTATGTGCATCGTATCGGCCGAACAGGCCGTGCAGGCAACGCCGGCGAAGCCTTCTCGCTCGTCTGTATCGACGAGAGACATCTATTGCACCGCATCGAAAAACTGACATCGAGCGAAATCGAAAAAGTGCTCGTCGACGGTTACCATCCGGACCCATCGATCAAGGCAGAACCGGTCAAGAAACGCGGCGGAAACGGCCGCCGTCGAAGTTTCGGCAGCAGGAATCACGCAGAACAACATGCCTCGCGACCACACCGCAGCGGCAACTTTCAGCGCAAAAGCCGCTGAAACCGTTTCCCGGATTCTCTTCCGGGATACTTCTTCAACCGATGTATACTGCGGAACATCGGTTCTTTAAATCTCCCACCTCTTCAAAGAAAATAAAAAGAAAAACCTTGTAAAATAGTGCCAGTTTCAAAGAAGGCACGAATCATGATGATGCAACCTGAACACCTGACCGAAAAACGATATGAGAAATACAAAAGTGCACTGCGTCCCTACGACTATTTTCCGGAGATCGAAACGCTCGATTTCGAGAGTCTGGCCGAAAGCGACCGTGTCTATCTGCAGGATTTTGGCATCTTCAACTCCGAACTGGAAGAGGAGATGTTCATGCTGCGCGTACGGGTACCCGGCGGGCGCGTCGGTGCCGAAAATTTCAAGGCGATTGCCGAACTGGTGGAGAAGCACGATCTGACGTTGCTGCTGACGGCACGTTCGGGCATGCAGTTGCACGGCATAGAGCCGGAGAATGTGCTGGAACTCTTCAACCGCATCAATGCGATGGATGGGCTCAGTACCTGGCAGACGTTCGGTGACAATGTCCGGAACATCGTCACCGATCCCTTCGATGGCCGGGGTAGAAGCTGTGAAATCGAATCTTATCCCATCATTCAACAGCTCCACGGCTATTTCCTCAAAAATCCGGAACTGGTCGGAATGCTGCCGCGGCGCATCTCCATCGGTATCACCGGAATGCGCGAAAACAGTTGGCCTCTCTTTTCGAACGATCTCTTCTTCGGGTTGGCCGAACGGGAAGGCGAAAAGGGCTTCAACGTCTATATGGGCGGAAAAAACACGGAAGTGTCGAAGCCGGCCGATATATTTCTGCCGGCGGAGGAGGTGGCAGACTTCGCCAGAGCGGTCGTCGAAGCGTTCAATCGCTATGGCCTGCGGGAAAAGCGTATGAAGAGCCGCCTTTTTCACATGATCGAACACTACGGTATGGAACAGGTCAAGGCCTTCATCGGTGAATTCTATGGCAAAACGTGGTGTCCGGCGGGGAAATCGCTGCTGCGCAAGCGCCATTTCAGCGATTTCGAACCGCTTTCGGACGGCACATACGGCTACCGCTACCGCACCGATTACGGGCTCGTTACGCCGCAGGAGATAAGAGCCGTATCGGACTATGCGGCAAAATACAGGGCGGATGTGCGCATCGGTATCGACCAGCAGCTCTATATCCTTGGCGTTCCCGATAAATCGGTTCCGTTTGAGGTACGCGACACGTCGCCGACGGTCGTGGCGTGTGCGGGGAGCGAATATTGCCCCTTTTCCTACTGGAGCATCAAAGAGGAGGCGCACTATCTGCCGCGAGAAGAGCTTGCCGAGCATGATATCAAAGTGGGCTTTTCGGGATGTTTGAAGGGGTGTGGCCGGCACAAGCACGCCGATATCGGGATTGTGGGGCTTCGAAACAGCAAGTTCGGGAAGAACGACAGGTCTGCACGAATTTTTCTCGGATGCGAATACACGAAAGGAAAACGGCCGGCCGAAGTGGTTTTCCGTACGATTCCGGTGGGCGAGATGTCTACGATGGTCTCTCTTCTGGTCGATGAATACAAAAAGAGCGGAGCGGACGACTTCGAAGCTTTTACCGCCAATGTGCTCAATCGCTTCGATGAGAGTTTTGTCGAGTTGTTCTTTCTGGCACGGCGTGAAAGCGGGGCGGATATTCGGCTCGATCCGCAACAGGATCCTGATACGTTGTTGAAACAATTTGGCGAGAGATACTACGTAAAAATTGCCGAGCAGGATGGTTTTGCAAAAGCGTCTGACGCCATCGTCAAAGCGCTCTGGTATGCCGAAGAGATCGCTGTGGTGAAGCACATGGATCCTTCGAAACGGCGAAGCAGGTAACCGGTATGGAAGAGAAAAAAAGAGAGAAATATCTGCAGACACGCTACAAAAGAGAACTGGAGCGCTATCTGAACCGTGTCGTCAATTATGCGCAGCAGGAGTCGTTTTCGAAAGAGGGGTATGAAGCCTGGATCGACAAAGTGACAAAAAGGCTGCTGGAGGCGGAAAAGGTGCCCCTCTACAATGATTATTACGAGAAACTCGAAGCTTTCATCGAAAAGACGCATCGGATGAAAGAGAGTAACTTGGATAGTGACGAAATACAGGCGGAGATATTGCACGATGCCAACCAGATTCGCAAGGAAAAGCGCAAGAAAACATATAACAGAAAAGATAGAAAGAGAGCTTTCGAAGACGAATTTTGAAAAAAATCCGAAAAGTTCTTGACAAGAAATGAAAAAGATATTACAATTGCACTCCAATTTCAAACGCCGGTGTAGCTCAGTTGGCTAGAGCAGCTGATTTGTAATCAGCAGGTCGCGGGTTCGAGTCCCATCACCGGCTCCATTTTTTAATTTGTCAGTGTTTGTACCAGAGTGACAACTGGTGGGATACTCAAGTGGCCAACGAGGGCAGACTGTAAATCTGCTGGCTTTCGCCTTCGGAGGTTCGAATCCTCCTCCCACCACCATTTTGTCGTAAGCGATGCGGGAGTAGCTCAGTTGGCTAGAGCATCAGCCTTCCAAGCTGAGGGTCGCGGGTTCGAGTCCCGTTTCCCGCTCCATCGATTCTGGGAGCTGAAATATTTTTTGATTCTTGCAATTAGATTCACCCTGATATTCACTCCTAGTAAAAACCAATGCCCAGATAGCTCAGTGGCAGAGCACTTCCTTGGTAAGGAAGAGGTCGGCGGTTCAATCCCGCTTCTGGGCTCCACGCCCAAACGCCGATAATATCGGGGTTCAAAGAGGCTACGGAGCACACAAGCACAAAATGACAAATTTTTTGGTATAATACGGCCCACAAATTGGCAGGGTGCCTCTGTAAACAGGCTCATAAGAGTTTTTTGCGGGAATGTTTGCAGAGGTACCCTATTTTAATTCTTTTATGGAGGACACTATGGCTAAGGAAAAATTCGAACGAACCAAGCCGCACGTAAACATCGGTACTATCGGTCACGTCGACCATGGTAAAACTACACTGACAGCTGCGATCACTGCAGTTCTCGCTACCAAAGGTGATGCAGAGCTGATGGATTACGATCAGATCGACAACGCACCGGAAGAGCGCGAGCGCGGTATTACAATCGCTACATCTCACGTTGAATATGAGACTGACAAGCGCCACTACGCACACGTCGACTGCCCGGGTCACGCCGACTACGTCAAAAACATGATTACAGGTGCTGCTCAGATGGATGGCGCGATTCTCGTCGTTTCTGCAGCGGATGGCCCGATGCCGCAAACACGCGAGCACATCCTCCTCTCTCGTCAGGTAGG
The DNA here is from genome assembly GCF_030296055.1 of Hydrogenimonas cancrithermarum. Taxonomy (NCBI): domain Bacteria; kingdom Pseudomonadati; phylum Campylobacterota; class Epsilonproteobacteria; order Campylobacterales; family Hydrogenimonadaceae; genus Hydrogenimonas; species Hydrogenimonas cancrithermarum. The sequence continues at coordinate 1,526,458 of NZ_AP027370.1, forward strand.
CGTTCCTTACATCGTTGTATTCATGAACAAAGCGGACATGGTTGACGATGAAGAACTCCTCGAGCTGGTCGAGATGGAGATTCGTGAACTTCTGAGCGAATATGACTTCCCGGGTGACGATACTCCGGTTATCGCAGGTTCTGCCCTCAAAGCGCTTGAAGAAGCGAAAAGCGGCACACTTGGCGAGTGGAGCGAAAAGATCCTCGAGCTGATGGACGCAGTCGACGAGTACATCCCGACACCTGAGCGCGAAACTGACAAAGACTTCCTGATGCCGATCGAAGACGTCTTCTCAATTTCTGGACGTGGTACGGTTGTTACAGGTCGTATCGAGCGCGGTAAAGTGTGTGTCGGTGACACAATCGAGATCGTCGGTATCCGTGATACGCAGACTACGACTGTTACAGGCGTCGAGATGTTCCGTAAAGAGATGGATTGCGGTGAAGCGGGCGACAACTGTGGTGTTCTTCTTCGCGGTACGAAAAAAGAAGATGTCGAGCGCGGTATGGTTCTTTGTAAGCCTGGCTCAATCACGCCTCATACACAATTTGAAGCTGAAATCTATGTTCTTACAAAAGAGGAAGGCGGACGCCATACTCCGTTCTTCAACGGATACCGCCCGCAGTTCTATGTACGTACAACTGACGTGACAGGCGCTATTACGCTTCCTGAGGGAACCGAAATGGTTATGCCTGGCGACAACGTTAAAATCACAGCTGAACTTATCGCACCGATCGCAATGGAAGAGGGTACACGTTTCGCAATCCGCGAAGGTGGACGTACTGTCGGCGCGGGTGTTGTTTCTAAGATCATCAAGTAACACACGAAACTAAAGGCAGCCGACAGGCTGCCTTCGCCTAAGGATCAAACAAGATGAGAATCAATATAGGACTCAAGTGCAGCGAGTGTGGCGAAATCAACTACACGACGACTAAAAACTCGAAGACTCATACTGAAAAGTTCGAGACGAAAAAGTTTTGTCCGCGCTGCAACAAGCACACACTTCATAAAGAAGTAAAACTCAAAAGCTAATCCCGCAAGGGATTCTAGCTTTTCGATAGGGCAGTAGCTCCAATGGTAGAGCATCGGTCTCCAAAACCGAGTGTTGGGGGTTCGAGTCCCTCCTGCCCTGCCACGTTAAGGAAAACAAATCATGGAAAAATTGATTAACTATGTCAACCATGCAAAAATTGAACTATCCAAAGTAATTTTTCCAACCAAAATGCAGGTTAGACAGGCTTTTTTTGCCGTTTTTCTCGTCGTGACGGTTGTTTCACTCTTTCTGGCACTGATCGACGTGATCATGTCAGCATCGCTTTCCGCGCTCATTTAAGGGGTTTTTGATGGCAGCTAAATGGTACGCAATACAAACCTATGCGGGAAGTGAGCAAAGTGTCAAAAGAGCGATAGAAACGATGGCCGAACAGCTGGGCATCCAAGATCGCATCGAAGAGATCGTCGTTCCGACCGAAGATGTGATCGAGGTGAAAAACGGGAAGAAAAAAATCACTGAACGATCGCTCTATCCGGGATACGTCTTTGCAAAAATGGATCTCGATACCGACCTGTGGCACAAGATCCAGTCGCTGCCGCGAGTCTCGCGTTTTATCGGCGAGTCGAAAAAACCGACGCCACTCAGTGAAAAAGATGTTCAGAATATACTGGACAAAGTTGAAAACCGAGCAGCGCCGAAGCCGAAAATATCTTTCGAACCCGGCGAGATGGTTCGCATTATCGACGGACCGTTTGCGAACTTTACCGGTATGGTGGAAGAGTACGATCTCGAGCACGGGAAACTTAAACTGAACGTTTCGATTTTCGGCCGAAGTACACCGGTGGAGATCCTCTACTCACAAGTCGAAAAAATAATCTAAACTCAAAAGAAGGGAAACGCAATGGCAAAAAAAGTTGTTGATGAATTCAAGTTGCAAATTCCTGCCGGGAAGGCGAATCCGTCTCCTCCAGTAGGTCCTGCGCTGGGTCAGCGTGGTGTAAATATTATGGAGTTCTGTAAAGCGTTCAACGAAAAGACCAAAGATATGATGGGATACAACATTCCCGTCGTTATCACTGTCTATTCCGACAGAAGCTTTACGTTTATCACGAAAAAGCCTCCTGTCACCGATCTGATCAAAAAAGAGATTGGACTGCAAAAAGGTAGTGACAACCCCCTTAAAAACAAAGTGGGTAAAATTACCAAAGAGCAGATCATGAACATCGTGAAAACGAAAATGGATGATCTTAACGCACACGATGACGAAGCGGCTGCACGTATTATCGAAGGCAGCTGCCGTAGCATGGGCGTCGAGGTAATCGACTAAACGATCTTCACCGCCAGATCTCAAAGATGCGGTAGCAAAAAAATTTGCGGAGAAAATAATTATGTCCAAAAAAGTTTCAAAACGAGTGCAGAAACTGCTCGAAAAAATCGATACAAACAAAACTTATTCTATTGATGAAGCGACAAAACTTGTAAAAGACCTCAAGTCGGCAAAATTCGATGAGACAGTCGAATTGGCTCTACGTCTAAATGTCGATCCGCGACATGCCGACCAAATGGTTCGTGGCGCTGTCGTTCTTCCTCATGGAACGGGAAAAAATGTTCGCGTCGCCGTTTTCGCGAAAGGAGCCAAAGCCGACGAAGCCAAGACAGCGGGAGCTGACGTCGTCGGAGCTGAAGACCTTGTAGAACAGATTCAGAACGGAAATATTGATTTCGACATCGTCATTGCCACACCTGACATGATGGGCCAGGTCGGTAAGATCGGCCGTATACTCGGGCCGAAAGGCCTGATGCCGAACCCGAAGACCGGAACGGTCACGATGGATGTCGCACAAGCGGTCAAAAACGCCAAAGGCGGCCAGGTGAATTTCCGCGTCGACAAAAAAGGTAACATTCATGCCGGTATCGGTAAAGCGAGCTTCGATGCCGAAAAACTGGCTGAAAACCTCAAGACATTCGTAGCAGCTATCAACAAGCAAAAGCCTGCGGCAGCCAAAGGGCGATATATTCAAAATGCTGCATTGTCATTGACGATGAGCCCTTCAATAAAGCTCGACACGACCGAGTTGATGGATATCAAATAAACGATTAGGTTCTGGGAACCACGTTTGGATTTGGGTAACACTTCCGAACCTGAAGAAAACCCAAAGCTTTTTATCTTAGACTGAAGATAGTTAGGGGCTACAAGCTTAATCGGCTTCATGCCGCCCTTCTTGAAGTCTCAGTCGGAAAGGAGGAAACATGACCCGAAGCGAAAAAGAACAGCTCGTTGCACAACTTTCCGATGCATTCAGCGAAGCCAACTGCATCGTCATCTGCGATTTTAAAGGGATGACGGTAAAGGAGTTGGAAGGCTTCCGAAAAATCGGATTTGAAGCAGGGCTCGGTGCACGCGTCATTAAAAACACGCTTGCGGAACTTGCGTTCAAAAATGCGGGAATCGAAGGCGTTGAGTTGCGTGAAACCAACATGGCAATCTGGGGAGAAGATCCGATTGCGACTGCCAAAGCGGTTGCCAAATACGCCAAAGAAAACGACAAATTCGTTATCAAAGGCGGTGTGATCGACAAAGTTGCTGTCGATGCTGCGAAAATCGTAGAGTACAGCAAACTCGCTGGCCGCGAAGAGCTGCTTGGAATGCTTTTGTCCGTATGGACGGCTCCGCTGCGCAATATGGTTTGCGGACTGGACAATCTGGCGAAGAAAAAAGAAGAAGAGGCTGCGTAACAATAGCCGCAGCTTGAAAATGGCTGCCTAAAATGCAGCCAATAAGATAATATTCCTAATAGGAGATAAACATGGCAATTACTAAAGAAGAATTGTTCGAATATATTGAAGGTCTGTCTGTTCTCGAACTCAACGAACTCGTAAAAGAGTTTGAAGAGCGTTTCGGAGTCTCTGCTACACCAATGGTCGTCGCTGGTGCTGCAGGTGGTGAAGCCGGCGGTGGTGCCGAAGAGCAGACTGAATTTGATGTTGTACTGACAAGCCCGGGTGCTAAGAAAATCAACGTCATCAAAGTTGTCCGCGAAGTTACCGGCCTTGGTCTCAAAGAGGCGAAAGAGGCTGTTGACAACGCTCCTACTACCATCAAAGAGGCTGTCAGCAAAGAAGAGGCTGAAGAGCTTAAAGCCAAATTCGAAGAAGCTGGCGCGACTGTCGAAGTTAAATAACATTTTAAAACATTTACATAAAGGGGAGGCTAAACCTTCCCTTTATCTGTTTTGTACTACACTTATTGGTTTTATGCCACTTACCGTATCATTCCTTGATACTTCCCTATGCAACACACTACTGAATGAGGTCTTAGCCCATGCTTAACAATCTTAAATCAGGAAACCGCTTACGTGTTGATTTTGCGAAAACTCCCCAGGAGATCGAAGTACCCAACCTCTTGCAACTTCAACAGAGCAGTTACGACAACTTTTTGATGATCAATGAAAAAGATCGATCCAACAGCGGTATCGAACATGTTTTCCGATCTATCTTCCCAATCCATGACCCACAAAACCGACTGACACTCGAATATGCCGGCAGTGAAATCACCAAGCCGAAATATACAGTCAGAGAGTGTATGGAGCGCGGACTCACGTATGCCGTTTCATTGAAAATGAAAGTGAGGCTCACACTGTGGGAACGCAACGACAAGACAGGTGAGAAAACCGGTGTCAAAGATATCAAAGAACAGGCTATTTTCGTTCGCGATATCCCGCTAATGACCGATCGGACATCATTCATCATCAACGGTGTCGAACGTGTTGTTGTAAACCAGCTTCACAGAAGTCCCGGCGTCATCTTTAAAGAAGAGGAAGCCGCTACCGGAGTCAACAAACTTCTCTACACGGCGCAGATCATTCCCGATCGAGGCTCTTGGCTCTATTTCGAGTACGATGCGAAAGATATCCTCTATGTGCGCATCAACAAACGCCGTAAGATTCCTGTAACCATTCTATTCAGGGCACTTGGCTATACGAAACAGGATATTCTCAAACTCTTCTACCCCCTGATGAGCATCCGTGTCAAGAGCAACAAGTTCCTGATGCCGTTCAAGCCGGAAAATTTTGCAGGCCGTCTCGAATACGACGTCAAAGATGAAGACGGCAATCTCATTATCGCGGCAGGCAAACGCCTCTCTTCAAAGCGTGCGAAAAAACTTGTGGATGATGGCCTCAAGTGGGTCGAGTATCCAGTGGATATTCTCATCGAACGTCATCTTGCCGAACCGATCATCGACCAGGAGAGTGGTGAGGTTCTGCTCGACACGTTGACGCAGCTCGACGAGGGCAAGTTGAAAAAGATCATCGACAACGGCGTCGAAGAGTTCGTTATCGCCGACGATCTCGCCAGCGGCGTGGACCAGTCGATTATCAACGCCTTCCATGCCGATCAGGAAAGCCTAAAGCTTCTGAAGCAGACAGAGCAGATCGAGGACGAGAACGACCTCTCCGCGATTCGTATCTACAAAGTGATGCGTCCGGGTGAACCGGTGACCAAAGACGCGGCGAAAGCTTTTGTCAAACAACTCTTTTTCGATCCGGAGCGGTACGACCTCACGCGTGTCGGACGAATGAAGATGAACCACAAACTCGGCGTCGAGGTTCCCGAGTACGTCACGGTTATGACCGATGAAGATATCATCAAGACGGTCCAGTACCTTATCCGTGTCAAAAATGGCCAGGGACATATCGATGACCGCGACCACCTTGGAAACCGACGAATCCGTGCGATCGGTGAACTGCTCGGAAACGAGCTTCAGACGGGTCTCATCAAGATGCAGAAAGCGATTCGCGACAAGATGAGTACGATGAGCGGTAATCTCGACGAGCTGATGCCACACGACCTGATCAACTCCAAGATGATCACCAATACGATTCTGGAGTTCTTCACCAGCGGCCAGCTGAGCCAGTTTATGGACCAGACCAACCCACTTTCGGAAGTGACACACAAACGACGCCTCTCCGCACTTGGTGAAGGCGGCCTCGTCAAAGAGCGCGCGGGCTTCGAAGTGCGCGACGTCCATCCGACCCATTACGGCCGTATCTGTCCGATCGAAACGCCGGAAGGCCAGAACATCGGTCTTATCAATACACTGGCTTCCTATTCGAAAGTCAACGATCTCGGTTTTATCGAAGCACCTTACAAAAAGGTCAACGAGGGCAAAGTGACAAGCGAGATCGTTTACATGACGGCGACGCAGGAAGAGGGTTTGACGATCGCGCCTGCGAGTACGAAACTCGATGAAGACGGCAATATCGTCGAAGATCTGATCGAAGCGCGACGCGACGGTGAGATTTTGCTTGTCGACCGCAGCGAAGTCGACTATATCGACCTCAATCCGCTGATGGTCGTCGGTGTTGCGGCGAGCCTCATTCCGTTCCTCGAGCACGATGACGCCAACCGTGCACTGATGGGATCGAACATGCAGCGCCAGGGTGTGCCGCTTTTGATCCCCGATGCTCCGGTTGTCGGTACGGGTGTCGAGAAATTGATCGCGCGTGACGCATGGGTCAGCATCAAGGCGAAGCGTGCGGGCATCGTCGAAAAAGTCGACGCCAAAAACATCTATATCATGGGCGAAGATGAAGATGGCGCCTTTATCGACCACTATGTGCTGCAGAAAAATATGCGAACCAACCAGAACACGACTTTTACCCAGGCACCAATCGTCAAAAAAGGCGACAAAGTCGATGAGGGACAGGTGATCGCGGATGGTCCAAATATGGATCAGGGAGAACTTGCGATCGGTAAGAATATCATGGTCGCCTTTATGCCGTGGAATGGCTACAACTTCGAGGATGCGATCGTCGTCAGTGAAAAACTGATTCGTGAAGATACGTTCACATCGGTCCATATCTACGAGAAAGAGGTAGAGGCGCGTGAACTGAAACACGGTGTCGAGGAGATCACGCGCGATATTCCGAACGTTCGAGAAGAGGATATCGGCCATCTGGACGAGAGCGGTATCGTCAAGATCGGTACATACATCAAGCCGGGCATGATCATGGTCGGAAAAGTTTCACCCAAGGGTGAAGTGAAGCCGACGCCGGAAGAGCGGCTTCTTCGTGCCATCTTCGGCGAAAAAGCGGGCCATGTCGTCAACAAATCTCTCTACTGTCCGCCTTCGATGGAGGGTGTTGTCGTCGACGTCAAAATCTTCACGAAAAAAGGGTACGAGAAAGATCAGCGAGCGATCCGTGCCTATGAAGAGGAGAAAGCGGAACTCGACCGTGAACATCACGACAAGCTTCTGATGGTCGACCGCGAAGAGATGCTGCGCATCTATTCACTGCTCGGCAATGCGGTTCTTGAAAGCGATGTCGAGATCGATGGCAAAACTTTCAAAGCGGGCGAAAAAATCGGCAAAGAGGTGCTCGAAGGTGTCAACCGCTTCGCGCTCAATGCGATTGCGAAGCACTTCAGTGAAGAGATTCAGCACAAATACGAAGCGCTGAAGAACTACTTCCAGAAAGAGAAACGAAAACTTCGTGACGAGCATGAAGAGAAGCTGAACATCCTCGAAAAAGACGACATTCTGCCAAACGGTGTCACAAAGCTTGTCAAAGTTTATATCGCGACCAAGCGAAAGCTGAAAGTCGGTGACAAGATGGCAGGGCGCCACGGTAACAAAGGTATCGTCTCCAATATCGTTCCGGAGATGGATATGCCGTATCTCGAAGACGGAACGCCGGTCGAGATCATCCTCAACCCGCTGGGCGTTCCTTCGCGTATGAATATCGGGCAGATCCTCGAAGTTCATCTCGGCCTGGTCGGCAAACGACTCGGGCAGCAGATTCAGGCGATCTTCGACGAGAAGAGAGAGGACTTCGTCAAAGAGCTGCGCAAGAAGATGGAAGAGATCGCGGATGTCGCGAAACTGATGAACGCCAAAGAGATGCTGAGTCAGCTGAACGACGAAGAGCTGATCAAATATGCACGTGATTGGGCGAAAGGTGTCCGTTTCGCGACACCGGTCTTCGAAAGTGTCGATGCCAAAGAGTTTGCGAAACTCTTCGAGATGGCGAAGATCGACAGTGACGGTAAGTGTGTCCTTTACGATGGCAAGACGGGTGAGCGCATGAAAGAGCGTGTCAACGTTGGATACATGTACATGCTCAAACTTCACCACCTGGTCGATGAGAAAATGCACGCCCGCTCCACCGGGCCATACAGCCTCGTTACCCAGCAGCCGGTCGGCGGTAAAGCGCTCTTCGGCGGACAGCGGTTCGGAGAGATGGAGGTCTGGGCGCTTGAAGCGTACGGTGCGGCCAATGTATTGAAAGAGATGCTGACGATCAAATCGGATGATGTCGAAGGACGTGTACGCGCCTACAAAGCGATTACGCGTGGCGAAAACGTACCGCCGGCAGGTATCCCTGAAACACTGTTTGTTCTTACCAAAGAACTTCAGTCACTCGCACTTGATGTAGAGCTTTTAGATGAGGAAGAAGAGAATGAAGAAACTGGTTCCAATTGAAGTAACGGAAGAGAATCGTCCGAAAGATATCAAGGCGATTCAGCTCAGACTGGCATCTCCGGAGAAGATTCTCTCCTGGAGCTACGGTGAAGTCAAAAAGCCCGAAACGATCAACTACCGAACACTGAAACCCGAGCGCGACGGCCTCTTCTGTGCGAAGATTTTCGGTCCTGTCAGGGATTATGAATGTCTCTGCGGAAAGTACAAGAAGATGCGCTACAAAGGTGTCGTATGCGAAAAATGTGGCGTCGAGGTTACAACGTCGAAAGTTCGCCGTTACCGTATGGGCCACATCGATCTGGTCACTCCGGTCGCGCATATCTGGTATGTCAATTCGCTGCCAAGCCGTATTGGGACGCTTCTTGGCGTTAAAATGAAAGATCTCGAGCGTGTACTCTACTATGAAGCGTACATTGTCGAAAATCCGGGCGAAGCGAGTTATGACAACGAGGGGAAAGCACCCGTTCTGAAATACGACATTCTCAACGAAGAGCAGTTCCAGTCACTTTTCCAGCGCTTTGGCGACAGCGGATTCCATGCGGAGATGGGCGGAGAGGTCATCAAGCGTCTTCTGTCGGATCTCGATCTCGCCGAACTCTTCCATACTCTGAAAGAAGAGGTCGAAAAAACCGGAAGCGAAGCGAAGCGAAAAACCTTTGTTAAGCGTCTCAAAGTGATCGAATCGTTTCTGAACTCCAACAACCGTCCCGAGTGGATGATGCTCGACGTTCTGCCGGTTCTACCTCCGGATCTTCGCCCGCTCGTCGCGCTCGATGGCGGCAAGTTCGCTGTTTCGGACGTCAACGATCTCTATCGCCGGGTTATCAACCGCAACCAGCGACTCAAGCGCCTGATGGAGCTCGATGCGCCGGAGATCATTATCCGAAACGAAAAGCGCATGCTCCAGGAGTCGGTCGATGCACTCTTCGACAATGGCCGCCGTGGCAATGCCGTCAAAGGCGCCAACAAACGACCGCTCAAATCGCTCAGCGAAGTGATCAAGGGTAAACAGGGACGTTTCCGACAGAACCTTCTGGGTAAACGTGTCGATTTCTCGGGACGTTCTGTTATTGTCGTCGGCCCGAATCTTCGTATGGACCAGTGCGGTCTGCCGAAAAACATGGCGCTCGAACTCTTCAAACCGCATCTTCTTGCGAAACTCGAAGAGAAGGGTTATGCGACGACGCTCAAAGCCGCAAAAAATATGATCGAGCAGAAGACGAACGAAGTATGGGAGTGTCTGCAGGAGATTGTCGACGAGTATCCCGTTATGCTCAACCGTGCGCCGACACTGCACAAACTCTCGATCCAGGCCTTCCATCCGGTTCTGATCGATGGGAAAGCGATTCAGCTCCATCCACTCGTCTGTGCGGCCTTCAACGCCGACTTCGACGGCGACCAGATGGCGGTCCACGTACCGCTTGGTCAGGAGGCGATCGCCGAGTGTAAACTCTTGATGCTCAGCTCCATGAACATCCTGCTGCCTGCAAGCGGCAAGGCGATCACGGTTCCGAGCCAGGATATGGTCCTGGGACTCTATTATCTTTCGCTCGAGCGTAAGGATGTCAAGGGCTCCAACAAGCTCTTCGCCAACGTCAAAGAGGTCCTTACGGCACTCGATGGCGAGCACCTCGACATCAATGCACGTGTCCGCACGATGGTCGATGGCCGCGTTGTCTATACGACGGCGGGCCGCCTGATCCTCAAGTCGATTCTTCCTGACTTCGTTCCCGAGCATATGTGGAACAAAGTGTTGAAGAAGAAAGATATCGGGTTGCTTATCGACCATGTCTACAAATTCGGCGGCCTCGAGATTACGGCGGAGTTCCTCGACAATCTCAAGGACCTCGGTTTCAAATATGCGACGATGGCAGGGATTTCGATCTCCGCCGACGATATCCGTATTCCGGATGCGAAGTACAAACTGGTCGACGATGCGAAGAAGCGTGTCCGTGAAATTCAGCAGCAGTACAGTGCGGGACTTTTGACGGAGCAGGAGCGCTACAACAAGATCGTCGACGTCTGGACCGACACGAACAACGCCGTCGCAGAAGAGATGATGAAACTGATCCGTGAAGACAAAGATGGCTTCAACTCGATCTTTATGATGGCCGACTCCGGGGCACGTGGTTCTGCCGCACAGATTCGCCAGCTCGCAGGTATGCGCGGACTTATGGCGAAACCGGACGGATCGATTATCGAAACGCCGATCGTCTCGAACTTTAAAGAGGGTCTGAACGTTCTGGAATACTTCATTTCGACCCACGGTGCGCGTAAAGGTCTCGCGGATACGGCGCTCAAAACGGCGAATGCCGGTTACCTGACCCGTAAACTGATCGACGTCGCGCAGAACGTCAAGGTCACGATGGAGGATTGTGGAACGCACGAAGGTGTCGAAATTACCGACATCACGATCGGTTCCGAGATGATCGAGCCACTCGAAGACCGTGTCCACGGCCGTGTCCTTGCCGACGACGTCATCGATCCGATCAGCAATGAAATTCTGATCTCCGAGGGAACGTTGATCGACGATGAAAAAGCGCAGCTTATCAAAGATGCAGGTGTCCGTGCCGTTACGATCCGTACGCCGATCACATGTAAAGCACCGAACGGTGTCTGCTCGAAATGTTACGGTCTCAACATGGGTGAAGGAAAACATGTCAAGGTGGGCGAAGCGATCGGTATCATCGCGGCTCAGTCGATTGGGGAGCCGGGTACGCAGCTGACGCTTCGAACCTTCCACATCGGTGGTACGGCATCGAGCGAGAAGGCGGAGCGTCAGGCGATTGCAACCAAAGAGGGCTTCATTCGCTACTATAACCTGAAGACCTACTCGAGTCGTGAAGGCAAACTTCTGGTAGCCAACCGTCGAAATGCCGGTATCCTTCTGGTCGAGCCGAAAATCAAAGCCCCTTTCAGCGGAGAGTTGACGGTTCAGACGATTCATGAAGAGGTGATCCTGACGCTCAAGAATGGCGACGAAAAGGTCCGTTACGCACTGCGCAAGAGCGACGTTGCCAAGCCGAATGAACTCGCGGGTGTCAGCGGCAAGATCGAAGGAAAATTCTATCTTCCGCATGCCAGCGGAACGAAAGTCGAGGAGCACGATTCGATCGTCGAGGTGATAAAAGACGGCTGGAATGTCCCGAATCGTATTCCGTATGCGGCGGAACTACGCGTAAAAGATGGCGCACCAGTGACGCAGACGATCAAAGCGGGTGAAAACGGAACACTCAAATACTTCCAGCTTAAAGGTGACTACCTCGAGCGATACACAGGCGTGAATGTCGGTGACAAAGTGGAAGAGAAAGGCCTTTTCGCCGTCGTTGCGGATGACGAAGGGCGCGAAGCGAATCGCCACTATATCGCACGCGGTTCGATCATCAAGGTAGGTGACGACGAGAAAGTGACGGCCGATACCGTTATCGCGGAGCCGGTGAGCACCGAACATACGATCATCGCCGAGTGGGACCCTTATACCGATCCGATCATCGCAGAAGCGAACGGAAAGGTGACGTTCGAAGATATCATTCCGGGGATTACGGCGAGCGAGCAGTTCGACGAAATTACCGGACAGACACGTCTCGAGATCAACGAGTATACACCGCCTGGGTACAAGCCTGCAATCGTCCTGGCAACGGAGAACGGCGATATTATCCGCTATACGATGGAGCCGAAAACGGCGATCTACATCCAGGATGGCCAGGACGTGCATATCGCGGACATTATCGCGAAGACGCCGAAAGCGGTCGCGAAATCGCGCGACATTACCGGGGGTCTTCCTCGGGTCAGCGAACTATTCGAAGCGCGTCGTCCGAAAGATCCGGCGCTCATTGCCGAGATCGACGGAGTCGTGGCGTTCGGAAAACCGCTTCGCGGCAAGGAACGCATCATCATCACGGATGAAAATGGCCAGACCAGCGAATACCTTGTCGACAAGAACCGGCAGATTCTCGTTCACAACGGCGAATTCGTCCATGCGGGTGAGAAACTGACCGACGGTACGGTTTCCAGCCACGATATTCTCAGAATTCTCGGTGAAAAAGCGCTGCACTACTATATGGTCAGCGAGATTCAGCAAGTCTACCGACGCCAGGGGGTCAATATCTCCGACAAGCATATCGAGATCATCTACTCGCAGATGCTTCGCCAGGTGCGTATCGTCGACAGTGGGAACACGAAATTTATCGCGGGCGATCTTGTGAGCAGACGGCAGTTTACGGAAGAGAACGAGCGCATTATGAAGTTGGGCGGCGAGCCGGCCATCGCCGAACCTGTTCTTGTCGGTATTACGCGTGCGGCTGTCAGTTCCGACAGTTTCATTTCGGCGGCATCTTTCCAGGATACGACGAAGGTTCTGACCGAAGCGAGTATCTCTGCGAAGATCGATCCGCTTGAAGACCTGAAAGAGAACGTCATCATTGGACGACTCATTCCCGTGGGAACAGGCCTTTACAGGCAGGACAAAGTGAAGTTGGAAAGAGGAGTGGATTGAAATCCACTTCTGCCCATTGCACGGATAAAAATTAAAAGATACTTAATTTAAGTTAAATATAATATTTGTTTGGCTATGATTTGCCATCAATTTTGAGAATACTATCAACAAGAAAGGAATTTGAGTGCCTACCATCAACCAATTGGTTCGTAGAGAACGCAAAAAGGTCATCAAAAAATCTAAGTCTCCGGCATTGGTCAAGTGTCCGCAACGACGCGGCGTTTGTACACGTGTCTACACAACAACACCGAAGAAACCGAACTCGGCCCTTCGTAAAGTTGCGAAAGTCCGTCTGACAAGCGGTTTCGAAGTGATCAGCTATATCCCGGGAGAGGGACACAACCTCCAAGAACACAGCATCGTGCTGGTTCGCGGCGGCCGTGTAAAAGACCTTCCGGGTGTTAAGTACCATATCGTCCGTGGTGCGCTCGATACTGCCGGTGTTGCGAATCGCCGCGTATCACGCTCCAAATACGGTACCAAACGCCCTAAATAATTCAAGATAACAAGAGGAACATATAATGAGAAGACGACGAGCACCGGTTCGTGAAGTGATGCCTGACCCGATTTACAACTCTAAAGTGGTCACCAAGTTTATCAACGGAATTATGCTTGACGGCAAAAAATCCGTTGCAGAAACAGTAATGTACAGTGCTTTGAAGATCGCCGAAGAGAAGACCGGCAAAAAAGGGATCGAAGTTTTTGATGAAGCGATCGAAAACGTCAAACCATTGATGGAAGTCAAGAGCCGACGCGTCGGTGGTGCGACTTACCAAGTGCCGATCGAAGTTCGTCCGGTTCGCCAGCAGGCACTCGCGATCCGATGGATTATCGACGCTGCACGAAAGCGCAACGAACGCACCATGGCTGCACGCCTTGCGAATGAACTGATCGAAGCAAGCGAAAAACGCGGTTCGGCATACAAGAAAAAAGAAGATACCTACAAAATGGCAGAGGCGAACAAAGCGTTCGCACACTACCGATGGTAAGCGACTCAGACCTTTACTTGTCTACCCACACCGAGCAGGTTACGCCTGCTTGGTCTTTTTTAAACTGCAATTTGCTATAATCACCCCAAATTTTACCAATGCTAAAAGGAAACAACGATGGCACGAAAAACACCAATTGAACGTGTACGAAACATCGGTATCGCTGCGCACATCGATGCCGGTAAAACAACAACCACTGAGCGTATCCTCTTCTATACGGGACTCTCTCACAAAATCGGAGAAGTGCACGAAGGTGCGGCGACGATGGACTGGATGGAGCAGGAGCAGGAGCGCGGTATCACGATTACCTCCGCTGCGACGACATGTTTCTGGAAGAACCACCAGATCAACATTATCGACACCCCCGGCCACGTCGACTTCACGATCGAAGTCGAACGATCCATGCGTGTTCTCGATGGCGCGGTTGCAGTCTTCTGTGCCGTCGGCGGCGTTCAGCCCCAGTCTGAAACCGTATGGCGCCAGGCCAACAAATACGGTGTTCCGCGTATGGCATTCGTCAACAAGATGGACCGTGTCGGTGCAGATTTCTTCGAAGTGGAGCGACAGATCAAAGAGCGGCTGAAATCCAATGCCGTGCCGATTCAGATTCCAATCGGTGCCGAAGATGATTTCCAGGGCGTTGTAGACCTTGTTACGATGAAAGCGATCATCTGGGAAGATGAAGGTTACGGACAGAAGTTCGAAGTGACCGATATTCCGGAAGATCTCGTCGAAAAAGCGAACGAATACCGCGAGAAACTGATCGAAGCAGTCGCTGAAACGGATGAAGCATTGATGGAAAAATACTTCGGCGGTGAAGAGCTGACCGAAGAGGAGATCAAAAAAGGTATCAAGCAGGCAACGCTCGAAATGACGATGATTCCTATGCTCTGCGGTACCGCATTCAAAAACAAAGGCGTTCAGCCGATGCTCGATGCGGTTGTCGATTATTTGCCGGCTCCGACAGAAGTCAAGTCTATCCATGCGGAAGACTTGGATGGCAACCCTGTCAGCATTGAAGCGACGGACAACGGCCCGTTCGCGGCATTGGCGTTCAAAGTTATGACAGACCCGTTTGTCGGTCAGCTGACATTCATCCGTGTCTATCGCGGCATCATCGAAGCGGGCAGCTATGTCTACAACTCGACCAAGAGCAAGAAGGAGCGTGTCGGACGTTTGCTTAAGATGCACTCCAACAAACGTGAAGAGATCAAAGAGCTCTACGCAGGTGAAATCGGCGCATGTGTCGGTCTGAAGTCGACACTTACAGGCGATACGCTTTGCGACGAGAAAGAGAAAGTGATCCTCGAGCGTATGGAGTTCCCCGATCCTGTTATCTCCGTCGCCGTCGAGCCGAAAACGAAAGCGGACCAGGAGAAGATGTCGATCGCGCTTCAGAAACTGGCGGAGGAAGACCCGAGCTTCCGTGTCCACACCGACGAAGAGAGCGGACAGACGATCATCTCCGGTATGGGTGAGCTTCACCTCGAGATCATCGTCGACCGTATGATGCGCGAATTCAAAGTCGAAGCGGAAGTCGGACAGCCGCAGGTTGCTTACCGCGAAACCATCAAAATGCCGGTCGAGCAGGAGTACAAATATGCGAAGCAGTCCGGTGGTCGCGGTCAGTATGGCCACGTCTTCTTGAAACTCGAGCCGATGGAGCCGGGAAGCGGATATGAATTCGTCGATGCGATCAAGGGCGGTGTCGTACCGAGAGAATTTATCCCTGCAGTCGACAAAGGTGTCCAGGAAGCTCTTCAAAACGGTGTTCTCGCCGGTTATCCGGTCGAAGATGTCAAAGTAACGCTTTATGACGGTAGCTACCACGATGTCGACTCGTCTGAAATGGCGTTCAAACTCGCGGGTTCCATGGGCTTCAAAGAGGGTGCGAGAAAAGCCAACCCCGTTATCCTCGAGCCGATTATGAAGGTCGAAGTCGAAGTTCCCGAAGAGTATATGGGTGATGTCATCGGCGACCTGAACCGCCGCCGCGGACAGATCAACAGCATGGAAGACCGCCACGGAAACAAGATCGTCAACGCATTCGTTCCGCTTGCAGAGATGTTCGGATATTCGACAGATCTCCGCTCCGCAACACAGGGACGGGGCACGTACGCAATGGAGTTCGACCACTATGAAGAGGTTCCGAAAAACGTTGCCGAAGAGATCATCAAAAAACGCAACGGCTAATCGAAAAACCGGGGACTTCCCCGGTTTTTTAGTGAAAAATGAAAAACTAAAAACTAAAAGTTGCGGAAAACGCTCCGCTTTTTATCTTCTACTCAACACTCAGTACTCAACACTCAACACTATCATCCGACCTCGTAGCTCAGCTGGATAGAGCATCGGATTCCTAATCCGAAGGCCGCGCGTTCGAATCGCGCCGGGGTCACCACCTTAAGCGGCCATGTTATTCTTTCTTTTTATCTCTCGACGCCATTAAATTGCTATAATCTCATCATGAGTAACAAACAAATAGAACATGACCTGATCGAAGCGGTCGAAAACGACGAAATTGTCCGTGTGAAACAGCTTCTCGACGCTGGTGCCGATGTCACGGTAGTGAACGAGGAAGAGATGCCGCTTCTGCTGATCGCCATTAAAAAAGGTGCTTCGAAGGAGATGGTAGAGCTTCTTTTGAATGCCGGAGCGAACATCGAGTGGAAGACGGATGAAGGCGTAAGCCTTCTGGACGAAGCAGTCGAGCGCAACAGAATCGATCTGGCGGAACTTTTCATCGAGTGCGGGATCGACCCTGCCGTCACATCTCGAAAGAGCGGGATGACGACGCTGATGCTGGCAGCCTGTTTCGACTATATCGATATGATGGAGATGCTGCTTTCACGGGGCGCCGATCTCTACGCCGTGGATGAAATAGGGATGGGTGCGACCGATTATGCCCGAAAACTCGGGCGGAAACGGGCACATAAATGGCTTGAAGAGAAGATGGCCAACCCCTTTTAGCGGTTGATCATCCAGGCCGAGAAGATATCGAGATATCGCCAGAAACCCTGTTTGAGATGTTCGGGAGCTTCGACCGGTTCAAGGGCCAGTGCGAACTGCTGCAGCCAAATGACGCGGGCCCTGGCATCGATGGCGAAGGGTTGATGTCGTTTCCCCATCATCGGAGCGCCGCGTCGTTCGTTGAAGTAGGGGTGGCCGCCGCAGATCTGGATGAAGAAGTCGGCACTGTTGCGTTTGGCCTCTTCCAGTTCATCCGGTTTATCCGGAAAGAGATGTTTGATTTTACTTTGAACCAAAAGATCGTAGAAGCGGCTGATGAGTGAGCGCATGCCCGCTTCGCCGATCGTTTGCAAAAATGCCGGATCGGGTTTGGTGACGGGCGGTTTGATGCCGGGGCCCGGAATGGGTGTGATCGCGTAATTCATGAAAATCCTTGATGCTCGATAAATTTTCATCAAGTGTAATGGATGGTTCGTGAAAGAGGCATAAAGTTTTGAAAGTATTGGAGAGATGATGGATTTGGCACAGATAATGGAGGGTGTGCAGGGGAAAAAGATCCTCTTTTTGGGAAAGACCCGCACGATGAGCGAAGAGGATATCGAACTCTTCCTCGATCAGGTTGGAGCTTCGAGGGCCGTAGACGAAAATGACGAGCCAATCGCTCTGATCGTGCAGGGGCGGCTGATCAATCCGGTGGAAGAGGCGTACTGCGATGAAAAGTATAAAACAGGTATTCCGGTTATCGAACTTGAAAAACTGGAGAAGTATTATGCAAGCAGCATCGATCGTGATGCGTTGCTCGGGAGTCTGAAACTTTTTGCCAACCGGGAACGTATCATCGACCTGCTGCATAACCGTGCGATCGGTGACGAACTTTTTTGTGAGATCCTCAAACTTTACGACTGGGAGGGAAAAGGGCCGTTCGAGAGCGACGAAAACCGCGATGTCGCCGGCTCGCTCGTGGCACGCTTCTATCCCGACATCGAGCGCAACCACAACATCCAGTACTCGCCGGTCGGCCCCTTTTTGGTGGCGGCACAAAGTGACAACAGAGAGTTGCTCGAAGCGATGGCACAGATACCGGACTACGAAATCACCCAGCGCAGCCAGGATGTATGGATGCCGCGTACGCTGCACGAGTCGCTTCTGATCAATCCGAATTTGCCCAAAGGATTGCTGGATCGATTCTACAATGGAGGTGACCTTCGAAAACGGGGATTTGTGGCGCGACATCCCAATCTTCCCGAAACGAAGCAGAAAGAGCTCATGCAGTCGAGCGCGTGCTGGGTGCATGAGGGATTGGCGCGCAATCCAAATCTTTCAAAGGAGCTCTACGAGGCGTTTTTGAAGGCGGGCAACGACGTGGTGAGAAATGCCTTTTTGCAAAGCCAGCCGATTGGATGGGAGGCGATCGTGACGCAATTGGAAGGGGCCGACGAAAAACGGCTTCAGGCGATCGGGGGTAATCTTCATATGGATGAGGTGACGGCGTTGAAGCTGATCGAGACGGGAGATGAAAACCTTTTGGCGGCGTTGGCTGCCAATGAATCGCTTGCGCAAAGCGTCTACGAAGCGCTGGAGAAGAGAGAGAAGCTCTCGGTACTCAGGAGGCTGGCCGGCAACCCATCGGTCGATCCGAAAATGCTGGAGCGTCTGACGCGCATTCGGGATAAAGGGGTTTACACCGCGCTCGCCGCGAACCCTTCGACACCGCAAAGTCATCTGAAGAATTTTTCCAAAATCCGTGACAAAGAGATAATGATGGCGCTTGCCTCCAACCCTTCGACCCCGATAGAGATACTCCTTGGGTACCAGACCAATGCCGATCTGGCCAACATCCTCAAACGCAACGAAGCGTTTGGAGAGTACATCAAACAGAATCTGGGAATGTAATTTTTCGATGGAAAATGGAGAATTGAAAATGGAGAATGCCAAGATAGCCGCACAGCGGCTTTTTATTTTAAGTTTGAATGAGAGGAAGCGAATCGACCTTCCAGAATCGCTCGCAACTCGTTTTAAAGGATTGTCGTGCGTCCTGTCGAAGTGAAAGCCGCTGTCTCCCATCTGGTCGACGAAAAGGTACCGCTCTTTCTGTGGGGGCCTCCGGGAATCGGCAAGTCTTCGATCGTTCGGCAGATTGCGGATGAGAAGGGGATCGGTTTCATCGACCTCCGCCTCTCTCTGCTCGATCCGACCGATCTGCGCGGTATCCCCTTTTTCGACCAGGTGAGCCGGCAGGCGGTCTGGGCACCGCCGGCTTTTTTGCCCGACGGCAGCGAAGCGGAAGGGGTTTTGTTTCTCGACGAGCTCAACACGGCGGCTCCGATGGTGCAGGCGAGCGCCTACCAGCTCATTCTCGACCGCCGTATCGGCGAATACCGGTTGCCCGACGGCTGGGCGATCGTGGCGGCCGGTAACCGTGAAAGCGACCGGGGGGTCGTCTACCGGATGCCCGCACCCCTGGCCAACCGCTTCGTACATCTGGAGATGGAAATCGATGCGGCACAGTGGAGACGGTGGGCTCTTGATAATGGAATCGACGCGTCGATTGTCGGCTTTATCGGTGCCCGGCCCGACGCGCTCTTCATGTTCGATGCCAAATCGGCGCATCGCAGCTTCGCGACGCCGAGGAGCTGGGAGTATGTCGACAGGATTTTGAAGTCGACCCCCGAAGCGGAGCTGCTGATGCCGCTGATTGCCGGAAGTATCGGCGAAGAGCTGGCAGCCGAGTTTCTGAGCTGGCGCGCCACAGCCTCCGACCTGCCCGATCTTGATGCCGTTTTGCAGGGTTGCGAGGCCGGCGTCCCGGAAGACCCGAATACGCTGCATGTGCTCGCATCGATGATGATGCAGCGTATCGACCGGGAAACGCCTCGCGAAACGCTCGAACATCTGCTGGCGTATCTGGTGAAACTGCCGGGCGAGTTTTCGGTGATGATCGTCAAGGAGCTTCAGCACAAAGGAGTGTTGCTCGAAAAAGCCTCCAACTGGAAAATATGGATCAAAAACTTCAGCTATCTTCTTGCATGAGTGTCGAAACCGAAATTACAAAAGCCAAAACCCGCCTGATGGTGAAGCATCCCTATTTCGGCCTGCTTGCAAGCCGTCTGAAGACGGAGCCAAGTGACGAGGTCGAAACGTTTTTGAGTGACGGGCGGGTGCTGCAGTACAACCCCGACTATTTCGATGACGAGGGGCTCGAGACGATCGAGTTCGCACTGGCCAACAGTGTCATGCACCATGTGCTGGCACACGAAAACCGCAGGCTCTTGCGCCAGGGATGGCTCTGGCAGTTGGCGACCGACTATGCGATCAACGATATGCTCAAACGAAACGGCTTCAAACTTCCCGCCCGTGTCCACTACGACGACCGTTTCGAGGGGATGTATGCCGAAGCGATTTACGCGCAGCTGAAGGACGAGATACAGAACGAAGATTACAACGACGACGAGAGCAACGAAGAGGGGTTCAACGAGCAGAACAAGAACCGTATGACAGAGCAGCAGCCCCCTGAAGATTCGAAAAAGCGCGACGACAACCTTCCGTTGCCACCGCAGGAGCTGGAGCCGGAGCTCGAAGAGCAGTGGGCGCAGGCGATGAAAGAGGCGCTGGAGAAGGCGCAGAATCAGGGGAGCGACCCCGGTGGTATCGAGCGTCTCTTTACGATCACGTCCGATACGACCGTCGATTGGCGCAGCGAACTCTACCAGGCGATCAACCGCCATCTCAAGAACGATTACACCTTCGCCAAACCCAGCAAAAAGATGATCGCACGGGGTGTCTACCTTCCCTCGACCACCAGCGACCGCCTCATCGTGACCGTGGCGATCGATTCCAGCGGATCGGTGAACGAAGCGCTGCTCGGGCTTTTCGTCGGCGAGCTCGAAGCGCTTTTGATGAGCTTTCCCGGTGCGGAGGTGGATGTGCTGATTTGCGATGCGAAGATTCAGGGTGTCTACCGCTTCGTTTCCGGCGAGATTCTCGAGTTTGCGATGAAAGGGGGCGGCGGGACCGATTTTCGGCCGGTTTTCGATTATATCGAAGAAGAACTTTCCGGCACATCGCTGCTCATCTACTTTACCGATGCCGAAGGAACTTTCCCCGACGAGGCGCCTTTTTACGATACGATATGGGTATTGCCCGAAGAGAGATCCGTGCCGTTCGGGCGGACGATCGTTTTGGAGGTGTAGAATGGGTATCCATGTCAAAACCGGAGACATCACGAAAGAGAGGGCGTGTGCCATCGTCAATGCGGCCAACAGCTCTTTGATGGGCGGCGGCGGTGTCGACGGAGCGATCCACCGGGCGGGCGGCCCGGCGATTCTGGAAGCGTGCAGAGAGATTCGTCGCACGAAGTATCCCGACGGTCTGCCCACAGGCGAAGCGGTGGCGACGACGGCGGGCGATCTGCCGGCGAAATATGTCGTCCATACCGTGGGGCCCATCTGGGGACGGTGTGGCGACCGATGCGACGAACTGCTGGCGAACGCTTACGGAAATTCGCTGAAGGTGGCGGCGGAGCTGGGGTGCGATTCGGTCGTATTCCCGGCCATTTCCACGGGCGTATACGGTTTTCCGCCTGAACGTGCAGCGCAGATCGCCTATCGCACCGTGAGGGAGTTTTTGAAAGAACATCCGGGCATGGAGGTGACCTTCATCTTCCATTCGCCGCAGAGCCGTGAAATCTTCGAGAGGGCCAACGGCCTCCTATAGCATCTCCACGGCGGACCGAATCGTGTCGATGCCGTACTTTTGCCGTATCTTGGCCGTCTGATGCCATAGACGCCGTTCTTTCATCTCTCTCTCGTGGCCGAAGAGCGATCCGCGTGTCGTCGGTCGGGTTTCGAAAGCGCCGCAGCCGATACCAAGTCTGACGATGGCCAGGGAGCGGTAAGTGTCGATGGCTTCGAAAAGTTCCAGGATATGACGGCGCAGGGCCAGTTCGCTGAAGGTGAAAGGTTCGGTGACACTGCGTTTGGCCTTCTGTCCGAACTGGTATTTGATCCCCAGAAAGAGCCTCTTGGGCTGTGCATCGATTTTTGTGACGAGGTGGGAGAGATGGCGACAGAGGATAATGAGTCTGCGCCGGATCTCTCTTCGGTCGAAGACCGGATCGATCGTACGGGAGATCCCGATGGAGCGCCGGTCATGTCCGGCGACGACCGATTCGTTATCGTCGCCGTTGACACGGTGGTAGAGCTGTATGCCCGGTTTTTTCCATCGGTAGAGCAGGTGCTTCGCCGCTTTCAACTCGCCGAGCGTTTCGATTTTGTAGGCCTTTAAACGCTTCGAAAAGCCGCGGCCGATACCAGGGAACGCCTCGATCGGTTTCGGATCGACAAAGGCATCGACATCTTTGGCGAAAAGAGCCTTGCACCCGTTCGGTTTCGCGGCGCTTGTGGCCAGCTTGGCGATCCACTTCGAAGGGGCGGCCCCGATGGAGACGGGCAGGCCGAACGTCGTTTCGATCTCTCGGCGAAGCGAATCGATGAAGGCGGGAACGTCTCTATCGGCGATCCATCCTTTCAAATCACCGAAAAATTCGTCGACACTGTACTGTTCGAGCACGGGAACTCTTTTCATCAGCCACTTTTTGAGTGCATGGGATCTGTCGTGATAGAAAAGGTGGCGGGGCGGAAGGACGATGAGGCCGGGAGATTGCTGAAGCGCTTCACGAATCGTCATACCGGTTTTGATGCCGCAGGCTCTCGCTTCGTAGCTGGAGGTGATTACGATACCCCGGATTCTGTCGTTTTCGACAAAATAGTCTCTGAAACTGCTCTCGGCATTGTAGAAAAGTGTCGGGACGAATGCGCCGCTGTTTTCGAGAGTGACATCGATGTTGTGCCCGCTTTTTTGGTCAAAGATAAAAGGGTCGCCGCGTCCCCCTACCGCGATGGGTCTGTTTTTCAGGCCGGGGTTCAAAAGGCGTTCGCATGAAGCGAAGAAAGCGTCAAGATCCAGATGGATGATCATCTCGCTCCTTTATGTGGGAATGGCTTTGTAAATCAGAAACAATTGTAGGGTGATATGGTATGATTGAATTCAAAATATATCATTTTCTAAAGAGGTAAAATGCTCTCTTTCGATGAGGTACTTTCCAGGCTTAAAGATATTTTGAGTGTCGAGGTGGGTGAACGCAAGGTTTTGGACAAGGATGTCGCCGAAACGCTTGGAATCGCACCGGCCTATTTCGCGGTATTGAAAAAACGCGGATCGGTTCCTTTCGCGCAGATCGCCGACTTCTGTGCACGGCGCAAGATCAGTATCAACTGGCTTCTCTACGATCAGGCTCCGAAGTCGCTGGAGGAGAGCACGGAAAAGGTCGCGACGATCCGCTACTTCAAACAGATCAATGCCTCGGCCGGCAGCGGGGCACTCAACTGGCAGGAGCGTTTCGAAACGATTCGTATCGACGAAGCACTGGTCGGACTCCTGGGAGGCAGAAAACATTTGAAATATATCGAAGCGCTGGAGGTACGCGGAGATTCTATGGAACCGCTTCTGTATGACGGTGACCTCGTGGCGGTCGACCGCAGCCGGCAGGCGGTGAAAAACGGATCGGTTTATGTATTTCGGATCGGGGAAGAGCTTTTCATCAAACAGCTGGAGAAACGAAGAGACGAAGATCGATGGGCTTGTATCTCTTTCAATCCCGCTTATCCCGTTATCTATACCGATCCGGAAGAGATTCATCTGATAGGCGAAGCGATCGCCGTGATGCAGAAGGGAGTTGCGTGAAAGGGTACGATCTGCAGCTTCGCCGCCAGCTTGTCGATATGATTTACGGCGCCATTCCGTTTAGCGTCGTCATCAATATTCTTGCAGGACTCGTCATTTTGGCGACCTATTGGCCCAAATCGCAGGAGAGTGCCGTACAGTGGTTCAGTCTGGTTATCGTCGTCATGTTCTACCGCCTTGGCATCTACCTCTATTACAAGGCCTATCAGGAGGAGATGGCGATAGGCCTTGCGGAGATATTGCAATGGATAGGGACATTTTTCAGTGCGTTGGTGTGGGTGAGCGGGCTTTGGTACTTCCTTGGAAAACAGGGAATCGCCTACGACTTTTTGATGGCATTCGTGATGGGGGGCATGGCATCGGGGGCGATCACGACACTCTCGGCCGATCGTATGACGACCGTGACCTATATCTTCGTGATTCTCGGCGGAACGGCACTCTGGCTGCTGGTGAGTCCGAATCCGATCGAGGTGATGATGGGGGTTTTGGTACTGGTCTATCTCGCCTTTTTGATCTCCAGTTCCGGAAGAATTCACAAAACGCTTGTCGATGCATTGATGCTTCGCAGGGAAAATACGCAGGCGATTCGGGCGCTGAAAGCGCATCAGGCGCAGATGGATCTCATCTTCGACAATGTCCCTGTCGGTATCTTTTTTTACGATACGGAGTTCAAAATCGTCAACGTCAATCAGTATTTCGTTCAGATTTTCGATTCGAGCCGGGAGAAGCTCATCGGTTTGGACCTGGAGGATATCACCGATAAACGGATCGAAGAGACGATACGGATTCCGATCGAATACAACGGCCTGGAAGATGGATACTACGAAGGGGAGTACCATGCGACGACGAGTGACATCGATGTTCTTGTCCGCATTCGTACCACAGCGCTCAAAGATTCCAAAAACCGCCTAGTGGGTGCCATCGGTATCGTGGAAGATATCGCCCAGGAGATGGAAGACAAGCGAAAGATCGAGTCGTTCGCCCAGTTTTACATCCAAAATCCCAACCCTGTCATGCAGATCTCATGCAAAACCCATGCGGTTTTAATCGAAAACGATGCTGCCAGAAAAATTCACGAAGGACTACTCAGACGTGCCCCTACCCGGTGGGAACGCTTTTTGAGGAGAGTGTGCGACGGTGAATACAAAAGCCTGGATTTGCGATTCGACGAGAAGATCTACCAATTCGACATCATGGTGCTGGACGAAGAGAAGATCAATCTTTACGGTCGGGATGTGACAAAAGAGAGGATTGCAAGAGAACGTGCCGACTATCTGGCCTATTATGACGAGCTGACGGGACTTCCGAGAAGAAAGCTCCTTTTCGAACATGTCAAAGTGGCGATGCTGCGTGCCGAACGAAACGGAACGACGAACGCCCTGCTCTTTCTCGATCTCGACAACTTCAAACAGATCAACGATTCGATGGGACACGATGTCGGAGACGATCTGCTCATACAGCTGAGTGAACGTTTGACCAATCTGATGCGTACCGGCGATATCGTTGCGAGACTCGGAGGCGACGAGTTCGTCATATTGATGGCCGACATCGAAGGGGATGCGGAAGAGGCCGCGATGAAGAGTGAAATCGTCGCACAAAAGATTAAAGAGGAAGTATCGAGGCCGTTTGCCATCAAAGGGCGGAAGCTTCATTTCAGCGCCAGTATCGGTGTGACGCTCTTTACGTACGGACGCGACTTTTTCGATCTGTTGAAAGAGGCGGATGTGGCGATGTACGAAGCCAAAACGGCAGGGAAGAACGGCGTCCGGATTTTCGATACGGCACTCGAAATGATTACGGGAGAGAAGAGTGAGCTTCTGCAGGATCTTCACAGTGCGATAGAGAGGGATCAACTGGCACTTCTCTATCATCCTCAGATCGAGATATCGACGGGCCGATGCGTCGGAGCGGAGGCGCTTCTTCGCTGGGAGCATCCTCGTCGAGGGGTCGTTTCACCCGATATTTTCATTCCTCTGGCCGAAGAGAGCGGGTTGATTCACGAAGTGGGACAGTGGGTTTTGCGTCGGGTCGCACAGGATTGTACCCGTTTGAATCTCGATTATATCGCTGTCAACGTAAGCATCAAAGAGTTTGTGCGCAGTGATTTCATCGAAACCATCAAAACCATGGTTCGTGACGGCGAGATCGATCCTTTCCGTATCGAGCTCGAGATGACGGAATCGGTCTTTATCGAAAACTTCGAAAGGACGAACGAGAAGCTTCAGGAACTTCGGGAAATGGGTTTCAGATTCAGTATCGACGATTTCGGTACGGGTTACTCTTCGCTTGCCTATCTGAAAAACCTTTCGATCAAAACTCTTAAAATCGACCGTGGATTTGTCAAGGATATCGGTATCAATCCAAATGACGAGGTCCTGACACGGACGATTATCGATATCGCGTCGCATTTCGAGATGAAAACGGTCGCGGAAGGGGTCGAGAACGAGACGCAGTTGGCATTTTTGAAGAAGTTCGGGTGCGATCTTGCGCAGGGGTACTTTTTTACCAAACCCATACCGCTCGACGCGTTCATCGAATGGCTGGGCCGACGGTGCGAGTCAGTTGCGGCTTCGGATGATGCGGACAACAAGCCTGAGAAGTGAGGTTCCGAGTGTCGCGGCCGCGATGACGGATGCCGCTCCCAACAGAGTGAACGCCGTCCATTCCATGGCTCCTCCTTTGGAAAATTTCATGACTGACAGAGGTGTGTAACGTCAGTTATAATGATAAATCGGTTCTTTCAATAAAGAGTGTATGGTTTGTCAATCAGTGTTAAGGATGAAATATGAACTATCGCTATATCGGCAAAACAGGTTTGAGAGTTTCGCCGCTCTGTATGGGAACGATGACTTTTGGATCGTTCTGTGACAAAAAGAGGTCGTTTGCGATCATGGACAGGGCGTATGAGCGGGGAATCAATTTTTACGATACGGCCGAGCTCTATCCTGTGCCTCCCCGAAGCACATGGGCCGGTACGACGGAGGAGATCGTCGGGGAGTGGATGAGAACGAAGCCGCGTGAATCGATCGTCCTGGCGACGAAAGTGGCGGGTGCGGCGAGTGGCTGGTTCGTCCCGCCGATCCGTCACGGCCTGACGGCGATCGACCGCTTTCACATCGAACGGGCGGTCGAAGGGAGCTTGAAGCGGCTGAAAACCGACTATATCGACCTCTATCAGATGCACTGGCCCGATGCGGTGGTGCCGATCGAAGAGAGCCTGGAAGCGTTCGACCGGCTGGTACAAAGCGGGAAAGTCCGCTATATCGGTACCTCCAACGATACCGCCTATGGGCTGACGAAAGCGAACGAAGCGAGCCGTTACCTCGGGCTGGCGCGTTTCGAGTCGATCCAGAACAATTTCTCGTTGCTCAACCGCCGTTTCATGGATGAGTTGGCAACGGTCTGCCGTAAAGAGAAGATATCCCTGCTTCCCTACGCTCCGTTGGCCGGCGGTGTTTTGACCGGTAAATACAATGGAGAGTTTTTCCCGCCGGATGCACGGTTTACGAAGTACCTGAACGACAAAAACCCGCGTGTGCGGGCACAGGCGACGAAGTATCTCAACGACAAGACACTCGAAGCGACGGCACTCTACATGGAGATCGCCCAAATGGCGGGAATGCGTGTGACGACACTTGCGACGGCATGGAGTATGCAGCACGACTTTGTCGCCTCTTCGATCATTGGGGCCACACGTGTTGAGCAGCTCGACGAGACACTCGCGGCACTCGACGTCACTCTCGACGATGAGATCATAAAAGCGTGTGACGGGGTCCATGAAGCGATTTTGTATCCGATGGGATAGTTCTCCCCGTTTCGTCTGTGACGTCCATCTTGCCAAAGTCGCGAAGTATTTGAGGCTGTTGGGGTTCGATACGCTTTACCGCAACGATATCACGGACAACGAACTGTTCGGTATGTGCCGCTTTGGACGCATCGGAATCACCTGTGACAGGCGTTTGCAGGAGAGACTGCCCGAATCGATCGTGGTGTTGCCGTGTGAAGAGGCCCCGAAGCAGGTCAGGCGCCTGAGTGCGATGTTCGATCTCGCCCGATACGCCCACCCATTCAGCCGGTCGCTTTGCTGTAACCGGACGATGCAGCCGTGTGACAAGCGTGAGTTTTTTTCCAAAATTCCGAAAGAGACCTATCGGTGGCGGAATGGGTTTTGGATCTGTCCGAAATGTAAAAAAATCTACTGGCAGGGAACGCATGCAGGCCGCATGCGTCAAAAAATAATAGATTTGCTTGGTGTATCAGAAAAAGTGCTAAAAGCTTAGGAGGTTGTTTCGAGTAGAAAGAAGTGGTGACCCCTAGGGGACTCGAACCCCTGTGACAAGGATGAAAACCTTGCATCCTGGACCGCTAGATGAAGGGGCCATCAACGGCTTTGTGGGTGAAATTATAGTGAATTTAACTTAAATTATTATAAAATTATGGCCAAAAAAGGAAAAAATTGAAAAATTTCTGTAAAACGCTTTTTCTGGGGCTTTTTTTCCTGTTGGGTGGATGCGCCAAACACTACTATGAAGCGCCGAAGGCGGCATTGATCGTCATCAAGTCGCCCGAATTGAAATATGCCGATATGGGATTTGTCTACAGGGGAAAAAAACAGATAAAGGTGCAGATCTACGCCTCGGGCCATGCAGCGTTCACACTGACGATTGGAAAACGTATCTGTGTCGATTCGCAATGCATGAGCGAAGAGGCGTTTTACAGGAAGTATCTGCACGTACGCTACCCGCAAGGGACACTGGCCCACATCTTTTCGAAAAGAGCGATTTTTGGGGGTGAGGACCTGCATGAAGAGAAGGGCAAAAAAGTACAGCATATTTACGAAGCTGGCAGATTTGATATAATCTACGCCTTTGACGCGACCTCGGTCCGTTTCAAAGACAGAATCAACCATATACTTATCAAGATTACGGAGAAATGATTTATGTCCAATAATAAATACGTTGGTGCCCACGATATCTCGATACGGGGTGCTGAATGCACGCCGAAATCGAGTAAAATCGTTAAGATCGAAACAGTGGGAGGTGAGATATGAAGTATGTCGGTGCCCACGTTTCCGCTTCCGGCGGTGTCTTCAACGCCCCTTTGAATGCCAAAGCCATCGGTGCGAAAGCCTTTGCCCTTTTTACGAAAAACCAGCGCCAGTGGACGGCGAAGCCGCTCGATGAAGAGACGATCGAGAAGTTCAAAGCCAATCTGAAAGCCAGCGGCATCGATGCCAGACATGTCCTGCCGCACGACAGCTACCTGATCAACCTGGGACATCCTGAAGAGGAGAAGCGTCAAAAGAGTCTGGACGCTTTTATCGATGAGGTCAAACGGTGCGAACAGCTGGGACTCGACAAGCTCAACTTCCATCCCGGAAGCCATCTGAAGAAGCTTAGCGAAGAGGCGTGCCTCGATCGTATCGCAGAAGCGATGAACATTACGCTCAATGAAACCGAAGGGGTGACACTCGTCATCGAAAATACGGCGGGACAGGGGAGTAACCTGGGCTATAAGTTCGAGCACCTCGCCTATCTGATCGACAAAACAGAAGATAAAAGCAGAGTCGGTGTCTGTCTCGATACCTGCCACACCTTTACGGCCGGTTACGATTTGCGCACGAAAGAGGCGTACGACGAGACGATGAAAGCGTTCGACGAGATCGTTGGATTCGAGTATCTGAAAGGGATGCACATCAACGACTCCAAACCGCCTCTCGGAAGCCGTGTCGACCGCCACCACTCTCTTGGTTGCGGCGAAATCGGCTGGGATGCCTTCAAATACATTATGAACGATCCGAGGATGGATGATATACCGCTGGTTCTGGAGACGATCGACGAGTCGATCTGGGCCCAGGAGATTCGGGCTCTTTACGATCTGGTGGAAAAGTGATCGTCAGTTGACGATTCTCGAAAGGTTGGCATCGATAGCCACTCCCTGGGAGTAGATGAAAGAATCCATCTGTGTCTGCATCTCGATCGTCGTATCGAGGTTGTAGTCAGGGATGAAGAGCGACCGGTGATTTCCGCTCTGGAAGAAGGTGTAAACGTCGTCTGACGTTTCGGGGAAGATCGTTTTGGTGGTTTCGCCTTCTGCAAAATAGGAGGTGATATCTTTCGCTCCCATCAGATGGACAATGGGGACTCCTCCTGCAAGTGGTGCGGCAGCGACCGTATTCGGAATGACATCGTCATCCTTCACCAGGTGTAAAAGAAGTCTCTGTTTTTCGGCCACTTTGTTCGCATAGTTGAGGGGGTCCGCATCATCGAGGATGGTCTGCATCGCGACAGTGAATGCCGCGAACTCGTTCGTACCCGGTTCGAGTCCGGCACCTTTCAATCCTTCGATGACCGCATCTCCGAATGTTTGAGAGTTGAGCATGATGTCTGTAATGCCGCCTCCCGGCATCGAAAGAAGAACGGTAGCGAGCGAAAGGCCCGCTTCATCCTGGTAGGAGAAGTAGCCAAAAGGTGCGATCGTTCCGAGAGAGTGGCCTACATAGGCGATTTTACTTTCGTCAAAATTCAACCCATTGACATTTTTCTGTGCGGAGGCGATGGCGTTTTGCAATGCGATGTAGTCGGATGTACTCTGCCGGATATTGTCCCGTGCGGTCAATAGGCTGACGAAATTGATGTAGTGGATGCCCGAGGTGTCCGGCTTTCCGTCGGGGACTTTTGCGAGAATGGTTTCGTTTTCGTCCTGGGTAAGAAAATCGAGATTGAACGTGCGTTCGTGATCTTTGTCGTATAGAGGATTCGTCGGATCGGCAATCCCATGCAGAGGCAGGTCGATACCCACGACGGCGTAGCAGATTTTCGCGAACGCTTCGGAAATCGCCAGAATGTCGAGGCGGTTTCTGGTGATACCGTGTTGGAAGATGGCGACCGGCCATCCTTCGGATGGTTCGGTACATCCGGAGCTGCTGCCTGGAACGGCCGCGAGAACGGGAATGGTCACTCTTCCTCTCTCCTGTGGCATGTCGCTACCGGCTGTGAAAACGAACGATTCGGTAATGGGTGCCGTCGGATCCTCGGGTGTCGGAAGGGCGAGATAGTAGGGAAGATTCGCGAGTATGCCGGCGTACACTTCGGCATTTCCTGTCATCGTCGCGTTGATCTCGGCCACTTTTGCAGAATCCCCGAGCCCGGCATAATAGGCCATCAACATATCCTTCGACGTCGCATTGGTGTCTTGCAGTCCCAGATAGGCATCGCTCGTGCCATTTTGGGCGATTGCCTTCGCGACCTTTCCGATGCTTTGGGTCGTAAAGCTCCAGACGGAGACCACATCGGAGGATGTGATGTTTTGGTCCCGTTGCGCGACGGAAAGCATCTGCTGTGTCAGCTGTTGAATGCCTGCGAGCTGCACCAGCGTGGCCTTGTTGACGTCTGGATCGCTGTCGAGAATGACGGTCGGCTTTCCTGCGGCATCGAAGAGCGGTGTGTTGTTGATGAGAAGCGATGTGACGTAATCGGGTTCGATCGCTTTGCCGGTAGCGGTTTTGATGCCGTTCGTCATGAGAACCATATAGTGGGTGTGGCTCTCAAGCGGCTTGAGAGGCAGTATGGCGATTTTCCCATTCGAATAGGTCGCAACATAATCCTGTCCGAATGAGAGTTCGGAGACGATTTTTATTACGACAGGAACGGGAGAGGTGGCATTGGATTCGGTCGCATCGACTCGATAGAAGTGGAGATTACCCGGCAGTGTGGCACTGTCGATGTCGTTACTGACACTCACGCTGATGGGTGCCGTGGTCGAAAAGCCGTCGAGTGTGTCGAGTGCCGCTTTGACCGCCGCATCCTTGTCGCTGGGATCGAACGGGATGTTGACCGTCCCGTCGGCAGGTTGTCCCTCGGCCGGTGCGAACAGAATATCGTTCGGATACGGGATGTCACCCCCTTTGGTATCCATGACGACATAACCTCCAACCGCGTCGGAGGCGCTGAAGTTGTCGGCCGTTTCGCCGCACCCGGACATCAACAGTACAGCAGCACCGCTTAATGCAATGATCCACGCTTTCATGATCGCAATCCTTCTCGTTGTGAACTCTTTCGAAACATTTTATAATCTTAAGTTTGAGGCGTAGATTAATTTAATCATTTTTTATCATATCTTCGGTAGTATTGCTACAAAACCGCGCAAGGATCGATCGATGAAACAGACCACATTTTTGATGCGTGCAGCCGTAACGAGCATGGCGGCTGCGACAGTAGTGATGGCGAGTGCTTACAAAATTCCCGAGCAATCAACGCGTTCGATGGCACTGAGTGCCGCTTATGTCGCCGGTGCCGATTCGGCCGATGCCAGTTACTTCAACCCTGCCAACATGAGCTGGGTGGAGGGCAATGCACTGCTAGAAGCGGGCCTCACCTATATCCATCTGCCGGAGGTCGAGTACAGAGGCAGTGTCGCAGGCGTACCGGCGGATGACAACTCCAAAACGGAAGATTTTCTGCTTCCCTATTTTCATTATGTGAGCCCGAAAGTGGACAACTGGCGTTTCGGCCTCTCGCTGGTCGAACCGGGCGGCCTTTCGAAGAAGTGGAACGGTACGGCGCAGAAGATGAAAGCGGAGGAGTTCACGCTCGCCGTGATCGAGCTCAACCCGACCGTATCCTATGCCGTAACGCCCGAGTTCAGTATCGGTGGCGGTGTGCGTCTCATCTACAGTGACGGCAAGGTGAAAGCCTATCTTCAAGATGCCTATGCGGAAAATATGACCGGAGACACGATAGAGTTCGGTTACAATCTGGCCCTCTCCTACAAACCGCAGCCCGAGACGACACTCAGCGTGACCTACCGTTCCAATGTCGATCTCGACCTTGAAGGCAGCTCGAGCGGGTTTATCGCCGTTGGTTCTCCCCAGCTTCCTTACTACGATACTCCCGGCGGTGTCAGTGTCCCTTTGCCGGCGACGTTGGCACTGGCAGCTGCCCATACATTCGGCAAGACCCGTGTCGAACTGGTCTATGAGCGAACCTACTGGTCGAAATACGAAAAGCTCGATTTCCATTTCGACGACGACACGGTCGATGCGATTTTCGGCAATCCGATCGACAAAGATTGGTCCGATACCAATACCTTCCGCATCGGTATCACTCATCGACTCGACGAAAAGTGGACGTTGATGGCCGGCTACGCCTATGACGAGTCGCCGATCCCCGAAAAGACGCTTGGGTTCGAACTGCCCGATGCCGATGCACATATCTTCTCTTTGGGTGCCATTATGCAGGTCAACGAAGATTTCGAAGCCGGTTTCAGCCTCCTCTATGACAGCAAAGACGAGCGCACCGTCCATACCCCTCCAAATGAAAACGGCATCGATGGCACCTTCAAAAAAGGGGGTGCAATCCTTACCAATATCTCA
This sequence comes from Hydrogenimonas cancrithermarum, assembly GCF_030296055.1. Taxonomy (NCBI): domain Bacteria; kingdom Pseudomonadati; phylum Campylobacterota; class Epsilonproteobacteria; order Campylobacterales; family Hydrogenimonadaceae; genus Hydrogenimonas; species Hydrogenimonas cancrithermarum. Next base: position 1,559,500 of record NZ_AP027370.1, read on the forward strand.
CTTGGATACAGGTTCTAAATGGAGTATCCTTACGAGAATTTCTATGAGATGCTGGCGGTACATGCACGAAAAAAACCCCGCCGTCCCGCCATCTTTGTCGGCGATTACAAGCTGACATACGGCAGATTGCTCAAAAAGGTCGATACACTTGCGCGTTTTCTCGAATTGAGCGACATCAAAAAGGGTGACCGTGTCGCCATTTTCATGCAGAATGCCAAAGAGTTCGTCATCAGTCTCTTCGCCATTACGAAGATCGGTGCCGTTGCGGTTCCGATCAACACGTTTTTAAAGAGCGAAGAGGTCGCCTACATTCTCAACGATTGTGAAGCGAAGATGGTAATGGCATCGAGTGAGTTGAAAAAGGTGGTGGAGCCGTTGTGGGGGATGACGGGTATCAAACGTATCGTCTGGGAGGGCGAGTACGAGTCGCTCGACAACAAAAACATCGGTTTCGACGAGATTTTCGAGATTCTCAAGAGCCACGAAAAGATGGAGCTTCCGAAAATCGACGATCTCGCCGTCATCATCTACACCTCCGGCACCACCGGCAATCCCAAAGGGGCGATGCTCAGTTACCGCAACATCATGCATAACTGTATCGCGATCGGTGAGTTGACGAAATTCACGCGCAAAGACCGTTTTATCGTCTATTTGCCGATGTTCCATGCCTTTACGCTGACGGTGACGGTCATCATGCCGTTCTATTACGGAGCGTCGTTCGTGCTGATCCGCAATATCATGCCATTCAGCAATATCATCAAGCAGATCCTACTCAAGCGGGTGACGATGTTCGTCGGTGTGCCGGATGTCTACAACGCGCTCAGCCGCGCGAAGTTGCCGTGGTATTTTATGTGGTTTCAGAAAGTGCGCTACTTCGTCAGCGGCGCCGCGCCGCTCAGCGAAGCGACGATCGATCGGTTCACCTCCAAGTTCAGCCGCGCGAAACTGCTCGAAGGGTACGGCCTGAGCGAGTGTTCACCTGTCGTATCGGTCAATCTGCCCTCATTGCAGAAACCGATGTCGGTCGGTCCGGCGGTTCCGGGTGTGGAGATCAAAATCGTCGATGACAACATGATGGAGCTTCCCACCGGTGCGATCGGCGAAATTATCGTCAAAGGGGACAATGTCATGCAGGGCTACTTGAACCGTCCGACCGCAACGGATGAAACCATCGTTAACGGATGGCTTCTGACCGGCGATATGGGATACCTGGATGAAGATGGATTCCTCTTTATCGTCGATCGCAAGAAAGATCTGATCATCTCCAGAGGCATCAACATCTATCCGCGTGAGATCGAAGAGGTGATCAACGGTTTCGAGGGAGTGGGGGCTTCGGCAGTCGTCGGTATGCCGGATGAAAAGTCGGGTGAAGTGCCGGTCGCCTTTATCGAACCGGCAGAAGATGAAACGGTCGATGTCAAAGCGTTGCGGAAATATCTCAAAGAGAAGCTGGCCAACTTCAAGCAGCCCCGCGATATCCGCATCATCGACGAACTGCCGAAAAACGCGACGGGCAAAGTGCTAAAACGCATTCTCAAAGAGGAGCTGAAGCAAGAAGCCACCGCTTTTTGAATTCGGCCCTTTCGGCAAACAACCGTTTTTTATATATTTGCCGGGCCGTTCACCGCTGAACCACTCTTCAGCCATTCCAAACATTGCGCTATAATCCATTTCAAAACCGACACTATTACTATTATGTTTTAAGGAACCTATGAAATATCTGATTGAATTTCTGCAAAACCCGGATGTCGCGAAAACGGAAATTTTCGAGCATCTCAAATGCACGGAGGATGAGGCGAAAATCCTACGCGTGATGGCGCGCCGCTATGTCGAAGGAAGCGAAGAAGTCGGCGTGATCGATCTGCTGATGGAGATTTACGGCGATGAAGCCTACGGTTATGTCATGCATATGGAGAAGATCAAAAATCTATTCGAGCTGGGCTGGCTGATGCAGAACAGCTTCCATGCCATCAAGTTCGGCGAACTTTCATCGCTGGAACTTCTGCATACGAGCGTGAGTCTCAGTGTCTCTTTTCTGAAGCTGCTCGAAAACGGAAATCTCGACCTGGCGCTCCCTGAAGTGACGCCCTATACCGACCATCTGGAATATCTGCAGGACCAGTTTTTACGCATCGACCTCTACACCAAAATGGGGTCGTCGCGCCACAATTTCAACAGTACAAGTCCCAGTGTCAGCCGTCTTCAGAACAAACTGGGCCTGCTTGAAAAGCGGATCGAGGAGCGGGTGGCGGTCACGAAAGAGCCGATCGTCGTCGAAGAGTTCTTCAAAGAGAGGGGTCTGGAACCCAAGGAGCGGCTCATATTCCTGGCGCTTCTGAAAGAGGAGTATGCCGGCGGCGAAGGAAACCTGCGGGACATGAACACTTTGATCGATCTGGTCAGTTTCGACGAGTACGACCGCTTCAAAAACAGGGCGCTTCTGGAAGAGGGAGCGAAGCTGGTTTCTGACGATATCATCGACTATGACGAGATGCTCAACCCCTTTGGTGGCATCACCCGTTCTTTTTTTATCAACGAGGAGATTCTGCACGATATCATCCACCCGCAGAAAAAGAAAAAGAGGACGAAACTCAAGCTCGATATGCTGGTTAAAGAGCAGGAGATCTTCGAACTTATCGACCCCAAAACGACACTCGACGATGTCGTTCTGCATCCGCATACACGCGAGATTCTCGACGGCCTTTTGCGCCAGATGGACAAGAAAGTGGCCCAGCGCCTCAAAGCGTGGGGTATCAAATCGAAAGCCCGCAGTATCGATGCACGCATCATCTTTTACGGCCCTCCCGGTACGGGCAAGACGATGACGGCCCTCTCTTTGGCCAAGTCGCTCAAAAAACAGGTGCTCAGTTTCGACTGTTCGAAAATTCTTTCGATGTATGTCGGCGAGAGCGAAAAGAATGTACGAAAGATCTTCGATACGTTCAAAGATCTGGCCGAAAAGTCCAAAAGCGAACCGGTACTGCTTCTCAACGAAGCGGACCAGTTCCTGAGCAGCCGAAGCACAGGGCCCGGAAGTTCGGCTGACAAGATGCACAACCAGATGCAGAACATCTTCCTCGAGCAGATCGAGCAGTTCGAGGGGATGTTGATCGCGACGACCAACCTGCTGGAAAATCTGGATACCGCCTTCTCTCGCCGCTTCAACTACAAGATTGCGTTTAAAAAACCGAATAAGCTGCAGCGGGTGGAGCTCTGGAAGAAGATGTTACCCGAACATGCACCTTATGCCCAGAGTTTCGATATCGAAAAATTGGCGGAGTTCAACCTTACCGGCGGACAGATCAACCTCATTATCAAAAATACGGCCTACCGCGTCGCCGTCAAAGAAGAGCCGCTCTTTACGACAGATGATTTCATCGCCGAGATCAAGAAGGAGCAGGGCGGAAGTTTTGAGGGCGAGGGCAAGTCGATGGGATTTCTGGTGTGAAAACCAGGTACATCTGTGAGGGCCCTGGAGGGTAAAACACCAGGGCTTCCCTTCCTAAGGGTGTAGTTTTTTTATCGTACCGCTGGAGAGAAACCGGCAGAGAGAAAATATGTATCAAAATGTACCACTTCACTTTTGCTCGTGTTTCCATGTGAAACACATTAATCTTCACAACCCTTTCAAATTTCGAAACAATCTTCATTTAAAGTTTATTTGCTAAACTACCCTAACATTGGTTTATAGACACTAAACGAAGCCTAAACAGGCTTAAACAAAGGGGTTTTTGATGACACATATGGTCGTGGATCATCCGTATTTCGGTGCCTTTATGCTGCTGCTGATCACCTTCGGTGCTTTCAGCGCGACTCTGTTTGCCGCACGGTTTGTCAGCCGTAAACTGGCACGGCTCGATACCGAGAAGCTCAAGCTCACCATCTATGAGTGCGGGCCGGAGGTTACAAAACAGCCCAACACGATTTCGGCGCAGTTCTACCTTTTCGCCCTTCTCTTCATCCTCTTCGATGTCGAGATTATCTTTATGTTTCCGTGGGCGATCGACTTTAAAGTCCTGGGATGGTTTGGATTTGCCGAAATGATTCTATTTATCGTATTGCTTGCAATCGGATTTATTTACGCATGGAAGAAAGGAGCGCTTGAATGGCACAGCATCAAGTAAACTATACACAAAGTGGCGGTCTGCCGGTCGCACTGACGACGGTCGACAAGATCCTCAACTGGGGCCGAAGCAACTCGGTCTGGGCCCTGACTTACGGGCTCGCGTGCTGTGCGATCGAAATGATGGCATCGGGTGCGAGCCGTTACGACTTCGACCGTTTCGGTACGATTTTCCGTGCCTCTCCGCGACAGGCGGACCTGATGATCGTTGCCGGCACGCTGACGAAGAAGCATGCCGAGTTCATACGCCGTCTCTATGACCAGATGACGGAGCCCAAGTGGGTCATCTCGATGGGAAGTTGCGCCAACACCGGCGGGATGTTCAACACCTACGCGACAGTACAGGGTGTCGACCGTGTCATTCCCGTCGATCTCTATCTTCCGGGCTGCGCCCCGCGCCCCGAGACATTGCAGTATGCCGTGATGCTGCTTCAGCAGAAGATTCGGCGCGAATCTGCCAACAAATCTCAAAAACCGAAAAGGCTGGTATGATGAGACCCTATACTCCCAAAGACAATGTTCAGGCGAAAGCCTACTACACCGACCGTTTCTGGGTGGCCCCGCGCGTGCCGGAAGAGCCTGTGCCCGAAGAGGGCGTCTATGCAGAAGATCTAGCGGCCGTCAAGGCGAAACATGAAGTACTCAAAGCCTACATCCAGCGTGACCAGCTCGTCATCTACATCAACCCGCAGGACAATCTGGATGTACTCCGCATTCTGAAAGAGGAGCGCTGGTACGAGATGCTCTCGGAGATGAGTGCGGTCGATTTTCTGGCCGAACGCGGCGGCTTTGAAGTCTTTTATCAGATTTTGAATCTCAATACAGCCAAACGAATCCGCGTCAAGTGTTTCGTCGACGAAAATCAGGCGGTCGAGAGCGTCAATCCCCTCTACCGCAGCGCCGATTGGGCAGAACGCGAAATGTGGGACCTGATGGGTGTCAAAGTCAACAACCATCCTTACCTCAAACGCCTCATTATGCCGGACGACTGGGAAGGCCATCCGCTGCGCAAGACCTATCCGCTCGAAGGCGACGAATTCGCACAGTGGTACGAAGTCGACAAAATCTTCGGAAAAGAGGCACGCGATATCATCGGGCCGGAAAATCGCGATCCTGCGCGTATCGACCGCTACGACACCGAACGCTTCGCACGTCTGGGGCATGAGGTACCGAAAGGTGCTCCGGTCGACGAAGGTGCAGCGGCACCGGTTCAGTACCAGGAGGAAGAGGGTGTCTTCCTGATCGAAAAATTCAACAAAGCGCCAAAAGTGCTTGACAAGAGAAAGTAAGGGGACGCGGATGCAACAAACCAACAAACTACGACCGTTTTTCGAAAACCTGGAGTTCGAACGCGAAGACAACCATATGGTGATCAACTTCGGACCGCAGCACCCCTCCGCACACGGACAGCTTCGCCTGATTCTTGAACTCGACGGTGAGCAAGTGGTTCGCGCGGTTCCCGATATCGGCTATCTGCACCGCGGGATGGAGAAGATGGCGGAGAATATGATCTACAACGAGTTCCTGCCAACGACCGACCGTATGGACTACATCGCCGCGACCTCGAACAACTACGGTTTCGCCTTGGCGGTCGAAAGACTGATCGGCCTCGAAGTACCGCGTCGTGCGCAGGTGATCCGTACGATCCTGCTGGAACTCAACCGCATCATCTCACACCTCTTCTGGCTGGCGACACATGCCCTCGACGTCGGCGCGATGAGTGTCTTCCTCTACTGTTTCCGAGAGCGCGAGTTCGCGATGGACTTGATGGAAGATTACTGCGGAGCGCGTTTGACCCATTCAGCCGTACGTATCGGCGGCGTGCCGCTCGATCTTCCGGAAGGATGGCTCGGCGCATTGGCGAAATTCGTCAATGAACTTCCGGGCAACATCAAAGATTACGAAGATCTTCTGACGGAAAACCGCATCTGGCGTATGCGCCTCGAAGGTGTCGGCGTCGTCGACCAGGAGATGGCGAAGAGCTGGGGATGTACGGGCATTATGCTGCGGGGAAGCGGCATCGAGTACGACATCCGCAAAGAGGAGCCGTACGAGCTCTATGGCGAACTCGAATTCGACATTCCGGTGACCGACAGCTGCGACAGCTACGGCCGCTACAAGCTCTATATGGAAGAGATGCGGCAGTCGGTCCGTATCATCCAGCAACTGATCGCGATGTACGACGATACACCGCCGGAATTGATGGCCCACGCACCGCAGTATATCTCTGCGCCGAAAGAGGACATCATGACGCAGAACTATTCGCTCATGCAGCACTTCGTTCTCGTCACACAGGGGATGCGACCGCCGGTTGGGGAAGTCTACGTTCCGACCGAAAGCCCCAAAGGGGAACTCGGCTTCTACATCAATTCGCAGGGCGACCCATATCCGTATCGGCTGAAAGTAAGGGCACCGAGTTTCTGGCACTGCGGTATTTTGCAGGATCTTCTGCCGGGTACCTATATCGCCGATATCGTCACGATTATCGGTAATACCAACATCGTCTTCGGCGAAATCGATAGATAAAAGGGGAGAGAGTATGGTACGTTACGATTTACGCCATCTTCATGATGATTTTTACGACAGAATGATGGAACTGTTGGAGACAAAGACGCAGGTCGGCGAGGTTGCGATTTTCCTGTTCGAGATCGGCGACTTCAGCCCGATTCAGAAAACTGCGGACATGGTCAAGGAAGCTGGACATGAGTTGCTCAACTCGCTCAAGTTCAACGAAGCCGACTGGACCATCGTGGTGAGAAGGAAAAAGTAGTGGCCCGAGTGGTTTTCTCGACCTGGCGCGGTGAGTTTATCGACAACCGCGGCAAACCCGAAGAGGAGTGGGTTGAGTCGACATACAAACTGCCGGAGCAGTACGAAGCGGACCGTAACGCCAAAGCCTTTATCGGCTGGGACGGATTCGCCATATTCGACGAAGCGGTCGATGTCGTACGCCTGGGCACCGAGTATGCGGCGACCTACCAGAAGTATTCGGAAGCGTGCGGCCGTTGCGCGCCGGGTCGATGGGGTGGACGTATTTTGTACGACCTGATGGACAAAATCGCCCGCGGCGAAGGGGAAGCGAGCGATCTCGAGCATCTCAAAGATGTGTCGCGTACGATGATGGAGACATCCAAGTGTGAAATCGGACGGACGGTTCCCAAACCGCTTCTGGATATGATGGAGCACTACCATGACACTTTTATGGATCTCATCGAAAACAAGAAGCCGAGCAAAGATTATCATCTCGAAGAGGTGAACTACATCGCGAAAGTGACGGCACCATGTATGGATGCCTGTCCTACGCATGTCGACATTCCCGCCTATATCGAGGGGGTTCGTGACTTGCGTTACGACGACTCGCTCAAAGCGACGCGTCAGACGATGCCGCTTGCACATACCTGCGGCCGTGTCTGTCCGCATCCGTGTGAAGACGAGTGCCGCCGGGCCAATCTCGACGAGCCGATCTCGATTATGGAGCTCAAGCGTCTCGGCGCCGACTATGAAACCGACCACGGGCTCGAGTGGCTGCATCCCAAGGAGCCGGCGAAAGAGAAGATCGACAAAAAAGTGGCGATCGTCGGTGCGGGCCCTGCGGGCCTTACGGCAGCCTACTATCTCGGCCTCGAAGGGATTCAGTGCGACGTCTATGAAGAGTTGCCTGTTCTTGGCGGTGAAGTGGCTGTCGGTGTTCCTGAATACCGAATGCCGGTCGATCGCTACAACAAAGATATCGAATTGGCAAAAAGTGTCGGCACCAACTTCATCATGAACACCAGAGTCGATGCCGATATGCTCCGCAAATTCGACGAAGAGTACGACGCGACGCTGCTGTCGTTCGGGACACGTCTGAGCAAGAAGGTACGGGCGAAGAACGAACGCGAAGATATGCCGGGCTACTGGGGCGCGATCAGTTTCCTCGACGAGATAAACCTCTATGTCAAATACGGGATCGGAAAGCCGGTCGATCTGACAGGCAAGACGGTTGTCTGTGTCGGTGGTGGTTTCACCTCGATGGATGTCGTGCGCTGTTCGATCCGTGCCAATGCGGAAAAGGTGATCATGCTCTATCGCCGCGACGAGAAGACGATCATTCGCAACACGACGTATGAAGAGTACCATGAAGCGGTCGAAGAGGGTGTCGAGTTCATCTTCCACTCGGCGGTCGAAGAGATCATCGAAGATGAAAATGGGCGTTTGAAGGCACTCAAGTGCAACCGTTTCGAACTGGTACCCGATCCGGATGGCGGGCGCCCACAGTTGGTCAAGATCGAAGGCGCCGATTTCATCATCGAGTGCGATTTCCTGATTCCTGCCGTCAGCCAGGCTGCGGACCTGAGCCTGCTTCCGGAAGAGTGGGAGCTCGAGCTTACCAGTTGGGGAACGCTCAAAACGAACGGCCGTGACTATATGACGAGCCGCAAAGGCCTCTTTGCGGCCGGTGATTGCGAGTACGGCCCGATGACGATCGTCAATGCCGTCGGTCAGGCGAAGCGTGCCGCTTCCGTAATTTCGCGCTATGTCAAAACGGGTGAAATTACCCTGACGGACGAAGAGATCATGGAAGATCATCTGCGAAAACTGCGTGTCTATGACAAAAACGAGAAGGTAACTGGTTGGCTGCCCGGACTTCCGCGGCAGGTTAGCGAAAAACTTTCGGTCGAAGAGCGCCGCGACAATAACCGCGAGGTCAACCTTGGTTTTACGCAGGAAGAGGCGATCGCCGAAGCAGAACGCTGCATGCGATGCTACTATATCGCGATGACGGCTGTATAAGGAAATGTCCATGATTACATTGACAATCGACGGCCAGAAAATCGAAGCTAAAAAGGGTGAAACGATCCTGCAGGCAGCACGCCGTGCGGGACTCTACATTCCGACGATGTGCTACCTGAGCAAAGTGAAGCCGATCGCTTCCTGCCGGCTTTGTGTCGTGGAGGTGAAAGGGGCGGATGGGTTTATCCTCAGCTGCCAGGCACCTGTGCTCGACGGGATGGAGGTTCGGACCAATTCACCCGAACTCTTCGGCCACCGTCAGAACATTATGAAGCTATACGATGTCAACCATCCGCTCGAATGCGGCGTCTGTGACAAGAGCGGAGCGTGCGATCTTCAGAACAAGACGCTCGAGTTCGGTGTCGACAGCCAGGAGTTTTCGGCGAAAGAGCACAAGCGCGACCTACGCAAATGGGAGTTCATCGGCTACGACGAGTCGCTTTGTATTTTGTGTGAAAAGTGTGTGCATGTCTGTAACGAAGTGATCGGTGACGATGCGATCGAGATCTATTTCGGGGGCTACAATTCACGCATTCAGCCAAAGGGAACCGAAGAGCTCGAGTGTACCAACTGCGGCGAGTGTGTGGCTGTATGTCCGGTCGGTGCACTGATCAGTACCGACTTCCAGTACAAAGCCAATGCCTGGGAGCTCGAGAAGATTCCGGCCAGTTGTGCCCACTGCAGTGCAGGATGTGCACTCAACTACGAGCGCAAATATGCCGGAACGTGCGAAGCGGGCGAGCAGAAGCTCTACCGTGCCACAAACGAGTTCGAGTTTTCGACACTCTGCGGTGCGGGGCGCTTTGGATTCGACTTTGAAAACCATGTGCAAGGCAAAGACAAAGAGTCGTTTGAAAAAGCGATCGAAGCTTTTAAAAAAGCCGATACGATACGCTTTACGAGCCGCATCACCAACGAAGAGGCAATGATTTTGCAGAAGCTCAAAGAGAAGCACGGCTACAAACTTCTCAACGAAGACGCGAGAAACTATCAAAGATTCCTCGAAAGCTATGCGACGATGAGCGGTAAGACCCTCTTCAACGGTTCGCTCGAATCATTGGCCGACGCCGACGGTGTGATCGTGATGGGTTCGCGCATCCTGACCGACAACCCTGCGGTACGCTATCACATCACGATGGCTTCCAAGCGTCATAACGCGCGTGTCGTCTATATGCATCCGATGGAAGACAAACAGATGCAAAATGTCGTGACACAGTTTGTGAAATACGAAGTCGGTACCGAAGAGGGCGTGCTTGCGATGCTTGCCAAGACTATGCTCGAAGGCAAAGTCGACGTCAAGAAGATCGAGAGTTTCCTGAACGATCTGGACGAAGGGTATCTCAGTGCCGAGAGCAATGTCGGTGAAGAGGAACTCGAAGCGGTCAAAAAATCGCTGGCACGATGCAAGCGTATCGCCCTCGTGATCGGTGAAGACTGCATCAATCATCCGAGAGCCGAACAGATCGCGCGTCTTGCGGCACTCTTCGAACGCTTTGGCGGGGTCAGCGTACTGCCGGTTGCACCCAAGACCAATTCACTTGGGGTCGCCCTTGTCTGCGATCTGGATGAGAAAGCGGGAAATTACACGATTGGCTACAATGCACCGGGAGATTTCGTACTCAGTTCTCTGGGAGAGGGCGATCTGGACATGCCGGCGCTCAACCAGCAGGAGGGAACGTTCACCACGCTTGACAAGCGTGTCGTGCCGACCAATGTGGCCCTGCCGTTTCATGGATACGTTCTCAACGATATCGCGATCGAATTGGGTGTCGAAGCACGCTATACGATCGACTATACAGAGCAGTTGCCTCAGGAGAAGGGATTCGAAACCGTACGATTCGACGACATCCCATACTACTTCAGCAACAAAGAGGGTGAAGTACGCGGGTATGAGCTCAAGAGAATGAAACATTCAGTCGATTCGACGCTCGAAGAGGTGGCGGACCTTCCGGAGTTCAACGGGGCGATTCTCTACCGTTGCGATCCGGTACTGCAGTTCGGTCCGCAAACCTATCGTGCATCGCAGTTGAGCAAAGAGGAACCGGTTCTGTTCGGTTCACAACAGTTTGCGATGGCCGCGAAACTGAAAGAGGGGATGCGGGTCAAGTTGCATGTTGGGGGAGTCGAGATGGAGCGTGTGTTTAAAATCGACCCAGACCTGAAGGGTACGATCGCGCTCAATCCGACCTTTGACTTGGGATTAAGAGAAGATTTGCTATCTTCAATCTATCGATACAGCCAAAGCAAAATTGAAGTAGTGGGACAATAACTATGAGTGATATTACGATCAAGATAGACGGGAAAGAGTGTAAGACGAAAGAGGGCGAGTATATCCTCAACGTCGCACGCGCCAACGACATTTTCATCCCAGCCATCTGCTACCTGACACGTTGCAGTCCGACCCTGGCCTGCCGTATCTGTCTGGTGGAGGCCGACGGAAAGCAGGTTTACGCCTGTAACGCCAAAGCCAAAGACGGTATGGAAATTACGACGCTGACCGAAAATATCGCAGCGGAGCGCCGTGCGATCATGGAGGTCTACGACGTCAACCATCCGCTCGAGTGCGGCGTATGCGACCAGTCGGGCGAGTGCGAACTGCAGAACTACACGCTCGAAATGGGTGTCGACCAACAGCATTATGCCATTCGAGACACCCATCGTGTGGCGCAGGATTGGGGACTTATCCACTACGATCCGGCACTTTGCATCGTCTGTGAACGGTGTGTGACGGTCTGCAAGGATATGATCGGCGATGCGGCACTCAAAACGGTTCCGCGCGGTGGTGATCCACTCGACAAAGAGCTCAAGAGCGAGATGCCCAAAGACGCCTATGCGATGTGGAACAAGCTCAACAAGTCGCTCATCGGCCCGACGACGGGTGAGACACTCGAGTGTACCGACTGCGGTGAGTGTATTGCGGTCTGTCCGGTCGGTGCGCTTGTCAGCAGCGATTTCCAGTACACGTCCAACGCATGGGAGCTCAACTCCATTCCTGCCGCCTGTGCCCACTGCAGTGCCGGATGCCATCTCTATTACGATGTCAAGCACACCAGTATCGACAACCCCGAACCGAAGATCTATCGTGTCAAAAACGAGTGGAACTACGTTTCGCTTTGCGGAGCGGGACGTTTTGGCTACGACTTCGAAAACCGCACCGAAGGCAAGGACGAAGCGGCTTTCGACAAAGCGATCGAAGCCTTCAAAAAGGCGGACACAATCCGCTTTTCATCGGTCATCACCAATGAAGAGGCACTGATTTTACAGCGGCTGAAAGAGAAACATGGCTACAAGCTTGTCAATGAGGATGCAAGACGCTTTCAGAAGTTTATGGAAACCTTCTCCAAAACGGCGGGAAGCACGCTCTACAGTGGCGATCTGAACGACGTCCACCACAGCGATTTCGTCGTCAGCATCGGTTCTCAGCTCAAAAGTGACAATCCCCGTGCGAGATTTGCGTTTAACAACGCCATCAAGATGAACAAGGGGGCGGGGCTCTACTTCCATCCGGTCAAAGATCCGGTCGTCGAAAGCTTCGGTAAAAATCTGATTTGCATCAACCACAAACCCGGTCTCGAAGAAGCGGCAATGTATCTGATTCTCGACCTCTTCGGCAACAAAGAGACCCTACCGAAAGAGGTTGTGAAATATTTGGCGTCTTTTCACAAAAAAGGAAAGAAGACCATCGAAGAGACGATCAAGGAGAAAGTAACCGAAACCGTTACGAAGAAGGTCAAAGACGAAGAGACGGGCGAAGAGAAAGAGGTAACCGAAGAGGTGACCAAAATGGTTCCGAAAAAGGTCAAAAAAGAGATCAACGTCGATGTGAACGGACTCCTCGATATTCTGGGGGCGCCGGAGGATTTCGATGACAAAATGGTCAAGATGCTTGCGAAAAAAGAGAAGTTCTCCATTATTCTGGGCGAAGACCTGTTCGATCATCCGAAAGCGGAGAATCTCGCGAAACTTGCCGGACTTATCGAACAGCATACGAACTTCAGCGTCGTGATCCTGCCGAGCAAAACCAATACGCTGGGTGTCAGCCTCATCTGCGATCTCGACGACGAAGCGGGTGATTTTGTTATCGGCTACAACGCTAAGGGCGATTTCGTACTGAGTGCGAGCGGAGAGGGCGATCTCGACATGCCTGCGCTCAACCAACAGGAAGGAACGCTGACGATTGCCGACAAACGTGTCGTTCCGACCAATGTCGCACTCGGATACAAAGGTTACGTTCTAAACGACCTGGGCAATGCACTGGGGCTCGAGGCCAGGTTGACCGTCGATTACACTATGGCATTGCCGGAAGAGAAAGGGTTCAAACCTCTCGAATTCGACGATCTTCCGAACCACTACACCAACAGCGGCGAAGAGGTACGGGGATATCGTCTCGAGGCGAAAAAAGTACGCCGCATCAAAACCACTGTCGAAAAGTTCGATAAAGCGTCGGGAATGGAGGGTGAAATCGCCTACCGATGCAATCCCGTGCTCCAGTTCAGCGAGTTCACCAAGAGAGCACATGAGATCGCGACCGAAGCGAAACTCTATGTATCACCCGAAAAACTCGAAGCGCTCGGTCTCAACGAAGGAGACAAAGTACGCATAACGCTACCCGGCGGTACGGTTGAACTTCCGGTCCAGGCCGACAAGTTTATCGGTGGAGAGATTGTCATGGTGCCGGATTTCGATCCGGACATCGAAGCGGGCAGACTCTTTGCATCCAATCGATTCCAAAACGTAAACGTAGAAAAGGTGTAAGCCATGACATTAACAGAATTTGTAATCGCAACGATTGTCAAGATCCTTGTCGTGCTGGGTCTCTTCTCGGCACTTGCAGGGTTCGGAACCTATCTCGAGCGTAAGATCCTGGCCTTCATGCAGCGACGACTCGGGCCGATGCATGTCGGTCCGTACGGCTTGCTTCAGGTCCTGGCAGACGGTATCAAACTCTTCACGAAAGAGGATATCGTTCCCCAAAACTCCGTCAAACCGATCTTTATGATTGCGCCGATCATCGGTGCGGCGACGGCTTTCATCGCCCTCGCGGCGGTTCCGCTTCTTCCGGAATTCACGATCTTCGGCGTGACGATCCATCCGATCATCGCGGATATCAACGTCGGGGTACTCTTCGTACTGGGCGTTATGGCGAGCGGCCTTTTCGCTCCGCTTCTTGCCGGTATGGCGAGTGCGAACAAATGGGGACTTCTGGGAGCGGCCCGTACGGCGATTCAGCTGCTGAGTTACGAAGTCGTTACGGGACTGAGTATCCTCGCTCCGCTGATGCTGGTCGGTTCACTCTCTTTGATCGATATCAACAACTATCAAGTGGGCGGTTTTACCGACTGGATCGTCTGGAAGCAGCCGGTAGCGTTCGTGCTCTTTCTCATCGCGGGATTCGCGGAAACCAACCGAACGCCGTTCGACCTTCTCGAACATGAAGCGGAGATCGTCTCCGGTTATGCGACGGAATATTCGGGCATGCGCTGGGGGATGTTCTTTATCGGAGAGTATGCGAACATGATTACGCTCGGCTTCCTGGCCAGCCTTCTGTTCTTGGGCGGTTTCAACGATTGGGGATTCATCCCGGGAGGATTGGCGATCGTGCTGAAAGTGACGTTCATATTCTTCTTCTTCCTGTGGACACGCGCTGCCTGGCCGCATGTGCGACCGGATCAGTTGATGTGGCTCTGTTGGAAAGTGTTGATGCCGATCGCTGTAATTAACGTTGTCGTTACCGGCATCGTATTGATGATGTAAGGGGGAGAGAATGAGTCTGGAACAGTTCAAAGATAGAAACGTTATGCAAAACTACACCTATATTCCGGTGGACAAGCCGCCGGTCAAGTCGATGGATAAATTCAAACAGGTCGTCAAGCGAACCTTCAAGGGTGAACTTTTCGTCGGCCTTTGGGTCGTTTTTCGTGAAATGGTCAAGTTCAATATCCATACGGTGAAGTATCCGCTGGAGAAACTTCCGATCTCTCCCCGGTACCGCGCGGTACACAAGCTCTACCGGCTGCTTGAGAGCGGCTACGAGCGCTGTATCGGATGCGGGCTGTGCGAAAAGATATGTATCGCCAACTGTATCCGAATGGACACTCGATACGATGAAAATCAGCGTAAAGAGGTAACGGAATACACGATCAACCTGGGCCGATGTATCTTCTGCGGCTACTGTGCAGAGGTGTGCCCCGAGCTTGCGATCGTTCATGGGCCTCGCTATGAGAACGCCAGTGAGCAGCGTGCGCACTTCGTACTGAAAGAGGACATGCTCACACCACTCGACTTTCTGAAAGAAGGCAAGCAGGAAGAGTTCCCAGGATTCGGCGCTGTCAGCCCCAACGCGGATGAGCGTATCAAGAAAACGCCGTTGGCGTATTAAGGATTGGATAATGTTTGAAGCAATAGCATTTTATCTCTTCAGTGCGGTTACGATCGTCATGTTCTGGATCACCGTGATGAGCAAAAATGCACTCTACTCGATGAGTGCACTGGCTGCGGGGATGATTATGATTTCCGGGTTTTTCTTTCTGCTCGATGCCGATTTTTTGGGTGTCGTACAGATTATCGTCTATACGGGCGCAGTGATGGCACTGTATGCTTTCGGAATGATGTTCTTCGATACGACACGTGAAGTCAAAGAGAATATCCGCGCGCCGAAACTGGTTTTTCTACTCAGTGGCATGACGGCGTTGCTGCTTGTCATCGCGTTTGTCGCTCCGATCGTTTCCGACCATATTCAAGCGCTCTATCCGATGGCGGAAGGGGTTGAAAACCCTCAGGCGGTAGGTGTCGTTCTCTTTACCAAATATCTCGTACCGTTCGAAGTAGCGGCGGTGATGCTGTTGGTCGCGATGATCGCCGGAATCATCCTGGCAGGCAAAAAGATGGATGAGAGCCTTACGCTCAAAATCGAAGACGAATTTCAAGAAAAGGGTGCCAAATGATTACACTCAGTCACTACCTGATCCTTTCGGCCATACTCTTTTGTATCGGTTTGATCGGTGTCTACCGCAGAAAGAATCTGCTGTTGCTGCTCTTTTCGACGGAAATTCTGCTTAACGCGGTCAACATCGGGTTTGCAGCGATCTCAAAGTTTTACGGCGACCTGACCGGTCAGATGTTCGCTTTCTTCATCGTCGCCGTCGCGGCGAGTGAAGTAGCTGTCGGTCTGGGTCTGATGATAGTCTGGTACAAGCGCCGCGGTACGCTTGATCTCGATTCTATGCAGTCGATGCACGGGTAAAGGAAGCACATGGAAACATATCTTTATATTGCACTGTTTGCTCCGCTTGTCGGATCACTCTTTGCAGCAATTTTCGCTGACAAGCCGAAAACTCTCGTTACAGGGATCGCGACATCGACACTGCTGTTTGTTTCGTGGATCAGCTCCGTTGTACTGTTGATGCATGTCGTGCACGGCGAAGTCGTACACGTCAAGATGATGGATTGGATCCACGCGGGTGGACTCTATATTCCGTTCGGATTTGTGGTTGACCAGGTTACCGCGACGATGATGTTCGTCGTCACGACCGTTTCGACTGTCGTCCATGTCTATTCGATCGGTTATATGGACCATGATCGTTCGTTCAACCGATTCTTCGCGTGGCTTTCCGCTTTCGTCTTTTCGATGATGGTTCTGGTCATGAGCGACAACTTCGCGGGTCTGTTTATCGGATGGGAAGGCGTCGGCCTCTGCTCCTGGGCATTGATTGGATTCTGGTACGAGCGCGAAAGTGCGTCATGGGCTGCGAACGAAGCGTTTATCATGAACCGCATCGCGGACCTCGGCATGCTTATCGGCATCTTCCTTGTCTACTGGAACTTCGGAAGTCTCCAGTATGATGAAGTCTTCGCGCAGGTCGACCAGATGGACAGTACGATCCTGATGATGACGACGGCGTTTCTCTTTATCGGTGCCATGGGTAAATCGGCGCAGTTCCCTTTACATACATGGCTCGCCGATGCGATGGAGGGCCCGACACCGGTCTCC
The DNA here is from genome assembly GCF_030296055.1 of Hydrogenimonas cancrithermarum. Classification (NCBI taxonomy): domain Bacteria; kingdom Pseudomonadati; phylum Campylobacterota; class Epsilonproteobacteria; order Campylobacterales; family Hydrogenimonadaceae; genus Hydrogenimonas; species Hydrogenimonas cancrithermarum. The sequence goes on from NZ_AP027370.1 coordinate 1,576,386, forward strand.
GCACTTATCCATGCCGCGACGATGGTTACGGCGGGTGTCTATCTTGTCATTCGTGCCAATCCTCTCTACAGCGCCGTTCCCGAAGTGAGTCTTTTCGTGGCGAGTCTCGGAGCGTTCGTCGCGATTTTCGCTGCTTCGATGGCACTGGTCAATCGAGACCTGAAACGTATTATCGCCTACTCGACACTGTCGCAGCTCGGCTATATGTTCGTCGCGGCAGGAATCGGCGCCTACTGGGTGGCTCTTTTCCACCTTATGACACATGCCTTCTTCAAAGCGCTTCTCTTCCTGGGTGCCGGTAACGTCATGCATGCAATGGATGACGAACTCGATATCTTCAAGATGGGTGGACTCGCGAAGAAGATGCGATGGACGATGATCCTGATGACGCTGGCATCCTTGGCGCTTGCAGGGATCTATCCGTTTGCCGGCTTCTTCTCGAAAGACAAGATTCTGGAAGCGGCCTTCGCGACCGACCACTATGTTCTCTGGACCGTATTGTGGGTGACAGCGGGTTTGACGGCATTCTACAGCTTCCGACTCGTCATGCTCGTCTTTTTCGGTGAAGAACGATACAAAATATTCGGTTTCCATCCGCATGAAGCTTACAGGTTCGTTCTCTGGGCGATGGCACCACTTGCCGTACTCGCCGTGATCGCAGGATTTTTCGAGCACGATTTCGTTCATATGATCTCGTATGTACTTCCGATCGAGGAGTACCATGTTTCGACTGCGACGTTCTGGATTCTCGTTGCCGTGACAATGGGTATCGCATTGACGGGTATCGCGGTCGCTGTGTACAAATATGGAAAAGGCGGTTTCAGCAAGAAGTGGGAAGAGACTTTCATCTACAAACTGCTTTTCAACCAGTATTACATTCCGAAGATTTACAACGATTTCATCTGTAAACCCTATGGTGAACTCTCGAGAATCTTCTGGAAAGACCTCGATCTCAGAGTCGTGGATGCAACCGTCGACTTCATCGCGACGACGATTTACAAATCCGGTATGGTTTCCCGCGTCGTTCAAAGCGGTAACCTTTCAAACATGCTGCGCTGGATGGGAGTGGGTCTGCTCATTCTGCTGCTTGCAGCCATCTTTTACAGTCCCGTGCGTTAAGGAGTAGGTATGGATCACATTTTATCAGTCTTGGTTTTCTTCCCGGTGGTTGCCGGGCTGCTTGGCTTTGTCGTCTCAAAAGAGTCGATCCGGGCATACGGTATATCGGTGGCTGCGATTGAATTCCTGCTCTCGTTGTGGCTCTGGTTCAGTTTCGACGGAAGTTATCCTGGAATGCAGTTCGTGGAGATTCTTCCGCTCATTCCGAGTTTTGGCATAAGCTACTATCTCGGTGTGGACGGCATCTCTTTGTTCATCGTCGTTCTTTCAACCTTTATCACGCTGATCGGGCTTATCGCGCTCAGTATCGAAAAAGATCTCAAAAACATGATCATATCGCTCCTCTTTCTCGAGATGACGATGGTGGGTGTATTTCTCTCTCTGGATGCGATACTTTTCTACGTATTCTGGGAACTCTCGCTCGTTCCGATGCTCTATATCATCGGTGCATGGGGCGGTGAGCTGAGAATCTACGCCGCGATCAAGTTTTTTCTCTACACCTTCGCCGGTTCGCTTATCATGCTGGTCGGTATGCTGGTCATGGCCTATCTCTATTACCAGGCAACAGGTGTCTGGAGTTTCGCGATTACGGAATGGCATCGTCTGATTTTGCCGATGAATTACCAGATCTGGCTTTTCATCGCCTTTTTCATCGGCCTCGCGATCAAGGTTCCAATGTTCCCGTTCCATACATGGCTTCCGTATGCACACGGACAGGCACCGACGATCGGTTCGGTCATTCTTGCAGCCGTTTTGCTTAAAATGGGTACTTACGGCCTTGTACGTCTGCCGCTTCCAATGTTTCCAGATGCTTCGGTCTACATGATCTATCCTGTCGCGATCCTGTCGCTCATCATGATCATCTATACCGCGATGGTCGCCTACGCACAGGAGGACATGAAACAGGTCATCGCCTACAGTTCCGTTTCTCATATGGGTGTCATCGTTCTGGGAACGTTCGCGATGAATCCCGAAGGAATTGCCGGCTCGGTATTCTTCATGCTTAGCCATGGTATCGTCAGTGGAGCGCTCTTCATGCTCGTCGGAGTCATTTACGACAGACGCCACACGAAACTGATGAGCGAGTTTGGCGGCCTGGCGAAAGTGATGCCTCGCTATGCGACGATCATGGGTATCATGGTCATGGCGTCCGTCGGCCTTCCGCTTACGATGAGTTTCGTCGGTGAGTTCCTGAGCCTCGCGGGCTTCTATCAGGTATCGCATACGATGACGATTCTGGCGGGGACCAGTATCATACTCGGTGCCGTCTATATGTTGACGCTCTACAAGAAGTCTTTCTTCGGCGACGTCGTACACGAAAAGAACAAAGATCTCAAAGATCTGAACGGAAAAGAGAGCATGGCGCTCTGGTCACTCGTACTTGTCACTGTCTGGTTGGGTGTCTATCCGAAACCGGTCCTCGAACCGATCAACACGAGTGTCGAATCACTCGTTTCATTTATGCATAAAAAAGCGATTACCGATGAAGCCAAAAGCGTGATCAAACCGACGGTAATCAAAAGGGAGGCGGAATAATGTTAGAGCCAATTTCAGTCAGCATGGAGACACTGAACCTCGGTACGCTGGCCCCGATGCTCGTAGCGATTGTCGGTGCATTGGGAATTCTGATCATCGATCTGATCAAGAAAGATCTCGACAAGACACTCTATGTCATGTTGAGTGTCCTGATTCTCTTTGTCGATTTGGGCGTCGTCTTCGGCCAAAGAATCGGAGAGCGCGGCTTTTTCGACGTGATGTTGATCGACGGACTTGCCGTCCTTTCGCAGATCATCATTCTGGCGGCATCGATGATGTTCATTCCGCTTGCACTGACATCCAAGCGATTCCACGAATACAGCTATCCGGAGTTTTTCGCACTCTTCCTCTTCATGGTAGCAGGATTCCAATTCATGGTCGCCAGCGACAACCTGATTCTTATCTTCGTCGGTTTGGAGACGGCAAGCCTCGCGCTCTATACGTTGATCGCGTTGCACAACCGTGAAAAATCTTTCGAGGCTGCCATCAAGTATTTCGTGATGGGTGCGCTCGCCGCCGGCTTCTACGTCATGGGTGCGATGATTTTTTACGCGCTTACGGGAAGTGTCGAGCTTTACAAGATTTCCGAAGTCCTGGCAGAGGGTGGATTCGCCAACATGACGATCCTCCTCGTAGGTGTCGCCTTTATGATCGCGGCACTCGGTTTCAAACTTTCCATGGTTCCTTTCCATACATGGACCCCGGATGTCTACGAAGGTGCGAGTGCCGCGTTGGCGGGGTACATGTCTGTCGTTCCGAAAATCGCCGGTTTTGTCGTTGCGATGAGGGTTTTCGAAATGCTCATTCACAGCGATGTCGTCTGGATGCGCGACATTCTCTACGCTGCCGTGGTCATCACGATGACGATGGCGAATATCATGGCGCTCGTGCAGCACGATGTCAAGCGAATGCTCGCGTTCAGCTCAATTTCGCACGCTGGATTCGTCATGGCGGCGATCATGATTGGAACGACACAGGCCAACAGTGCACTCTTCCTTTACTGGATCCTTTTCCTCTTTACCAACCTCGGTGCCTTCGCAATGCTGTGGGTTTCACGTCACAAAGCGTCGATATGGGATTCACGATACGACCATCCGTATCAGAAGTTTTCCGGTATGATCAAAATCATGCCTGTGGGTGCGGTCGTGATGGCTCTATTCATGCTCTCACTGGCCGGTGTTCCTCCCTTTTCGCTCTTTTGGGGAAAACTTTATGTGATGAGTGCCGCGGTAAACAGCGACTATATCGTCCTTGCACTCATCATGGCGGTCAACAGTGCGATTTCAGCCTACTACTATCTGAAGTTGATCGTCTACATGTTCCTCAAAGATCCGGCGGAAAACGAAGGGACGGTCTATATGCGTAACGCATCCAAACCGCTTCAGACGATCATCGGTTTCTCCGTATTTCTTACGGTATTTGCGGTGTTGGCGGTCGATCCTATGCTGGAGTTCATTACGACATATGTTCAGTCGAGCGGCTTTTAAGCCCTCTCTGAACGGAGCAGGAGTCAAGTATTTCATTTCGGCTTATCCTCTCCCTACTTCTTTTCAGTCTATCGCTGAACGCGCTGACAGTCAATCTCAAACGGGGCATTGAAAAAAACAAGAGTTATGTCATCTTGCATATTCGCGACGGTGCACCGTTTCGCTGCGAAACGGTGTTGGGCGAAGCGGGTGAACCCACATCCTACCGCTGTCTCTTCAGACGGATGCCCGAGAGCCGTCTGGCTCCCATCGTGACCGACTTTTTCGACATAGGGTTCGAAGAGAGAAAAGATGCCTTTGTCTGTCTGATCGCTCCGAAAAAACAGAGTCTTATCCACCCGCTTCCTCCACCCGTTCATGAAAATCCGGAAATCTCCACCCACCCTCTGAAAATTTCGAACCACTGGATCGTGATAGGCTATGAAGATCAGCCTCCCTATCTTGGAAAAAAACGAAAATTCGAAAACGGACTCTCGTTCCCGCTGGATTTCAAGTCATACAGTATTCCCACGGTCGGTGCAGTGGATATCAACGGCGATCCCGTCTTTATGAAAAACAATCGTGATATCGAACGCTTCATTGCGGTCAAAGAGGCTTTTGAACGCGGCAAATACAAAAAAGCGTACGATCTGGCAAGCGAGGCGCTCGAAAGTTTCCCGAACACCATTTTCGCCAGCGATTTTCTACGCTACAAGATCAAATCTCTGGCGAGGGAGGATATGAAAGAGCATGCAGACGAGATCATCGCATTGGGAAAGCTCTTCATCAAACGCTACACTTCCGACGAATATCTTCCCGAAGTACTGCTGCTGCTCGCACGTGTCTACAGTGCAACCGGGTTTACCAGCGATGCCAACTACTTTTTCGATCGTCTCATAAACGAGCACAAAGGGACGCGGTTCGCCAATCTCGGTCTTATCTATCTTGGCGATCAGCTCTATATCAACGGCAAGGTGAAAGAGGCGACCAAACGTTATCTCGAAGCCTACTACAGTGCAAAAGATATCGATGTCGCATCGTTGGCGGCATACAAACTCGCCATCCGTTACCTCGATCGGGGCATGACGAAAGATGCGGTCTCCTACCTGGAAAAGATATGGAAGAGAAATCCCGATTTTCTTCTCAAAGAGAAAGAGGATGCACACTCCATCGCGCAGCAGCTCGCCGCAAGAAGGGCGTACGACCTGGCGATCGAAATCAATAAGGGATTGCTGAAAAAACTGAAAAAACTGGACGATATCTATGAAACGGTGATGTTCGAGATCGCCGAATGGTACGATGAAAAAGGGGATGTCAGATCGGCGATCGATTGGTATGAAAAGTATCTTGACGCTTTTGCCTACGGTGAATTCAGCGACAAGGCGAAAGAGAATCTCGATGCACTCTTCGTCATGAGCAACGATGCCAATGCAACGGAAGCACTCAGAAAGTACGAGAGCCTGATGCGTGAATATCGAGGCTCCCCGATCGCCGACAAAGCTTTGGCCGCCAAACTGAAAGTGCTGTTGGCAGAAAAACGTTTCGACGAGGTACTGGCACTCTCGGATATGATCGACACGATCGAAACGCCGGAAGCGAAACGGGCGGCCGAAGAGACTCGCACCGCGGCGGCCAGAGCGCTTTTTGACGAAGCCGTGAAACGGAAGGAGTGTAAAACTGGTATCGCGATGGTCGAGAAGTATGGCATCGAGACGGCAGAGAAGGAGGACGACTATCTCTACGGCTGCTATGCCAAGTATGCACGCTATGAGGATGCATTGAAAATCGCGGAGAGACATCTCGGAGAAAAAAACCTCAAAGAACGGATTGTCTGGCTTTGCAGATCGGTTCATATGCTGACATCGCTGAGGCGTTATCGCGAAGCCCTGAAGGCCTCTGCCGACGTGAGGGCTTTGAGTGGAAAAGGTGCAGAGAAGGCGTGCCCGAATCTTCCGTGGGACGAGGTGAAAGCGTACCATGCGCTGTCGGACTACGCCAAAGAGATAGCCCTCATCCGTCAAATGGCCAGACGCTACGGGAACGATATGCGTATGGCCGAAATCTATCGGATGGGATACGACAGCGCCAAAAAAGCGGGAGATACGCTTCAGCAGTTCTGGATGCTGAAAAGACTCATCGCCCTGCAAAACAGCAAAGGGAGCCATCCCTACTCGCCGTGGGTAGAATTTGAGGCGATACGACTTTTGAAAGCGCAGAAAAAGTATAAAGAGGCACTCGCGATCGCCGAAGGGATGGAAACACTCTCTTTGAGTGGGGAAAAACGTGGCAGATGGCTCTATGAGAAAGGGCTGCTCTATCGTCTGACAGGTAGACAGAAGGCGTCGAAAGAGGCATTCAGGGAGTGTGCCGCCGTCAAAGGGGGCGGAGCGTGGCGGAAGCTCTGCGAAGAGGCGCTAACGCTCCAGAACTTCTGAGATTTTCTCTTTCAGTTCGTCGCGTCCCAGCTTGGGATGGGGCGGAAACTGTGTGCTATTGAAGGTGCATTGACGTTTGGCCAGCTGCCGCGTGTGGATAACGATGCGTTCTTGCATTTGTCCAAAAGAGAGTTTGCCGTCGAAATAGTCGAGTACTTCGATGATACCGATCGCCTTCATCGCACTTGGTTCTCTGCCGTAGCGCTTTTCCAAGGCAGAGACTTCATCGACAAGACCGGCTTCGATCATGCTTGCCGTACGGCGTTCGATGCGCTGGTGAAGTTCCACTCTCTCGACTCCGATTTCAAAGAGAGAGAGGTCACGAACGATCGGAGCGGGCGGGTGTTCGGCAAAATATCGGCTCGGCTCCTTTCCTGTCTGAAGATAGAGCTGCAGGCCCTTTTCGATGCGGTAGCGGTCGTTGAGCGCGATTTTTTCGGTATAGATGGGATCGATCGAGGCGAGGCGCTTGTGTGCATCGGAGAGATTCGAAACGATCTTTTTCACTTCGGCCTCGACGTTTTCATCGATCGGCGGTATGTCGGAGATCCCTTCTGTCAGGGCTTTCAGGTAGAAGCTGGTGCCTCCGACGATAAAAAGGTGTTTGCCGTACGTTTCGGCATATCTTTTGGCCTCTTTGAAAAGATCGATGAACGTGGCGACACTGAAGTGTTTGTCGGGTGTGACGACATCGATCCCGAAATGCGGAATACCTGCACGCTCATGCAGTGTCGGTTTGGCCGAGGCGATATCGATCTCCTTGTAGATCGAGAGCGAATCGAGTGAAAGGATGACACCGCCGTATTGTCTGGCGAGCTCTATGGAAAGATCGGTTTTTCCCGAAGCGGTCGGGCCCAATATCGCAATAGTTTTCATGGAATGGATTATATGATAAAATCCGTAGAAACAATACAAAAAGGGTCGCAGTGAAGATCGTCAAGTGGTACAAAGATTTTAACGAATTGATCATGTTTCAACATTCTGTCTTCTCGCTTCCTTTTATCTTTATCGCAATGATCGTATCGGCCGACGGATGGTTTGGCTGGCAGCTTCTGCTGCTCGGCGTGCTTGCGGCGGTGAGTGCCAGAAACTTCGCGATGCTGGTCAACCGCTATCTCGACCGCGATATCGACGCACTCAATCCACGGACCCGGAACCGCCCGAGTGTCGACGGGCGCTTTTCACAGACCCAGCTGCGCCTTCTGATTCTCATCAATGCACTCGTTTTCATCGCAACGGCATATATCATCAACGATCTGGCCTTTTGGCTTTCGTTTCCGATATTGCTCGTTTTGGGCGGCTACTCCTGGTTCAAGCGCTTTTCCGAGCTCGCGCACCTGGTGTTGGGACTCTCCCTTGGACTGGCCCCGATCGCCGGTGCCGTTGCCGTCGAAGGGGAGATTCCGATGTGGTCGATGATGCTTGCAGTCGGCGTGATGTTCTGGGTGGCCGGCTTCGATCTGCTCTATTCGCTTCAGGATATGGCGTTCGACAAAGCGCAGGGGCTCTTTTCGATTCCGTCGCGGTATGGGAGCGACTGTACGATCTTTCTGGCACGCATCTTCCATGCGATCGCCGTACTCTTCTGGGCCTTTTTCACGGCGATGGCGTCGCTCGGCTTTTTTGCATGGCTGGCCGTTTTTGTTGGCGCTGCGATGCTCGTCTATGAGCATCGAATCGTCAGCAGAGATTTCACGAAGATCGACCGCGCCTTCTTCACTGTCAACGGCTATCTCGGTTTTGTCTATCTCCTTTTGATCATCGCCGACAGGATGGCAGGATGAGTGACAACATACGACTCGTTCCGGCTCCTCTCGATATAGTCTTTGACGTAGCACAGAGGGATCCCGAGGGTTTCGAGCGTGAGTTTCAACGCCTGAGCGAGACCGACGACGACCCGATCGGACAGTGGCTCAAGATCGCCAAGGCGCGCGGCGAGACGAAAGAGACCGATCCGGTACTCCTGCATCTGATCATCGAACTTCATCGCAAAGTGGACCAGTTGACGCAGATCGTCAAGCATGAAGAGCCCGAAAGGATCGATCTGCCGTATCATGCCCATATCGAGTCGATAGGTTTTGAACACTTTAAACTCAAAGAGTCGATGCTGGAACCCGGCAAGCGCTACTACGGGCGCATCACGATGCCGCTTTTCCCAAAACGGGACATGGGGATATGGTTCGATGCGATCGACGAGCGGATGGCGAAAATCGTTCGCCTGCATGACCGGGACGAGAAGGAGTGGAGCAGTTATGTGGTTGCGAGGGAACGGGTGATGATACGCGAAATGAAAGGAAAGAAGGGTGAATGAAACGGTCTTGATGATTGCAGGCCTTGCCGGGGTGATGCTGATAACGTTGATCTACATGGCGATCAAAGACAAGGAGACGGGCCGAAAGCTGGCGATGATGGAAGCTGGTATCGACAGTGTGAATCAGGAGATATTCAAACTTTCGAGAACGGTCGACATGTTCCAGAAAAAGGTGATGCGGGAGCTGGACGAGCTTTCGCAACAGACGATCGAATTGGAAATCGATGAACGTGTAATCGGTCAGAAACTGCAGCCGCTTGCGCTTCAGGTTCAGCATCTGCAGGAGCAGATCGACAAGATTCGTACGGAACTTCAGGAGCGTGTCGAGCGGCTCGACGGCAAAGTGCGCCAGGTGACGTTCGCCGCTGAACACGCCGCCCCCGATGAACAGAAGATCCTGCAGTTGCATGCCCAGGGGTTGGACAGCGCCAGTATTGCAAAGCAGCTTCGCCTGGGCAAAGGTGAAGTGGAACTCGTTTTGAAGTTCTCGAAAATTCATGCTTGAAGTTCATCCCGAGTGGCGCGACGATATCGCCGCAGCCTACAACGCACTCGATGGGAACTACCGGAAGTTTGTAGAGAACGGCCGCTACATCCCTGCGCAAGAGCACATCTTCAACGCTTTCAAGACATTGCCGAAATCGAAACTCCGCTATATCCTTTTTGGCCAGGATCCCTATCCGAGAGAGGCGTCGGCGACGGGCTATGCATTTATCGACGGTGCGGTAGAGTCGATATTTTCCGAAAGTGGTTTGAGCAAAGCGGTCAATCGGGCCACAAGCCTTCGCAATTTCGTCAAAATGGCGCTGGTCGCCGATGGAAGGCTTCAGCCGGATGAACTTTCGCAAGAGGTGATCGCGGCACTCGACAAGCGTGATCTGATCGACTCGATCGAAGAGTTGCGTCTCAACTTCGAAAAAAACGGTGTATTGCTGCTGAATGCCGCACTACTGTTCGAGGATAAACGCGCTTCAACCCGCCATGCCAAAGCGTGGCAACCCTTCGTCGGAACGCTTTTGGAGCGCATCGATAGCAACGTCGAGCTGATCCTTTTCGGCAATATCGCCAAGATGATTCAAAAGATTCCGGAGGCCGGAAGGTTCCGCCATCGATGCATGGAACATCCCTACAACCATACCTTCATTCTCAATGAAAACGCCCACCGTCTCTTCGGACCGATGCATCTTTTGAAAAAAATCGAGAATTTTTCAAAAAAACCTTGAAATTCAAAACGATTTGGTGTATAATTCCCGTCCACAAAGAGATGCGCTCGTAGCTCAGCTGGATAGAGCACTGGTTTGCGGTACCAGCGGTCACACGTTCGAATCGTGTCGAGCGCGCCATCTTCAAGCTCCCTAAATATCGAACTTCAAAGCATTTTTCATAAAATTATATTTTGTTTAAGGTTTGACCGAGTCCCACTTTTATCTTCGGCAATTACACGTACGAAACGATCTACGAGATCGATTTTTTTTTTCATGCTTAAAGAAGTATTAAAAATTGATTTCAAACCAAATAGACCCATCGTGATTCGCAAAATTCCGCTACAATGGTTTTATAAGGATATGTGATGCACCATCGATTTTGCGAGAAAGAGCTGGATACCGTTTACGACGCTTTTTATCATGAGTTTCTAGCGCAAAAAAATATGTCCTCTTTCTTTGAATCGAAAGAGCAGATCGGGAAGATTGCCGAAAAGCAGAAAAAACTTTTAATCGACTATCTCGAACATGAAATCTTCGATCCGGCACTCTATGAGGAGCTAGGAAAAAGCCATCACGACAGAAAGATCCCTTTTCTATCTATATGCGAAGCGGTCAACTTTCTGGAACGGGCGACCATCTCTCTCTTTCTGCACCCCGAAACCCATGGAGACTCCGTAGAGTCCGTCATTCGCTACTACGAAGAGGCGGAACGCTTCATCGCAAAAGGCTATTTTTTCAACGATATGCATCGCTTTGTGCAAACCCTCACGAAAAAAAGAAACAAATCCAATGCCCCTGTTGTGGCCCATTTGATGAAGATCCATGTCGACTGGATGATGGAGCTGGACAAAATCGTACAAAAGGAGCCGCTCGATTACGATAGGCTCGAAGCGTTTATCGAGACGCCGTGCCGGTTCGGAAAGGAACTGGATATGCTTAAAGAGCATACCCATACCTGTGAAGAGTTCGACCAGATAAAGCGCGAACATATAGAGTTTCACAAAGATCTCTATGTGTTGCACTACACTTTGAAGCGGGAGGATTACATACGTGCTTATGCGCTCTTTCAGGAGATCAAGACGCTTATACTCGAGATAGAGACACTGCTTTTCGTCATCAATATCTTCGATATTTCGGAAGAGTTGAAGTACGATGGGCTGACCCGTGCTTTCAGCAAACGGATGATCGCTCCCATTCTCGGCCAAGAGGTCGAACTGAGCCGTCTCGCCGGAAAACCGTTGCTCGTCGCAATGATCGATATCGACGATTTCAAACGTATCAACGATACTTTCGGACACGCGTTCGGGGATTTCGTTCTCGCCAAACTGGTTCGTCTGATGCAGCGTAACATGCGGCGTTCCGATTATCTGTTTCGTTATGGCGGGGAAGAGTTTCTCGTACTTATGCCCAATACGGATTTGGAAGGAGCGTTGCGTGTTTTGGAAAAAGTGCGCCGAAAAGTGCATGGCCATTTTTTCAAGCAAGGCAATCGAGAAACGAGATTTACGATCAGTATCGGCCTTTTCGAAGTCGACCCGGAGTGGATCCGGTCGATCGATGGAATAATTGAGGAAGCGGACAAACGGCTTTACGAGGCCAAACGAAACGGAAAAAACAAAGTCGTTTATGGTTGTTTGCCTCGGTAGTTTCGGCAGTGTAGCTCAATATTGCAAAAAATTCCGATTTAAAATCCTTTTTTCGCGCGCTCCATCAACTCTTCCATCTCTTTTTTTCTTCGTATCTCTTCACGTCGTTCGACCGCTTCGTTGGACGGTGTTTTGGGATCGGCGAAGACCGCTTTACCGTAAAGGGTACACCCTTTCATACCCGGTTCGCAGGGCTGGTCTAGAAGGTCGCAAATGTTTCCGATTTGGTGGGAGCATGTCCATCCGCCCATCGTCTCTCCTGAACTTTTTAAAAAATCATAACATATTTTGGTGTAACACCGCTGCAGACGACGTTTTCCCCGGCTATTTTCCGACGGCCCGTTCGACGGCGGCGAGAGAGGTGAAGAGAGTGTAGTAGCTGACGACGAGGCTGCTGGAAGCGTCGATATACCCCTGGCGTGCCTGCTGCAGTTCGATATAGTCGCCGATGCCGTGTTCGTAGCGTTTCTGCGCCTGTTCGAACTTCTCTTTGGCCGCTTCGGCGAGGCTCTGGGCCAAGATCACCTCGTCACGGTTTCTGAGTGCCCGGGTGACGGCGTCGGCCACCTCCTGCCGAATACGTGATTTCACGTCGTTGTACTGCGCGAGTCTCTTGAGCAGTTCGGCGCGCGCCTCTTCGATGCGGGCATCGGTTTTGCCCCCTTCGTAGAGGTTCCACTTCAGGATGACGAGCGCGTTGGCCTGATCTTTTGGGACATAGAGCTCGAGATCACTGTCGGCCACTTCGTTGTGCGTATAATCGAGTGTGGCCAAGAACTTGGGGTAGTAGCCGCCCCTGAGACTTGCCAGGCGTGCTTTGGCACTCTCGATCCGGCTGTGGTGACTCCGTAGTTCCATGCGATGGCTGTAAGCGAATGCTACGAGCTCTTCGAGGCTCTTTTCCATGACCGGTAGGCTTTTGTCGGCGTTGGCGTAGTCGATTTCGGGAGCGTAGAGGCGGTGGGGAACCGCATGGGGATCGAGTCCGGCCACCTTCTCGAGCCAGATACGTGCACGACGGTATTCATAGCGTGCACTGTTGAGGGATTTTCGGGCCTGGATGAGGTTGACCTTCGCATCGGAAACGTCGATCTTGGTGCGGATCCCCGCTTCATAGTAGCGTTCGGCGCGGTGGAGCTGTTTTTCGTTGAGACGAACGTTCTCTTCGTTGACCGCGATCAGGTTTTTCGCCTGCAGGACATAGTAATAGGCCTCTTTGACGTCGAAAATCTTGTCGGAGATCTTCTGCTGCAGCGTTGCGTGGGCGGTGTCGGTGCCGAGGCGGTGGGCTTCGATCTTTTTCCCTGTCTTTCCGAAATCGTAGAGCAGCTGGGAGACGGAGAGGGTTCCGGTCATCAGGCCGGAGCTCTGTGTTCCATCGATGGAAGCGCTTTTGACTACGGTGCTTCCGGCGCCGGCACCGATGTCGACCCGCGGTCTGCGCTCCCCTTCGGCTTGGCGGGTACGTTGTTTCGATGCATTGTAGTCGGCCCGCCAGATGTCGAGGTCGGGGCTCTTTTCAAGTGCTATCGTGACAAGATCGTCGATTTTCAGAACCTTGGGCTCGGCCGAAAGCAGGGAAGAAAAGGCAATGAGCGAAAAAATCAAACGTATCATGGTGACTCCCGGTTTCATAACGACTCCCTTCTTGCGACTTCCTCTTCGACATCGACGAATTTCTCGCGCATCGTCTCCAGGACGACGTAAAGCACCGGTACCAGCAGGGTGCTGACGACGGTTGCCATCACCATCCCGCCCAACAGCCCCACGCCGATCGAGCGCTGGGTGATCGCACCCGCCCCTGTCGTGAAGGCCAGCGGCATGACGCCGAAGACGAAGGAGAGAATCGTCATCATGATCGCCCGGAAACGGAGTTTTCCGGCCATGATCGCCGCATCGAAGATGGTGTGCCCCTTCTCCCGTAGCTCTTTGGCGAACTCGACGATCAAAATGGCGTTTTTGGAGGCGAGGGCGATGAGCAGCACCAGCCCCACCTGGGCGTAGATGTTGAGTGGCAGCCCCGCCATCCGCAGGGCGACGATCGCACCGATCATGACGATGGGGACCGATAGCAGAATCATCAGCGGCAGGATCCAACTCTCATACTGCGCCGCCAATACCAGAAAGACGACGATCGTGACAAAGATGAAGACATAGATCTGCGCGTTTCCGGCCAGCTTCTCCTGATAGGACATTCCCGACCACTCGAAGCCGTAGGTTTTTGGCAGCAGGCGCTCGGCGATCTCCTCCATCGCCGCCATCGCCTGGCCGGAGCTGTAGCCCGGTGCGGCGTTTCCCGTGATCTGAATGGCTCGGTAGAGGTTGTAGTGCGGGAGGTTCTGCGGCCCTGTGATCTCTTCGATCTTCACGAGCGAGCCGATAGGCACCATCTTGCCGTAGGCGCTCTTGACGAAGAGTTTGGAAATGTCCGACTTGTCGCTTCGGAAGGCTTTGTCGGCCTGGACGAAGACGCGGAAGACCTTTCCGAATTTCGTGAAGTCGTTGATGTAATAGGAGCCCAGATAGGTCTGCAGCGTCGCGAAAAGATTGGCGATGTCGACCCCTAGGGCGTTCGCTTTTTTTCGATCAATGTCGATGTAGTACATCGGATAGGAGGCGTCGAACGTGGTGAAGGCCCGGCCGATGCGCGGATCGGCGTTGGCTTCTTTTATCAGCTCCCGGACGTGGCGGAGGAAGGTATCCAGGTCGCTCGCCAGGTAGTCCTGTACCCGGAAGTCGAAACCGCCGACACTGCCAAGCCCGGGAATGCCCGGAAGGTTGAAGGCGGCGACGGATGCCTCGGTGAATTTCGCACCTTTGCGGTTGACGGTTTGGATGATGCTTTCGACATCCATTCCCGCCGCTTTTCGCGCCTCCCACGGTTCGAGCGAAACGAAAAGCACGCCGGCACTCGGGTCGAGGGTGTTGGAGATGGCGTTGAAGCCGTCGATCGCGATGACGTCGGCGACACCGGGGATTTTAGCGACCACGTCACTCACCTCTTTGCGCAGATCGAGGGTCCGTTCGATCGTACTGCCGGGACGCAGCGTGAAGGAGACGAGAAACGCACCCTTGTCTTCGGAAGGGACGAAACCTGTCGGGGTGATCGAGAAGAGGTAGTAGACCCCGCCGAGTGCCAGGAAAAAAAGCGTCATGACGGCCCAGCGTAGTTTTACGAGCAGTGTGACGAGGGCCGTGTATCCGGCGGTGAGCCGGTCGAAGAAGCGCTCGAAAAGTTCGAAGCCGACAAACTTCTTCGCATCCGGCCCCTGCCGCCTGATAATGATGGCGCTCAGTGCCGGCGAGAGGGTCAGTGCGTTGAGCGAGGAGATGATGACGGCGAACGAGATCGTCAGTGCGAACTGCTGGTAGAGCGATCCGGTGATGCCCGGCATCATCGAAACGGGGACGAAGACCGCCACGAGCACCAGCGTCGTCGCGATGATCGGCCCGATCAGCTCGATCATCGCCTTTTTCACCACCTGGGGGATCGGCAGGTCGGGCTCTTTTTTCATGATCATCTCGACATTTTCGACGACGAGAATGACGTCGTCCACGACGATCCCGATGGCGAGGATCAGGCCAAAGAGCGTCAGGAAGTTGATCGAAAAGCCGGGGGCCGCCTGCATGACGGCGAAGGCACCGATGAGCGAGACCGGAATGGCGACCGAAGCGATGACGGTGGGGCGCCACGATTGCAGGAAGATGTAGATGATGAGGATGACGAGTAGAATCGCGATGAAGAGGTTTTTCACGACGTTGTCG
Source organism: Hydrogenimonas cancrithermarum (assembly GCF_030296055.1). Taxonomy (NCBI): domain Bacteria; kingdom Pseudomonadati; phylum Campylobacterota; class Epsilonproteobacteria; order Campylobacterales; family Hydrogenimonadaceae; genus Hydrogenimonas; species Hydrogenimonas cancrithermarum. The sequence goes on from NZ_AP027370.1 coordinate 1,591,869, forward strand.
ATCGCCACCTCGACATATTGGGTCGTATCGTAGGGGATCGAGTAGGCGATTCCTTCGGGGAATCGGGATTTCAGCCGATCCATCGTCTCACCCACTTTTTTGCGGATCTCGAGGGAGTTGGAGCCGGGAAGCTGGTAGATGCCGATCATCCCGGTCGGTTTGCCGTTGAGGGCGGCGTTCCAGTCATACTTTTCGGCACCCAGTTCGATGCGGCCGACATCGTCGAGGTAGACGAGCGCACCGTCTTTACGGTGTTTGACGACGATGTTTCGAAACTCATCGACCGTGGCGAGACGTCCTTTGGTGGTCAGGACATACTCGAAGGGCTGGTCGCGGTAGGTCGGTGCCGCACCGATCTTTCCAAGCGATGCCTGCCTGTTCTGGCTTTTGATCGCTCCGATCACCTCGTTCGGGGCGATGCCGAGCGCTTTGAGTTTGTCGGGATCGAGCCATATGCGCATCGCATACTTCTTCTCTCCCATGATCTCCGCTTTTCCGACGCCCGGAATCCGCTTCAGTTCATCAAGGATGTTGATTGTGATGAAGTTGCTCAAAAAGGCATCGTCATATTGCTCGTCGCCGCTGAGGGTGACGGCGCAGACCATACTGGCCGTCTCTTTGTTGACGGTGATTCCCTGCTGTTTCACCTCCGCCGGCAGAGAGGGCTCGGCGATCGAGACCTTGTTCTGAACGTCGACGGCGGCGATATCGAGATCGTATCCCGGCTCGAAGTAGACGGTGATCTTCGACTGGCCTGCCGAGGTACTGGAGGATTCGATGTAGATCATCCCCTGTACGCCGTTGAGTTTGTCTTCGAGGGGGCGTGTGACGCTCTCTTCGACATCGAAGGCGTTGGCCCCCGTATAGTTGGCGGAGACCGTCACGGTCGGGGGGGCCACGTCGGGAAATTCCTGGACCGGCAGAACGTAGATCGAAAGAAGCCCCGCGATGATGATGATGAGCGAGATCACCATCGCGAAGATCGGGCGTTTGATGAAGAGGACGGAGAACATCGGTTATTCCATGCCCATCGCGTCGGCCACTTTTTTCAGCAGCGCTTCGGGGCCTTTGGTCTTCGTGACATCTTCGGGTTTGAGCGGCATGCCGTCACGGACCTTTTTGAGGCCCGACACGACGACACGGTCACCCTCGTCCAGCCCTTTTTTGATCGCGACGAAAAAACGGGTCGAGAAAGCCGGTTCGACCGTGGTACGCTTCGCTTTGGCGGTTTTACCGGCGCGATAGACGAATTTGCCCTGCTGGTCTTCGAAGATCGCCTGGGGCGGGACGACGATAAAGGGGTGCTGGTCGGTGACGAAGAGGTTGAGATAGACGAAGGTTCCCGGGAGGGCTTCGGACTGGCTGTTTTTCAAGACGGCGCGCATCGTGACGGTCGATGTTTTCGGGTCGACCGTGTTGTCGGTGAAATCGACATACCCTTTCAGCCGCGGACGCGAAAGCATCCCGTCGGAAGATGGGATCTCGACGAAGACGTCGAGCTTCGATTTGGATGCGTAGGTCGAAATTTTTTTCGCCTCTTTTTCGGAAGGGGAGAAGTAGACATAGAGCGGATCGGTCTGCATGATCGTCGTCAGAAGCGTCGCTTCGCCGTAGCCGACCAGGTTGCCCACATCGACACGGCGTGCGCTCGTTTTTCCGGCGATCGGGGCCCGTACGACCGTGTAGTCGAGGTCGAGTTTCGCTTCGGCGATTTTCGCCTCGTCGGCCAGAATCGCCGCTTCGTAATTGGCCATCTGCGCTTCATACTCCTCCAGTGTCGCCCTGGGTGCCAACCCCTCTTCGGCAAGCGGCTTGTAGCGGGCGACATTGGCTTTGGCGAGTCTGAGCATCGCCTCGTCGCGTTTTTTGTTGGCGATGGCCGCTTGAAGCGCCGCTTCGTAGCGGTCTGGCTCGATCAAAAAGAGCTTCTGCCCCTTTTTCACCGTTTCGCCGTCGCGGAAAAAGCGTTTGACGAGCCGTCCCGAGACGCGTGCGCGTACCGCCTGCTCGCTGCTGGCTTTGGTCATTCCCGTAAATTCTATCCAGATAGGGATGTTTCGCTTTTTGACGGTGATCGTTTCGACCGGAAGTGCCGGGGTCTCTTTGGCGGCTTTGGCTTCTGGCTTCTTCTCTTGACAACCTGTGAAAAAAAAGCCAAAGATCAATATCAGCGGCAGAAGCGTTCTTGGCATGAAGAATCCTTATACGGAGAAAAATACTCTCATTGGTATTATGATAGGTGAATTCGTGTTAATAGTAGATAAAGAGAGGGTGGAGCGAGAAGTTTAAGACTTCTCGCCGCTCTGTTTTTCGGCTTCGGCCACGAGGACCCCTTCGATCAGTTTGTCGATGTCGCCATCGAGAATCGCGTCGACATTGCTGAAGGCCTGGCCGCTGCGGGTGTCTTTGACCTGCTGGTAGGGTGCCAACACGTAGGAGCGGATCTGGTGCCCCCACCCGATATCGCTCTTTTCGACGCCGTCGGCTTCGGCTTTTTTCTTCTCGAGTTCCAGTTCGTAGAGGCGGCTTTTGAGCATTTTCATCGCCGTCGCTTTGTTTTTGTGCTGGCTGCGGTCGTTCTGGCACTGCACGACGATACCCGTCGGGATATGGGTGATGCGGATGGCGCTTTCGGTTTTGTTGACGTGCTGGCCGCCGGCACCCGATGCCCTGTAGGTGTCGATGCGAAGGTCCTTGTCTTCGATCTCGATATCGATGTCGTCGTCGATCTCCGGAGAGACCATGACCGAAGCGAAAGAGGTGTGGCGTCTGGCGTTAGAGTCGTAGGGGCTGATGCGTACGAGACGGTGGATGCCGTTTTCGACTTTGAGGTAGCCGTAGGCGTTTTCGCCCTTGATGATGAAACTGACGTCTTTGATCCCGGCCTCTTCACCCGGCTGGTAGTCGAGCACCTCGACCTTGAAGCCGTGGCGTTCCGCCCAGCGCAGATACATACGGTACAAAATGCTCGCCCAATCCTGGCTCTCGGTACCGCCTGCGCCCGGGTGGATCGATACGATGGCGTTGTTGGCGTCGTGCGGACCGCTGAGCATCACTTCGATCTCGACCTTGTTGACCCGCTCTTCGATCTCGGGGGCTTCGGAAAAGAGCTGCTCGAGCGTCTCTTCATCTTTCTCTTCGGTTGCCATCTCGAAGAGATCGAGTGCATCGTTGACAGCGCTTTCGGCCTCTTCGTAACGCTTCAAAATCCGCTCGAGGCGATTTTTCTCTTTCTGGATTTCGCCCGCTTTTTTGGCGTCGCTCCAGAAATTCTCCTGCATCTCCATCTCGGAGATCTCTTTAAGACGCTTTTTGATCTCGTCGGGCTTGATAATGTTTTTGATGTTTTCGATCTTGGTCTGAAGTTTTTTCATCAGTTCGGAAAATTCGTAACTGTCCACAGGTGATATCCTTTGATATAATTGCGTAATTATACTATCTCTTTGGAGTTAAAAACTAAAAGTTGAAAGCTAAAAGTTCAGGAAAGTCGCTTCGCTTTGTTCAGATGACTTTTAGTTTTACCAAATAAAGGCTTGCCTTGAAAATTATCCGTGATATCGAAGCACTCAAAGCTGTGCGCGGCCAACTTTCCGGAAGTGTGGGGTTTGTTCCGACGATGGGAGCGCTTCACCACGGGCATCTTTCGCTCATCCAGAAAGCCCGGGCCGAAAACGACCATCTCATCGTCTCCATTTTTGTCAATCCAACCCAGTTTCTGCCCGGCGAGGATCTTGACAGATATCCAAGACGTGAAGAGGCCGATAGAAAGATTTGCGAACTGGCCGGGGTGGACATCCTTTTCATGCCCGAGATCTCCTCGATCTACCGTGCCGACGAGGTGAAACTCAAAGCGCCTGCCTATCTGGGGTATATTCTCGAAGGAAACCGCCGGCCCGGACACTTCGACGGTGTGGTACAGGTGGTGATGAAGCTCTTTGGCCTTACACGGCCGACGCGTGCCTATTTTGGGAAGAAAGATGCGCAGCAGCTGAGAATCCTGCAGAAGATGGCGGAAGACTTTTTCCTGCCGCTCGAAATCGTCCCGGTCGATACGGTGCGCGAAGAGGACGGGCTCGCGCTCAGCAGTCGTAACGTCTACCTGCGACCTGAAGAGCGAGAAAAGGCTCTCTCGATCTCCAGGTCGCTCAAACGCGCTTCACGCCTCGTCATGGCGGGTGAACTGGAGAGTGAAGCGATCAAGCGACAGATGCACGAGATGATGAAAGATATCGATGTCGAGTATGTCGCCATCGTCGATCGTGATTTCAAGCCGCTCGAGAAGGTCGAGATAAAAAATACGATCATTCTCGTCGCCGCGAAGGTTGGGCAGACGCGTCTCATCGACAATCTTTGGATTTAAGTACCTGAGCGCAGAGGAGTTTAATGCCCTCTTTTTTCACCCGCACGGGGGCCCAGTGACGGATCGGGCACCAGATCGCCCTGTTCGACCATCAGGTCGACAATCTGTTTGAAGAGCGGCACGGCCGACATCGCCGCGAAGTAGGCGTAGGGCTTTTTCGCTTCGCGTACCAGCACGCCGATCGTATAGCGGTGGTTTTTGTCATTGGCGAAGCCGATGAAGGAGCTGTTGTAGAGCTTCGCGTAGCCCCCTTTTCTTGAGGCGATATGTGCCGTCCCCGTCTTTCCCCCTATCTGTAGCCCCGGTGTTCTAGCTTTGGTTCCGGTTCCTTTCAGGACAACCTTTTCCAGAATCTTTTTCATTTGAGCGGCGGTGGCCGGCGGGATTACCTGACGGATCGACTCGTCGGCGGTGACCGGATAGTGTCTGCCCATCGGATCGACGATCTCTGCGACGATTTTGGGTTCGACGAGACGGCCGCGGTTGTTGAAAACGTTGTAGGCGCGGACCAGCTGCATGAGGGTGACGCGTATGCCGTAGCCATACCCGACCGTCGCTTTGTAGATTTCGCTCTCCATCTGCGTCACATGCGGCATGATGCCCGTATGTTCGTAGGGCAGGTCGATGCCGGTTTTCTGGGTGAAGCCGAAATCTTTGAAGCCCTCGACGAAATCGACGCCGTCGAGACGTTGCGCCAACTGGGCGATCCCGATGTTGGAAGAGTGGACGATGACGTTTTCGGCACTCATCCACTCCTCTTTGTGTTCGTCGGTGATGATTTTCCGGCCCAGTTTGTAGCGGCCGCCGTAGGTGCGGACGATGTCGAACGGATTGACGCGTTTGTGCTTCAGCAACAGCGCGAAGGTGATCGGTTTCATGACCGATCCCGGTTCATAGGTGTATTCGACGGCGGCGACATTGAGCGAAGGGTAGTCCTTTCGGCGGATGTTGGCCGGGTCGTAGCGGTTGGAGGTGGCGAGCGAGAGGATTTTTCCGCTTTCCGCTTCCATAATGCAGGCGATCGCCTCTTTGGCTTCCAGCTCCTTTTTCGCCTTGTCGAGCAGGGCTTCGACCCCTTTTTGCAGACCGACGGGGATGTTGAGGTAGAGGGTCATTCCGTCGATGGCGGGCCTGACGAGGCTGTTGCCGCTGAGAATGATCGTGTTCCCGATGTCGCGCTCCCCTTTGACGATGCCGTTTTGGATGGGGCGCAGCTCCTCTTGGTAATACTTCTCGAGGCCCTTGACACCCTCGGGGCGAGTGAAGCCATCCTCTTCCCTTTTGCGCATGTATCCCATCACGGGGGTGAGCATGTCTTTGTAGGCGAAGATTCGCGACTCGCCGCTTTCGGTCAGACTCAGGCCGTACTTGATGATGCGGCCGTTCTTGTCTTTGTAGGGGATGAAAACATCGAGCAGACGGAGCTTGCGTGCCAGCGATTTGAGGTATTTCGCGCGGTTGGCATCAACCCTGTAGGAGAGGACGACATTTCCTTTTTTTCGGAGCCGCTTGGCCACCGTTTTTTCCGGGATGCCGCTGTAGATGCTGAAGAGCCGGATGAAGAGCTCTTTTTTGTCGGGATCGATGTTGCGGGTGTTGACCATCGCTTTGTAGAGTTTCTGGCTGAAAGCGAGTTTGAAGCCCTCTTTGCTGACGATGCCGCCGCGAAGCGCACGGTTGGTTTCGCTGATGACCAGTTTGGGTATTTGCCGCTGGCCGAGAGCCGTGTGGACGATGGAACCGACGAAGACGGCAAGACCGATGATGAAGAGAATGAGAATGACAAGAAGTTTGGTCTTTTTGCCGATTAGCTCGTCAAGTTCGCTGGAAGGAGAAAATAGTGGCGACACGGCAGTCCTGGGTGTGAGGTTAGATCTGGGTTCTTAGAATCTCTTTGTACGCATTGATCGCCTTGTTGCGTACTTCGAGCATCAGTTTCATACTCATCTCGGCTTTGTCGATGGCAAGGGCTGCCTGGTGCAGATCTTTTACCTGGCCGGTTGCGATATCGCTCATCGCCTTCTCTCCCTCTTTTTGCAGATCGTTCACCTCTTCGAGCGACTCTTTGAGTACATCGCCAAAATCGCTGCCTTCGGGCTTTGCGACTCTGTTCTTGCTCTGGAGCAGATCGCCGGTAGAGAGTTGGTTGAGACCCTGAACGTTTTTGTCCACTGAAAAGTCCTTACGCTCTTAAGATGTCGATGGCGCTCGTCGCCATCGCTTTGACGCTCTGAAAGGCCGCCACATTGGCCTGGTAGGCACGCGTCGCTTCTATTAGATCGGCCATTTCGATGACCGGGTTAATGTTTGGGTAGGCAACATACCCTTCGGCATTGGCATCCGGATGGGAAGGGTCGTATTTCATACGCGGTTCGCTGTCGTCGCGGACGACTTTGTCGACGACGACCCCCATCACCGGCGGCACGGCCGTTTTTCCTTCTCTCCCTTCCCCGAGCGGATCGGAGTAGGGCAGAAACTCTGAATCTTCTTCTATTTTACTGTTTAAAACTTTATCGAAATTGAAGGCTTTGAAAACCACTTCGCGACGTCGGTAGGGGCCGCCCTCGTCGGTTCGGGTCGTGTTGGCATTGGCGATGTTCGAGCTGATGATGTTGACACGGAAACGCTGGGCCGAAAGACCGTAGCCGTTGATGTCGAAACTGCTCAAAAAACTCATGAAAACTCCTTAGACTTTCGCCGAAGCGTCGATAACGCTGCGGAAGATGGCGCCGTTTTTCTTCAGTGCGGCGACCAGGGCATTGTACATGACCGTGTTTTTGGCCATCTCCGTCGTTTCGACGTCGAGATCGACCGTGTTGCCGTCGTTGCGGGCTGTGTGGCCATCCCTGAAGAAAATCTCGGCGTGTGCCGATGCATCCTCTGTCGTGCCGTTCAGATGGTTTGCATGGGTCGCGGCAAGCTCGAGTTTTGCAGAGGGTCTGGCATAGAGGCGGTCGCGCTCGATGGCCAGCGCATCCTCAAACGCTATGTCGCGCGAGCGGTAGAAAGGGGTGTCGACATTGGCGATATTCGAGCTTATCAGATCCTGTCTGAGTGCCCGGTAGTCGAGAGCTTTGGCCATCAGAGTGTGGGCGCGGTTGATCTCCATTGAGACTCCTTTTGCAAATGTTGCAAAAGAACAAGCAAAAAACGTTCCCAGTTTGTATGGTTTTCGTGATGTCTCAGGAGCGGCTATGCATCGGGGTGGATGACGACGGGACGGTTGGTTTGAAGTTTCGCGCGGTCGAGCCATGCGAGGTTGTTGGTACGGATCAGTTTGATGAGGTCTTCGACGTACGCCTCTTTGCGTTCGGAGTAGTGGTCGAGCGTATGGATAAGCGCCATGCCCGTCAGCGGTCTGTTCTCTTTGCGAAGTCGGGCACGGAGTTCGCGAAAGCGGCGGTAGGCAGGATGGGTGTTGAGGTTCAGAAGATAAGAGCGAATCGAATCGAGCGGCGAATCGAAAGTTGCTAGGCCGTAGTTGCCAAGGTGGCTTCTTTGCTCTTTGGGTTTGAGTGCGGTGTCGCTGAAGCTCCATTGGCCAAAGAGCGCATTGCCCTCCACGGCGAACCGCGACGTTCCCCATCCGCTCTCGACGGCGCCCTGGGCCAAAATGAGCGTCGGCGGGATGATGTCAACCCGCTTGAGCAGTTCATCGAGTTTTTTGGGTGTGAGGGATTCGTTCTTCTCTTTGAGCACTTTGTATTTGAGTGCCAGCTGCCGAAGCCACTTGGTATCGCTGCGTGAAATCGGCCCTTTTTTGAGTTCGCCGTAAATTTTCAGAAGCTTTTCGCGCTCTTTTTGGACCTCTTCGTTCGCCATCAGCGCTTCGGAGGCGAGCAGACGCAGGAAGATACTCTTTTTAAGCGGTACCGGAATCTTGTCGGCCTTTTCGCCCCACCGCTTCGAGATATGGGTAATGACGATGCGCGGAATCGTTTTCATTCCCTTTCTGAAGGCTTCGTCGGTGTAGCCGAGATTGTCGAGTATCTGCATCGTCTGCTGGTACGATTTGACGGTATAACGGATAAACGAGGGCTCTTTGGGTGTCTCTTTTTTCTCCACTTTCGACTCGCATCCGGCATAAAAAAGAAGTATCAATGAAAAGAGCGCCAATCTTCTTGTCATCTTGAAAACCTTTATCCGTTAAACAGTTACGTTTCCATATAATATCAAAAATTAAGAGCCAAACAATTAAAGAAAAACATGCATGATTGACCGTCCCCTCTTTTTAACCGCAACGGTACTCATTGTCATCGGTATCGTCTTCAGTTACTCGTTATCTGCCTATACGGTGCTGCTTTTCAACACGCCGCCGTGGCACTTTTTCCTGCGGCAGTTCGTCGCGGGGATGGCGGGCATCGTGCTGATGTGGCTTATTGCGCGGCAGAATCCGGAAAAGATCGCTACACCGCTGGGATTTACCCTGTTGATCGTCTCGATCTTAATGATGGTCGCTCTGCCGTTTCTGCCCGAACAGTTCGCCAAAGAGGTCGGCGGTGCGAAACGGTGGTTGAGGCTGGGACCGCTCTCGCTGGCACCCGTCGAGTTTTTCAAAATCGGCTTCGTCTACTTTCTGGCATGGAGCTTTTCGCGTAAGGTGCTTCCCAAGCATGTGGCCCGTGCCAAAGAGGTGCGCTACACGCTCAAAGAGGAGCTGCTGATTGTACTGCCGTACCTGATCGTCTTCGTGGCGATCATGTTTATCATCGCCATCTTTCAAAACGACCTGGGGCAGGTGATCGTGCTGGCGGCGACGCTGCTTTTTTTGATGATTTTCGCCGGCAGCAGCATTCGCTTTTTCGGGATGACGCTGCTGGTCGGTCTTCTCTTGATCGCCGGGTTCATTGTCACATCGCCCCACCGGATCGAGCGCTTCAAAGGGTGGTGGTACATGCTGCAAAACGCGATCGCCGAGCTCTTCCCGCAGTGGGCGGCGGCAGTGCCGAAAGTGAACCTTGCCGAGGAACCCTACCAGGTAAGCAACTCGCTTCATGCAATCCACCATGGCGGTCTCTTTGGTGTAGGGCTCGGTAACGGTGTGCTGAAGCTTGGCTTTTTGAGTGAGGTTCACACCGACTTCGTTCTGGCCGGCATGACCGAGGAGATCGGCGTAGTGGGGGTAGCAGCCGTTGTGACGCTGATGATGTTCGTCATCTTTCGGCTTCTAAAAATCGCCGGACGCAGCGACAACGCCATCTACTATCTCTTTTGTGCGGGGCTTGCGATGATTATCGGCTTTTCGTTTTTGATGAATGCGCTCGGCATCAGCGGCGTCATCCCGCTCAAAGGGATCGCCGTGCCGTTTCTCAGTTACGGCGGATCGCAGATACTGGCACTCTCCATCGGGATGGGACTGGCGCTGTCGATGAGCAAAAAAGCGAAACTTTAAACAGTGAAAAATTTGAGGAGTGTGTAACGTGGATAAACTTTCGAAACTTGTCGAGATGTTCAGGCTGCAGCAGCGGCTTAACGACGATACCAACGGCCCGAAGTGGCGCGAAGGCGTGACGAAACAGGGCAAGGTGATCAACTGGAAGCGATGCATCGTGATGGAGACGGCGGAGCTCGTCGACAGTTTCAGCTGGAAGCATTGGAAAAACATCGCCGGCGGTATCGACCTGGAAAACATCAAGATCGAGATGGTCGACATCTGGCACTTCGTCATGAGCTACATTTTACGCTTTCATACCCCCGAAGAGGCGGCGAAACTGGCGTTCTCTACGATGAAGGTGAGCCAAATAAAACTGCCGAAAGCGTGGAGTGAAGCGGACAATGCGCGTCTGGAAGCGCTGCTGGAGCCATTCGAAAACCTGATGGCGATGGCACTCGTAAAAACCGACGACGAGGTCTACCAGGAAGAGCTGCTGGAGCAGTTCTGGGAGTGTGTCGACGCCGTGGGGATGAGTTTCGACGAACTCTACCGTCTCTACATCGGCAAAAACGCTCTCAACCAGTTCAGGCAACGGCACGGCTACAAAGAGGGCACTTACGTCAAAGTCTGGAATGGCAAAGAGGACAACGTCGTCATGCAGGAGATCCTCGCCGCAAATCCCGACATCACTTACGACGCTCTTCTCGCCGCACTGGAGAAGGCGTACGAAAAAGTGAGAAGTGAGAAGTGAGAAGTGAGAAGCCGAAACCATCCAAAATTCTTTTGACCGGAGGAGGAACCGGCGGGCATCTGGCCATTGTCCGGTCGGTCAAAGAGGAGCTGCTCAGGCGAGGCATTCGTCCTTGTTACATCGGCTCCGAGAGCGGGCAGGACAGGGCGTGGTTCGGTGAAGACGCAGATTTCGAAGCGAAACGCTTTCTCCCCACACGCGGCGTTGTGAACCAAAGAGGCTTCGGAAAGCTCGCTTCGATGGCACAGGTGTTCAAAGCGACGCTGCAGGCGCGCCGCTTCATAAAAGCGCACGGCATCGAAGCGGTATTGAGCGTCGGCGGTTTCTCCGCCGCTCCCGCATCGTTCGCTGCCATTCTTACCGGCACGCCGCTTTTTATCCACGAACAAAACGCCGTCAGCGGCCGCCTCAACCGCATTCTCGAACCCTTCGCCAAACGCTTCTTCTCCTCCTACGGCGACGACCGCATCGACTACCCCGTCGGCGAAATTTTCTTCCAAACCGCCCGTCTCCGAACGGAGGTCGAAACCGTCATCTTCCTCGGTGGCAGCCAGGGCGCCAAAGCGATCAACGATTTCGCCCTCGAACTCGCTCCCGAACTGCGAAGACGCGGCATCCGCATCGTCCACCAGACCGGAAACCTCGACTACGAGCGCATCAAAGGTGCTTACGAAGCGCTCGGCATCGAAGCCGACGTTTTCGCTTTCGACAAAGAACTCTACAAGCGGATCGCCCAAGCCGACTTCGCCGTCAGCCGTGCCGGCGCCAGTACCCTCTGGGAACTTGCCGCGAACAGGATTCCAACCCTTTTCGTTCCCTACCCCTATGCCGCAGGCGACCACCAGTATCACAATGCCCGTTATATCGTTGAACGAAACGCCGGATGGATTGTGAGACAGAATGCGTTGAAATCGGATCTTTTTTGGGATATAATCGACAAAGAAAATATCGCCCCGGTCAGTGAAAAACTCGCAACGATGATCGGCCCCGACGGTGCCCGGAAGATCGTGGAGAGCATGCTGGCGGAGGGAAGATGAAAGGGTGTTTTGTACAGAAATTCGGTGATGGTTTGCTAAAAACGTGTGACTATCGGGATATTTTGGACGAAACGGTAGAAAAAGGTCGATGTTCTGTCGCTATGGTGTGAGAATGGTACGGAAATATCGGATCAATAAAAAAGGACACTACGATGATAGCATTTGATTATATTGAACCAAATTATAAATACATTGCAATTTTCACCAATTTAGATCAAGAAAACAATCAAGAAATCCACAAAAAAAACTTAAATAGAGATAGTAGAGAAGGATATAGTGGAAATTGGATTATTTCACAAAATAGAATTTTTCAAAAAGTTTTGCTATATGTTAGAGAAAATGGTCAAAATAAAATATATCTTGCAGATTATTTAGATAGAGAAATTATTGAAGCAAATAGATCAAGGATATATTTTACAAATTTAAAACTTGTTGATACAACTAATTTGCATTGGGGAGCTTTTACTGAAAGTAACAACGCTCAAAGTCCTGTTAGATATATTGAAAAAAAGATATAACAAATACTTGGCGAATGAAACTGTTATAAGTGTTATATGTTATAAGGGTCAGGTGATAACCGATAACTTCAGGATTTTTACGGTAAAATCATAAAATCCCGATTTTCCAAAGGAACACCATGCCCCGCAAGCCCCGTATCGAGATTCCAGGATTTTATCATCTTGTCAACCGCGGTGTCGAACAAAGAACGGTATTCGAAGAACCGCAGGATTATAAAAAGTTCGAAGCGCTGGTATGCGAGGCAGCGAAAACTCATGGTGTCACCCTGCACAACTATTGCCTCATGAGCAACCATTACCATCTACTTGTGGAAATAGAAAAGTCTGTGCTCTCGAAATTCATGCGACAGATCAATGCGGGTTACGCCATCTACTTCAACAAAAAATACCATCGTAGCGGTCACCTGTGGCAGGGGCGTTTCAGGTCGTGGTACGTAACTGACGAGGCCTATCTCTATGCGTTGATTCTCTATATCGAGCAGAACCCTCTCAGAGCCGGGCTTGTAGAACGTCCCGAACGCTACCCCTATGCGACGGCCCGGTATTTCACAGGAGAAGAGAAGCTGCCGGAATGTCTGAAAGAGGCCTGGTTGATCACGAACTTCGAAAAAAACGAAAAAGCGCTTCGTGAAATGCTTTCGGTGCGTGTCAGCAAAGAAACGTTGAGTGAACTCGAAAAAGCTTCTTCGCTCGTTGAGGCGTCAATTCAAAAGGAAGAACCCCCTTCCGAACTTCTGGAAAAAGTGAAAATCGCCCAGAAAAGAGAAGAGCGTAATGCAAAGATTGTGCAAGCCTACGAGGCGGGCCATTCGCAACATGCCATCGCCAAAGCTGTGGGAATTTCCCAGCCGGCGGTGTATGGCATTTTACGCCGGATGAGGGAAAAGTAGTTATCGGTTATCACCTGACCCCTCTATACTTATACTTACTTACACTATATCATCCTATCCTATCTGCTCCCTCTTCTTTTTGGATATAATGTAAAAAATTCGCTTGAAGGAGCGCCCGATGACACGGAAAGCGACGACGGCAAATCAGCCGGATGCAGAGGTCGAAGCACTGAAAAAAGAGATAGAGATACTTAAAAAAGATCTTTTGAGGCTCACGGAAACACTCGGGAAAGTGGGGGAAGAGACGATCAAAAGTTCCGTCGAGGATGTGAAGGAGAAGATTTCCGCCCAGATTCCCGAAGAGCGGCTCGAACAGATCGAAGCTCTGAAAAGTCAGGGGGAAGAGGCGATCGAAGCGATCAGGCAGCAGCAGAAGGAGCACCCGGTCGGAACGCTTCTTCTGGCGGCCGGTATCGGGTTCCTTCTCGGAAAGGTTCTGGGCGGTAAAAGCTGATGAGCAAGGTGACGGTATCCGACTTCATCATCGCGCTGATGGACCTGCTCGAAGCCGAGAGCCGCGCGTTTCAGGAGTCGGCGGAACTCTTCATGCAGCGGCAGCGGGAGTCGCTTCGCGATACCCTCTATCGAAGCGGTTGGATGGTAGGATGGATCGCCGCCGCTTTCATCTCCCTGCTCGGCGCTCTCGCATTTCTGACATGGGGGTTCTACCGGCTTTTCGCCCTCTACGTCTCGGAGACCGCCGCCCCTTTTGTCGCCGGCGCGCTGCTGCTGCTCTTCGCCCTCCTATTCGCCCGTTTCGCCACGAATTCCAGGTTGCGTGAATGAGCGAACTCGAAGAGGCGAGAAGGCGTTTCGACGCCATAGCGAAAGGGCGGTACGCTCCCAGAACGCTTTCGCTCGAAGAGGCCAAAGCCAGACTCCGTGAGACCGATCCGGGCATCGACGTTTCGGATCTTCTCGCTGCACTCGACGAAGGAGATCTGAAACGCGCCGGCACCTCCCTGGTCTGGCAGGTGATAGCGCCCGAAACGATCGCCTATTTCACCCCTTTGATCGTCGAACTCCTTCAGTCCGCGGTGGCCTCCCGCAGTGAAAAAGGCTCCGAAAAAGCGTGATTCTCCTCTATGCTTCATAACAGTTATAAGAGTTATAAGGGTCAGGTGATAACCAATAACTTCAGAATTTTCACTGTAAAATCATAAAATCCCGACCTTCCAAAGAACACCATGCCCCGCAAGCCCCGTATCGAAATTCCAGGGTTTTACCATGTCATCAACCGCGGTGTCGATAGATGAAAAACGATTATACTGCTTGAAAAAAATAGTTACATTTATCGGATTTGTTGAAAAATGTTTATAAAATACCTAATCTTTATCAAATATCTCTGCGACTGTTCGCTGCATTTTCTCTATCTCTTGATCGGTAAACTTTTCAAAGTATCGGTCTCTTTTATTTTTGGAGAGCTTTCCGTGGTTTTGCATCGTGAAGCGGATAAAAAGATCGATCAGGCGATCTGGCATATCGACAATCTCCTTGAGCGCTTTTTTCGCTTTATCGTAACCTGATAGGAACAACAGTTCGTTTGGCAACTCTTCTTCTATTGTCTCTTTCACAAAGTGGTAAAGCGCTTCACTTTGAGATGTCATATCCATATAGCGATACCAAAGTGCTGTATCTGAGAGAACTCGCATCATGCCTTCTTCATCGAGGGCATACTCAATAAGCGGTATAAGTTTGGATGAAAAGGCTTCCAAAGATCTATCGTAAGAGACGGCATCTTTAAGCATTACGGCAGATACAGGGAACATAATGCCACTTGGCGTAAAACCTCGGATAGCAAGAATGTTGTGAATCAAAAAACGGTGTATCCGTCCATTCCCGTCTTCGAAAGGGTGTAAAAAAACAAAACCGTATGCAATAATCGCAGCGTGGACAATAGGATGGACTCCACCTTCTCCCATTCGATGATGACACTCGATCAGCCCTTCCATCAACCCTTCCAGATCTTGGGGTTTTGGTGAAATATAGTGGACTTTTTCTCTTCCAAATGAAACGGTTTCACCCACATAGTTTTGATTTTGACGATAATCTCTGTCTGCGAACCGTTTATCTACAATACGGTTTTGCAACTCGAGTAATCTCTCTTTTTGGCAAAAATCCTCTTTTTGAGCTTCTTGAAGCAAAGCCACAAATCTTTCGGTGCGTGTACTGTTTGGTTCTTCATGCTCTATAAAGAATGAAGATTTGGTCTCCTTGGTATAGAGATAGGCGAGCGCTCGTCTTAGAAGTTCAGGAGGGTAGTCGACAAGCAGATCCTCGCAGAGTTGTGCAAGATCTTCCTCTTCCATCCGCCGGAGTGTTTCCGTTTTTCTAACAATGGGGCAGAATGCTTTGGTTCCCAGTAGATTATTGCGGATCCTTTGTCGTCTGACAGATTCGCCTTTTGAGAGTGTATAGTATCGATCACTCTCAAGAAGATCGATATAGTTTCCCTGCTCCAGATCTTTCAGAGGGAGTTCTTCGCCGGTCAGAAACTCATAGAGAAACCAGATGCGCCTTGCATACTTTCCTGTTGGCTTGGACTCAAGGTATTCAAGCAGTTCCTTCGTATCGACAATGGAAAATATTTGTGAAAGTATGGCAAGGTTCACGCCATCGTATTTCAAGGCAAACTCCAGCTGTTCTCCTATGCCTGGGCCTGGTTGGTATCGTGCAGGGTATATCTCTTCGATACCGTTATCATTGTCTTGCCGGTGATGCACTTGACGCTCTTTCCAAATATAGGAGCGGTGCCAATTTGGTATGACATCAAGACGATACTGTTTTATGATGGCTTCATAGCCGGCAGGGTTATACCTCATGCCAATTCCTTGAAAAACGATTACAATTATTGAAAAATGATTATATATTGTAGCATATTTTGAAAAATGATTATTTAAAAAGGATTGTAGCGGAACAAAGAGGCCGGGGTTCGAGTCTAGAATTTTTCTACGACTTTCCTCTTCCGAACGCTTCGACGATCTGTTGAGGAATGCGCATCGGGCGCATTGTTTCACTGTCGACGAAGATCCACTCTGTTTCTCCTTCGCACACGATGCTGCCGTCACGCGCTTTCGTTATGCGGTAGCGGCGGACCGCCTTGATTTTTCCGATCTCTTCCAGCCATGTCTCCATGAGGAGGGTTTCGTTTTCGAATGCGGGATGTCTGTACTCGATGACGTGTGATTTCGCGACCCATGTTCCGCCCAGTTTTCGGCACTGTTCAAAGCCCCATCCAAGGCTTTCCGAATGGGCGGTGGCGGCTTCTATCATCCACTGCAGATAGGTGACGTTACCCACGTGGCCGTTGAAGTCGATCGCATCTTCTGCAACGGTGAATCGGTAGGTATAGCGCTTTCGTTCATCCATCGTTTAATCGTTTATCTGTAATTGCACGCGGTTTTGTCGACGTCGAAACGAAACAGTTCTCTTGTCGTAGCGGCCGAAACGTAATGGTAGGCGATCGTGATGCCGCTTTCGAGAAAACGTCGAGACGTGTTGCAGACGCCGGCCGTGACGTTTTTTCGCATACGCTCTTTTCCCTCTTTGACGATCGCTTCGTCGTTTTTGGGGGCGGCATCGATCTCGAAGGTGTAGATCAGTTTTTCACCGTCGGCTTTTATGCCGATGAGCTGCGTATGTGGGTCCACGCGCTTGGGAAGCTCTTTGGACATCGCTTCGGCTGCGGCTTTGACGACGCTTTGATTTTGGAGTCTTATCTTCTCCGCCATCTCGTCGGCAAACGTGAATGTGCTTAAAAGCAGAAAAAGCGTCATTAAAATTCTTTTCATATCAACGGACCTTTTTGGAATTTTGGAGATTATATCATATCGGCTTTGGCGAAAAGAGGGTTATCGGTCCGATTTCTCCGGCTATTTTCAGTGCCGTTTTTTCGGAGGGAAACTCTTCATCACCTCTTTGACCACTTCGCGGATATATTTCATGCGTTCATTCGGGGTTTTGAAGCTGTGAAGCCTGTCGGTGGCGACACCTCGCCAGAAGATATTGTTGCCGTGCGGGTCGAGGGCATCGATGATGATCTTGGCCTCTTCGTAGGTGTACTCACGCTCGACAGGGACCATCACTATGGGGGTACGGTAGCCATAGTAGTAGGGGTAGAGGCCGACGGCCTGGTAATCGGTAACTACCTGTTTTCGCGTCGTGACGTCGAGATGGAAGACGATGTAGAAATCGGCATGGGCCTTGTCGGTTTCTACAAACCCTTTGGAGGCCATTTCGTCGGTGACCGCTTTGGCGATGCGCTCTTGTGTAAGCGTGATGGCTTCGTTTTTGGGATAGATGACGGCGAAACGTTTCAGTTTCGAAAAGTCGTACCCGGGGTTGTAGTCGGTCTGGACATTCAGGCTGGAACATCCACCCAAGATCAGAAAAAGCGTTGCGAGAAGAAGGCGGAGCAGCATGGTCACCCCTTGCGTGCGTTAGGGAAAGCGGCGAGCATTTCGCGGATGCGTGCTTTGAAAAACGCTGCACGCTTATGCGGATCGTCGGCCGTTTCAAATCGTTTCGTATCGGAAGCGGACCAAAAAACCTTACGGGTGGCAGGATCGATCATATGCAGTTGAATCGTCGCTTCGTCATGCCTGGGTGTGACCGAGGTGCCGACCGAGGCCCCGATGTTTCTGCCGAAACTTCCAAAACCGAAGCCGAAACTGACGTTGGAGGGAACATCTTTTCGGATCGTGACGGCATACTCGACGACGAAATCGTTTTTCACACCGGTTGCCGCGGCGGTGTACCCTTTGGCGCGAAGCGTCTGGACGATCGCAGCCTCGATCCGTTCACCATCCAGCGGGCTGATACCAGAAGCACCGTTTTGTTTGACGACAAACGTTTGCAGTCTCTGAATCGGATAGTCCGGATCGTAATCGGAGACGCCGTTTTTGCCCGCGCATCCGGCGAAGAAGAGTGTTACACTCATGAGAGCGAGAAGAATCTTTTTCATACCGACGATTATATCACAGGGGTTTTTTAAAAGGCACCGGGACGTCTCATACAGATCTCGACTTCCTTGTCCGAGAAGCATCGGCTGTAGCCTTCGTCCCACCCCTCTTTGTAGAGCGGGTCGTTTTCGTAACGGATCTCGTTTTTTTTCAACGTGGAAAAGGTGTAGCCGGCACGCTCT
Organism: Hydrogenimonas cancrithermarum; assembly: GCF_030296055.1. Taxonomy (NCBI): domain Bacteria; kingdom Pseudomonadati; phylum Campylobacterota; class Epsilonproteobacteria; order Campylobacterales; family Hydrogenimonadaceae; genus Hydrogenimonas; species Hydrogenimonas cancrithermarum. The sequence goes on from NZ_AP027370.1 coordinate 1,609,942, forward strand.
TCTCCGCTGACACAGCCTGCCTCATACCCTTCCTGAAACGGCACGGGCTTGGTTTTTAGCCACGTCTGTGTCGAGGCACACCCGACAAAGAGCATGATCGAAAGAGCCGAGAAGACGATTTTTTTCATAAGATTCTCCAATATCTCGGTGGTTCAGAACCGGCGGTCGCTTTCGAGTATTACCTATTTTTCATTAGAATTTGGATAAAATCAGATCAATTTTCTTTCAAGGTAACGAAACGATGGATATTCGACAAGCTTTTTTGGACTTTTTTGCCTCCAAAGGGCATAAGATTTACGAGAGTGCGCCGCTGGTTCCCGAGGATGCGACACTTCTTTTCACCAATGCAGGGATGGTTCCTTTCAAAAGCGTCTTTACCGGTGAAGTGCCCGCCCCAAATCCGCCGCGTGCGGCGAGCTGCCAGACCTGTATCCGTGCAGGCGGAAAACACAACGACCTCGAAAACGTCGGCCATACGGCGCGCCACCACACGTTCTTCGAGATGCTGGGAAACTTCAGTTTCGGCGACTACTTCAAAGAAGATGCCATCGCCTATGCCTGGGAGTTCGTCACCGAAGTACTCGAACTGCCTGTCGAGAAGCTCTGGGTGACGGTACACGAGAGCGACGACGAAGCGGAAGCCATCTGGGCCAAATATATCGCCCGTGAGCGCATCCTTCGAATGGGGGACAAGGACAACTTCTGGCAGATGGGCGACACCGGGCCCTGTGGTCCGTGCAGCGAGATCTTTTTCGACCAGGGCGAGGAGCATTTCCACGGCCCCGAGGATTACATGGGGGGCGACGGTGACCGCTTTTTGGAGATATGGAACCTTGTCTTTATGCAGTACGAGCGTGACAAAGAGGGCAACCTCACGCCGCTGCCCAAACCCTCCATCGACACCGGCATGGGGCTCGAGCGTGTTGTGGCGGTAAAAGAAGGGAAGCTCAGCAATTACGACACCGAGCTTTTCATGCCGATCATCCGCGAAGTGGAAAAAATGGTGGGCAAGCCCTACGTCTACGCTGACGGGGCGAGCTATCGTGTCATCGCCGACCACCTGCGCTCGACGACTTTTCTGCTTGCACAGGGCGTCAACTTCTCCAACGAGGGACGCGGCTATGTCCTTCGCCGCATCCTTCGCCGTGCGGTGCGTCACGGCTATATGCTTGGGCTGCGCGAGCCGTTCATGTTCAAACTCGTCGACACTCTCGTCAAGATCATGGGGGACCACTACACGTACCTCAAAGATAAACAGGAGACCGTCAAGCAGCTGATGCAACTCGAAGAGGAGCGCTTCTTCGCTACGATCGCGGCGGGAATCGAACTCTTCGAAAAGGAGCTTGAAAAGACCAAAAAGCTCTTCAGCGGCGCCGTCGCCTTCAAACTCTACGATACCTACGGCTTCCCGCTCGATCTGACGCAGGATATGCTCAAAGACAAAGGGCTCGAGGTCGATATCGCGGAGTTCGAGCGTCTGATGCAGGAGCAGCGCGAACGTGCCAAAGCGGCCTGGAAGGGAAGCGGCGACGCAAAAGTGGAAGGGGACTTCAAAGCGCTGATCGAGGCGTTCGGAAAGAACACCTTCGTCGGCTACGACAACCTGACGGCGGAGAGCAAAGTGCTGGCGGTGCTGAACGACGGTTTCGCACGTGTCAAATGCCTCGAGCCGGGACAAAAGGGCTGGGTAATGCTCGACATCACCCCTTTCTATGCCGAAAGCGGCGGGCAGACAGGCGATGCAGGGGCGTTGCGCACGATGGAGGAGGGCGAGATGGTCGCCGAGGTTTTGGATACGAAGAAGTTTTTCGACCTGAACCTTTCCGAAATCAAAGCGGCGAGAAAGATCTGCGAAAACGACCTTGTCGAAGCGGCCGTCGACACGACACGCCACGAGATCGCCAAGCATCACAGCGCGACCCACCTGCTCCATAGCGCGCTGCGCGAGATTCTGGGTGAGCATGTTTCGCAAGCGGGTTCGCTGGTCGAAGCCGACCGCCTGCGTTTCGATTTCAGCCACCCGAAGGCGCTGAGTGCCGAGGAGATCGCGGCGGTCGAGCAGTGGGTCAACGACAAAATCGAGCGCGGCATCGCGGGCGAGACCGAAGAGATGAGCATCGAAGATGCGAAAGCGAAGGGAGCGATGGCGCTCTTTGGCGAGAAGTACGGCGACAAGGTGCGCGTCGTGAGCTTCGGCGAAAGCAGCATCGAGCTTTGCGGCGGGACGCATGTGCACAACACGGCCGAGATCGGGATGTTCCTCATCACCAAAGAGAGCGGCGTGAGCGCCGGAATACGCCGCATCGAAGCGGTCTGCGGCCACGCGGCGTACGAACTGGTCAAGAGAATGCGCGGCACGCTGACGACGATCGAGCGGGAGCTCAAAGCCAAAGATCCTATGCAGGGCATCGAAAAGCTCAAATCACAGGTCAAACAGCTCAAGCAGGAACTTGTCGAGGCACAGAAGAGTAAAAAGAGCGAGATCAAAACCGAGACGATCGGCGACGTGACGGTCGTGGTCGACGAGGTCGAAGGTGGCGACATCAAGGCGATGATCGACGATCTGAAAAACGCCCACGACAGAGTGGCCGTGATGCTTTTCCAGAAAAAGGGCGACAAAGTTCTGATCGCCGCAGGCCAGAAAAACACGGCCGTCAAAGCGGGTGCATGGGTCAAACAGATCGCCCCGGTTCTGGGCGGCGGTGGCGGCGGCCGCGACGATTTCGCGCAGGCGGGCGGAAAAGATCCGTCGAAGATCGGCGAGGCGAAAGAGAAGGCACTGGCCTATTTGCAAGAAAATCTGTAGAGGAAAGAGGGGGAAGCGGATGAAAGAAGCGATTGTTACACTCTTTGCAGATTACGCCTTTTTTATCGTTTTTCTACATGTGCTCAGCGCGTTTGTCTGGGTCGGTGGGATGATCGCGATCCGCGGGGCGGTCCATCCGAGCCTTCAGCATATCGAGGATCCGAAAGTACGCATCGCGCGCACGCTCGAGATCACGCAGCGGCTTTTCATGATCGTGATGCCGTTTATTGCCGTGCTGATCGTCACGGGCGGCATCATGGCGGTCGCTATGGGCTTCAAAGGGACATCGCTTTATGGCATGGTACATGTGAAAGAGGCGATCTGGACGATCATGACGATCAACTATACGCTGATGTTCATGAAGCGCAACAAAGCCGAGCGGCTCTTCGTCTCGGGCGATATGGCGGGTGCGAAAGCGGTGATGGCGCCGATCCCGGACCTGATGCTTCCGCTCAATATCGCGCTGGGTATCATTGCGCTGGCGGTTGGCGTGATGCTTAGAGGGTTTTAAGCCGTGATACTTCTTGGCTCCTCCTCCCAAACGCGTGCGAAGATTCTCGAGAGCCGCGGCATCGCCTTCAAACAGGTGGGGTGTGACTTCGACGAGGAGGCGTTGGAGCAGACGGTGCCCAAAAACTTCGTCTACCATGCGGCAATGGGGAAGATGAAGGCATGCGAGAGCCGCTTCGGGCTCGAAACGCCGATTTTGTGTGCCGATACGGTCGTAACGGCACACGGCGAGATTTTGCGCAAGGCCAGGGATGAAGCCGATGCCCGCCGTATTTTGATGATGCAGAGTGGCAGCGACGTGAGCATCATCACCTGCATGGTCTACAAATCCGAAAAAAAGATGTTCATTGACCTCTCTGCCACTGTCTATACCTTCGCCCCGTTCGATGAAGCGGATCTGAATCGCTATATAGAAAGCGGCGAGTGGCGCGGCAAGGCGGGAGCGTGCATGGTCGAGGGGTTCTGCAAATCCTACATCCAAAGCGTGCGCGGCTACGAGTCGTGTGCGATGGGGCTGACCATAGAAAAACTGGAGCCGTGGCTCGATGTATGAAAGAGAGTTGGCGGCACTGCGGCGCTCGGGACGGTTTAGAGAGCCGATCACGGCAGATCCCGAAGCGTGTGACATGGCCAGCAACGACTACCTCGGCCTTGCCCACAAACGAAAACTTCTGAAACACGCCTGCAACAAGGTGGCGCATTACCCGTATCACGGACCGAAATCTTCCCTGTTCGTCGGTGGCTACCACCCGATTCACGCCGAGTTCGAGCGTGCACTTTGCGAAGCGAACGGGTTTGAAGCGGGTGTCGTGGCAGGCAGCGGGTTTCTGGCGAATCTCGGGCTCATCGAGGCGCTCGTGCGTCGCGGTGACGTGCTTTTTATCGATGAGAGTTACCATGCCAGCGGAATGGCGGCAACGAAGCTGGTGCAGGGGCAGGTCGTGACCTTTTCGCACAACGATTCGGACGATCTTGTCACAAAACTGGCCGAAACCGATGCGAAAAGAAGACGCATCATCGCCGTCGAGGGGATCTACTCGATGGAAGGCGACATGGTGAAGCGCGAATTTTTCGAGATCGCCGAATGGTTCGATGCACTGATGATCGTCGATGAGGCGCACAGCAGCGGCACCGTCGGGCCCAATCTGCTGGGAGTCTTCGACTACTACGGCATAACACCGAAGGCGCACCACATCAAGATGGGAACACTCGGCAAAGCCTACGGCAGCTATGGCGCCTACATCCTCGGCTCCGAAGAGGTGGTGAGTTTTCTGCACAACCGTGCCAAACCGCTCATCTATGCGACGGCGCCTTCGCTTTTCGACATTGCGCTGGCACATGAAGGTTTTGGATACATCGGTGCCAGGAAAGAGAAGCTGACGCACAAGATCGAAAAGCGTAAAGATATCGTCGAAGAGGCTCTTGGCTTCAGGCCTGAGGGGATGATCGTACCGGTACCGATGCCGGATATAGAGACGGCGTTGCGCATCCGCGATGCATTGAGAGTGGAGGGGTATGAAGTGGGGGCGATCCGGCCGCCGACGGTTCCCTCGCCGATTCTTCGTGTCATCCTGCGTACCTCCATCAAACCGAAGGCGTACCGCCGGTTGTTCGCCCATATTGAAGAGTTGATGCATGGGTGAGCTACGCTGCAGGTCGCTCAAGATCCTTCGGGACGACGAACTTTTTGTCGATATCTCGTTTGTGATCGACCGTTCACTGGCTCTCGTGGGTGAGAGCGGCAGCGGCAAGAGTCTGACACTCAAGGCGCTTTTGGGGATGCTGCCGAAAGGGTTCCGTGTGCAGATGGAATGCGAGAGCGATTTTGCGCTGATCCGCGGCAGGACACTGGGATACGTGCCCCAAAACCCCTTTACAGCCCTTTCCCCTCTCACGAAGATCGAAGATCAGTGGATCGTCGCAACCGAAAAGGCTGCGCATATGATGGAGCAGGTGGGACTCGATGCCGAACTTTTGAAGCGTTTTCCGCCTGAGCTCTCCGGCGGGCAGCTGCAGCGGGTCGTCATTGCGATGGCACTGGCATCGGCGCCGAAACTGCTGCTGCTGGATGAGCCGACGACCGCGCTCGATGCCGATCTGCGAACGGTGGTCGTAAAGCTGCTGCTCGAGCTTCAGAGGAGGCTGGAGTTCAAGATGCTCTTCGTTACCCACGATATCTCGACGGCGGCGAAACTATGCGATGAGATCACCGTCATCAGGAGTGGAAAAGTGATGGAGAGCGGAGCGATGGAGAGGGTTTTGAGCCATCCGGCCTCGGAATATACGAAAGCGCTGATCGAAGCCAATTTTGCGAATCGGGAGTTTAGAAAATAATGAGATTTTTGTTGCGATGGATCGTCCGGCTGGGTTTTTTGGCAGGCATGCTGCTTTTTGGTTACCTGGTCTACCTCTATTTCGAAATCGGCCACGAAGTGGAGCCGCTGGTACATTACAATCCGCCGAAGACGACGCAGATATTCGACAGAAACGGAAAACTTCTGGCCAATGTTTTCGAAAAGGAGCACCGCCTCTATGTTCCCTACGAGCAGATTCCCGGACGGGTGATCGAAGCGCTCGTGGCGATCGAGGATACGCTCTTTTTCGAGCATCACGGGGTCAATCCGGAAGCGATTTTTCGTGCGATCATCAAAGATATCAAGGCGAGAAAGCTGGTCGAGGGCGCCTCGACGCTGACGCAGCAGCTGGTCAAATCGACGCTTTTGACGCGAGAAAAGAAGATCGAGCGCAAGATCAAGGAAGCGCTCCTTTCCATTCGGCTCGAGCAGGTACTTACCAAAGAGGAGATTCTCGAGCGTTATCTCAACGCCATCTTCTTCGGTCACGGTTACTACGGGATCAAAACGGCGGCGCTTGGCTATTTTCACAAAGATCTGGACAAGCTGTCGCTCAAGGAGATCGCGGTGCTGGTCGGTATGCCGAAAGCGCCAAGCGCCTATGACCCGACCCGGCATTACGCCAATGCGATGGCACGTGCCAACCGCGTTTTGGAGCGGATGAAGACACTCGGCTGGATCGACGAAGCGACCTATATGCGCGAAATCAAGGCAGCGCCGAAGGTCTACGACGACACGCTGACGCAAAACAGGGCACCCTACATTGTCGATGCCGTCGTCAACAGGCTTCAGGCGAAGTACCCCGATATTCGACGGGGCGGCTACCGTATCGAGACGGCGGTCGACCTGGAGTATCAACAGATGGCCAGGGTGGCGCTGAAGTTCGGGTACGACGCCTACTGGAAACGCCATGCCGACGACGGCAACATCTCCGATACCTTCAACGGGGCGATGGTGGTGCTCGACGGCCGAAGCGGCGATGTACTGGCGATGCTTGGCGGGGTGGACCATGCCAAAAGTCCCTTCAACCGTGCCATCTCGTCGAAGCGGCAGCCGGGTTCGGCATTCAAGCCTTTCATCTACGAGACGGCACTCAACCTGGGTTACAATCCCGAAAGCAAGATTCCGGATATCGCGCGGACCTACCGCTTCGAGGAGGGAGATACGGAAAAACTTTGGCAGCCGAAGAATTATGAAAAAGATTACAAGGGGATGATCACGTTGCGCGAGGCGTTGGTCCACTCACGCAACCTCGCGACGATCAACCTCGTCAACGAAATCGGTATCATGACGCTTCACAAGCGATTGGATGTCTTCGGCATCGAGAATCTGCCTTACAATCTCTCGATCGCCCTTGGAAACATCGCGCTTTCGCCGCTGCAGATGGCGCGCCTCTACTCGGTCTTCGCCGATATGGGTACCCTGCACGAGCCGCGTCTGATCGTCAATCTCTACGACAACCTCGGCAATCTTGTCGAGCATATCGAGCGTCGCAGCAAACAGGTCTACCCCAAACCGCAGGCCTATCTGATGGTCGATATGCTGCGTGACGTCGTACGGCGCGGTACAGGGCGAAACGCCAGAGTACGGGGCATGGATGTTGCGGGTAAGACGGGAACCACCAACAACAGTGTGGATACATGGTTTTGCTCTTTTACACCCGATATGGAAGCGATCGTCTGGTTCGGAAACGACGACAACACGCCGCTGGCGAAGCGTGAAACGGGTGGCCGTACCGCCGCCCCTGTCGTGAGGGTTTTCTACCAGGCGCTTGTAAAGAAGCATCCGGAGTTCAAGCGCAAGTTCGAAGAGCCCGAAGGGGTCTACCATGTGAAACGGGGCGGCAGAGACTTGATCTATACCGATATCTCCCCGCTGCCGGCGGAAGATATGACCCCCGCAAACGAAGAGATTATATTTTAACTGAGGATATGACATGACAACCAAAGAGCGATACAAAAAACTCAAACAGCATCTCAAAGAGGAGAACCCGGTTCTTCTGGAAGTGATCAAAGAGTACGAAACCCTCGACAGGGTGGCCCACTCGCTGGGCTTTCTCTCTCCCGATGAAAGTTATACGGCCAATATCTCCTGGTGGCCGCTGATCTCGGTACTTGGGACCTTTTCTGCCGGTAAATCGACCTTCATCAACGAGTACCTCGGCCAAAAAGTTCAGCAGAGCGGAAACCAGGCGGTCGATGACAAATTTACCGTGATCTGCTACGGCAACAACGAGAAGGTGACGACACTGCCGGGCTTGGCGCTCGATGCCGACCCGCGCTTTCCTTTCTACAACATCAGCGAAGAGGTGGAGAAGGTGGCGAAGGGCGAAGGGAGTCGCGTCAACCTCTACCTGCAGCTCAAAACGGTCAAGTCCGATGCGATCAAGGGCGAGATTCTGATCGACTCGCCAGGTTTCGACGCGGACAGTCAGCGCGATTCGATCCTGCGCATCACGAGCCATATCATCGATATGTCCGATCTCGTGCTGATCTTCTTCGATGCGCGCCATCCCGAACCGGGCGCGATGCGCGACACACTGGAACATCTTGTCGGAAAGACGGTCGCCCACCGCGACGCCAACAAGATTCTCTACATTCTCAACCAGATCGACACGACGGCAAGGGAGGACAATCTCGAAGATGTCATCGGCTCGTGGCAGCGGGCGTTGTCGCAAAAGGGGCTCATATCGGGCAACTTCTTCGCGATCTACAGCGAAGAGGCGATGAATCCGATCGACGACGAAGCGGTGGCGGAGCGGCTGAAACGCAAACGTGACGAGGATCTCGCGCAGATCGTCGAGCGGATGGAGGGTGTGAAAGTCGAACGTGCCTACCGCATCTCCAAGGCGCTCGAGGATTTCGCCAAGGAGATTACGAACGAGAAGCTTCCGAAACTGCGTGAAGCACTCGGCCGCTGGGGGCGAAAGGTGATGCTGGCCGATCTCTTTGCGATCATCCTTCTGGCGGCAGGTTCCGGCGCGCTCTTCGCGACGGGAGTTCTTCCCTCCTCTGCCGCGGCAGTGGGGGGTGTGACGGCAGCCGCCGTTGTTCTCTTTTTGCTCCTGCACTTCAAAGTGCGAAGTTGGGCGGCACGCTCGGAGATAAAAAAATGGATGGAGAAAGAGCCTGCCATTGCAAAAGCGATCGAACACAATACCCGCTGGTACCGTCCGATGCTGCGCATCTGGGGCAAAGGGTGGAGCAGACGCGCGTCCGAAAAACTCGAGCAGGTCATGGATTACAGCCGTTCGGCGATCCGAAAACTCAACGACCAGTTCGTGAGTCCTGCCGGGGAAGATCGTAACGAAATAAAATAGACATGTAAAAAGTCATAAAACTTGACATTGAAACTGTCAACATTGTAAAATTCTGAATAAAAAATCAAGGAGTTTTGCAATGTCAAAACATGAATTCCAGACCGAAGTGAATCAGCTGCTGCACCTGATGATTCACTCGCTCTACTCCAACAAAGAGATCTTTCTGCGCGAGCTCATCTCCAACGCCAGCGACGCACTCGACAAGCTCGAGTATCTGAAGCTGACCGACGAGAACTACAAAGAGCTCGAGCAGCCATCCAAAATCGTCATCTCGTTCGACAAGGATAAAAAGAGCCTGACCGTGAGCGATACGGGAATCGGCATGAACGAAGAGGAGATGGTCGAAAACCTGGGAACCATCGCCAAAAGCGGTACGAAACATTTCATCGAAAGCCTTACGGGTGACGCGAAAAAAGACAGCCATCTGATCGGTCAGTTCGGCGTCGGCTTCTACAGCTCCTTCATGGTGGCCAAAAAGGTCGAAGTACTGAGTAAAAAGCCGCTCGAAGAGAAGGCGTGGAAATGGGTCAGCGAAGGTGATGGCTCCTACGAGATCGAAGAGGCCCAAAAAGAGAACTATGGCACCGAGATTACCCTCTATCTGCGCGACGAAGCCGAAGAGTTCGCCAGCGAATGGCGCATCAAGAGCATCGTCGAGAAGTACAGCAACCATATCCCTTTCCCGATCTATCTCGTCAACGAGAAGGGCGAAGAGGAACAGATCAACAAAGCTTCGGCTCTGTGGCGTCTGTCAAAGAGCGAACTGAGCGACGAGGATTACAAAGAGTTCTACAAGCAGATCAGCCACGACAGTGAGGACCCGCTTCTGTGGATCCATACACGTGCCGAGGGAACGCTGGAGTACTATACGCTCTTTTACATCCCGAAAAAAGCGCCGATCGATCTCTTCCGCGTCGATTATCAGCCGGGCGTGAAGCTCTATGTCAAGCGGGTTTTCATTACCGACGAAGAGCGCGAACTGCTGCCGACCTATCTGCGTTTCGTGCGCGGTATCATCGATGCCGAGGATCTGCCTCTCAATGTCAGCCGCGAGATTTTGCAGGAGAACGTCATCCTCTCCAAAATCAAGAAGGCGAGCGTCAAGAAGATTTTGGGCGAACTGAAAAAATTGCTCGAAAAAGACCGCGAAGCATACGAAGATTTCTTCAAAGAGATGGGCAAGGCGCTCAAAGAGGGGATTTACAGTGACTTCGAAAACAGAGAGAAGCTGCTCGATCTGATGCTCTTCAAGTCGAGCAAGCGTGAGGGCTACATCACGCTGAAAGAGTACAAAGAGGCGATGAAAGAGGGGCAGGAGAAGATCTACTATATCATGGGAGAGGATGAAAACCTGCTGCGCCACTCACCGCTGCTCGAGAAGTTCAAAGAAGAGGATATAGAAGTGCTCCTCTTCGACGATGAGGTCGATGCGATCGTCATGCCGGCCGTGGCCGAATACGACGGCACGCCGCTTGAAAATATCGCCAATGTCGAGGAAGAGGGTGAAGTGAGTGACGAAGTGAAAGAGAAATTCGCCTCGACCATCGCAGCGATGAAAGCGGAGCTTGGCGAAAGTGTCAAAGATATCCGACTGACCGGACGCCTCAAAGATTCGCCGGCATGTGTCGTCTTCGACAAGAACGATCCCGACGTGGCGATGCAGCAGATTCTGCGTCAGATGGGGCAGGAGGTACCGACACCCAAACCGATTCTCGAAATCAACCCCGACCATGAAATCTTCAAGAAATTGCTGGAAAAGAACGATGAAGCGGTGACGCGGGACATCGCCCATGTCGTGCTCGACGAAGCGAAGATGGCGGCAGGTATCGAAGTGGAGGATATCGCCGATTTCAATGCCCGCCTCAACCGCCTGATCGCCAAAGCGATCTAACGTGCCGGCTTCAGGCCGGTAATGACAAAGTGGTGGCGTCCCTTTTCATAGCGGTGCGAAAGTTCAGCACCGTGGGCGTCGAGAATCGATTTGACGATATAGAGCCCCAGGCCGAAGCTCTCTTTCGAACCTGACGGCGACCCTTTGGCGAATGGTTCGATCATCCGCTCGAAACTTTGCGCCAGAGGCGCTCCTTTGTTGATCACTTCCAAAACATCTTTTCTGTAACAGAGGTCGACGCGTTTGTCGGTACCGTATTTAAAGGCGTTGTCTATCAGGTTTTTCAGAACGATCGTGATCAGGTCGCAGTCGGCGACGATCGAGCAGGGGTGACAGGAGAGTTTGATCCGCTCAGGTTCGACAAAAAGAAGCGTCGCGACATTTTCGACGATGGTTTCGAGGTCACATTTTTGCATCTTCAGTTCGAGCGACTGGGATGTGATGAGTTCGATCTGTGCCATCTCCTGAATCAGCTCCTCCATACGGGAAAAGGCGCGGCGAAGTATTTCGGCCTCGACACCTTCTTCGATCAGTGCGACACTCAATTTCCCTTTCGTGATCGGTGTTTTGAGCTCGTGCATGATGTTTCGCATAAAGAGCGTGCGGGCCTCTTTCATCGCTTTGATCTTTTTGACGGCGGCATCGAACTGGTTGGCGACATAGGCGATCTCGTCTTTTTTGTCGGAACGGGTCGAGATCGTCATATCCCCCTCGCCAAACCGTCGGATTTGCGTGGCGAGCGTCTTGAGCGGAATCAGGCTGCGCCGCATCGTCCAGTAGAGGAGGAGAACGACACCGATCATGCTGCCGAAAAAGAGTGCGATCCATTTGGGACGGTAGGCATCGATGGGTGTCGATATCATACGACTGTGTGTCGGCCCGATCAATTCGAAATAGAGGTGGTTGCCATCGCGATAAATCTTCAGACGGCCGTCGTGGATGCGCTCTTGCAGTGTTTCCGGAAAAGAAGCGGGAGGATGCTGAAATATCGGTTTCAGTTTCGCTCTGATAGCGGAGGGGTCTTCGATGGGCCGATATCCTTTGGATCTGAACGACTCTTCGAGATTCTTGCCGTCATGAATGATGATCTTACGGATCTCGGATTCGCTGGTGACCACCTTTTTTTCGAGCAGGCGCAGCTCCTGCGTCTGGATTTCGCGCACCATCATCACGAAAAAGGCGATGAGTGTCGCGAGCGAAAAGAGAAAGATGAGGTTGAGTTTGAAAAAGATCGAGTGTCGGTTCACGGCGTAAATTTGTACCCTGCACCACGGATCGAATGGATGTAGCGTGGCTGTTTCGGATTGTCACCGATCTTGTTTCTGACACGGCTGATGATGACGTCGATCGTTCTTTCACTGCTCTCCCATGAGATCGATTCCGCATTGTTGGCCAGGTAGTCACGGCTGAGTACCGTACCGGCGTTGAGAAGAAGGAGGCGCAGAATCTCATACTCCGCCGTTGTCAAATCGAGGAGCTCGCCTTTGAATCTGATCTGCATCTTCCCTTCGTTGAGTTCGAAATCGCTCCCTTCGTTTCGAAGGGTGGGGCGGTAGCGGCGAAGGACCGTCTGGATACGTGCGACGAGCTCTCTGGGTTCGTAGGGTTTCGGAAGATAGTCGTCCGCACCGTATTCGAGGCCGATGATCTTGTCTGTCAGATCGCTTCTGGCGCTCGAAATGATGATGGGGATGTCGTAATCTTTTCGGATCAGTTTGCAAAGCTCGAGACCGTCCATCTGTGGTAGCGTGAGATCGAGAATTATCAGGTCGTATTGGTCGAGCTGCAGTGCATTGAGTGCGGCTTTCGGTGTTTCGACACACTGAACGTTCATACCGTATTGTGCGAGAAATTTGGCCAAAAGCGAGCTGATATCGATATCGTCTTCGATCATTAAAATGTTTATCATCTTCTTCAGCCTTTCGTAGAGTGCCCATTGGTCATTGGTATATTATACGCTATTTTGAAATGTGATGTTTTTGGGGCAGAGTGTTTTTATCGTACACGCTTTGCTGCATCGCCGATCCGATGGTCAGAAGCAGGGCACAGATAAGGGCAAAAAAACGTACCAGCATATAGACTCCGTAAAGGTTGAATGTCGTGAAAGTATACGTCATCGAAGTCAATCGGCTGTCAATATTTTGTAAACGGGAATGAACGAAAGGAGTCCGCGCCGAGACCGGCGCGGATAGAGATTAGCAAGAGTAAGTTGTTTTGAATTCGAAGGCGGTCGGGCGGGATTCGTCAGGCCAGATCTGCGTTTCGAATTTGTAAGTTTTGTATGCGTCGATGAACGCATCGCTCATGACGGGCTTGAGGAAATCATTGTCTTTGATCATCGCTTCGACCGCTTCGCGCAGTGTGTGAGGCATCTGCTGAATACCTTTTTCGCGGATCTCGTCGAGGCTCAGCTCGAAAAGGTCGATATCCATCGGGCCGACCGGCTCATATTTGTTTTTGATGCCGTCGATACCTGCAAGCAGCAGTGCCGTGAAGGCAAGGTACGGGCATGCGGAGCTGTCGGGGAAGCGTGTTTCGATACGCGTCGCTTTTTCGCCGGCACCATAAGGGATACGGATAGAAGCGGAGCGGTTCTGGCTCGAATAGGTCAGGATAGAAGGTGCTTCGAAGCCCGGAATCAGACGCTTGTAGGAGTTGGTCGTCGCGTTGGTGAATGCCGCAACCGCCTGTGCATGTTTCAAGACGCCGCCCATGTAGTGACGTGCCGTTTCGCTAAGGTTGCCGTACTCGCCCTCTTTGTAGAAGAGGTTTTTGCCGTCTTTCCAGATGGACTGGTGAACGTGCATGCCGTTTCCGTTGTCGCCAAAGAGAGGTTTCGGCATGAATGTCGCGGTTTTTCCATTGAGGTGAGCGACCATGCGGACGACGTACTTGTACTTCTGGACATTGTCGGCAGCTTCGACGAGGGTACCGAATTTGACACCGATCTCGCCTTGCGCCTGTGCCACTTCGTGGTGTCCGAGGACCACTTCGAGGCCAACCTCTTCGAGAACCTGCATCATCTCGGCGCGCAGATCGACCATGCTGTCGGTCGGGGCGACCGGGAAGTAACCGCCTTTGGTGCGTGGTCGGTGTCCGATGTTGCCGAAGTCGTCGTTGCGGCTTGGGTCGTTCCATTCACCCTCTTCACTGTCGACACGGTAGAATGACTCGTTGATCTCGTCTTTGATCTGAACGTCGTCGAAGATGAAGAATTCGTTTTCTGGCCCGAAGAATGCGACATCGCCGATGCCGGACTCTTCGAGATACTTGAGTGCCTTTTTCGCGATCGAGCGCGGGCATTTTTCGTAGAGTTCGCCTTTGTAGATGTCGAAAACGTCACAGAATACGATGATCGTCGGATCCGCGGTAAACGGATCGAGGAACGCCGTTTCGATATCCGGCTTGAGGATCATATCCGATTTGTTGATCGGCTGCCATGCTTCGATGGAGCTGCCGTCGAACGGAAGGCCATTGCTCAGCATATCTTTGTCGAGTGCGCTCAGAAGATAGGTCAGGTGGTGCCATGCCCCTTTGATGTCCGTAAAGCGCAGGTCAACGAATTTGACGTCGTTGTCCGCACAGAATCTGAAAAACTCATCGACATTGTTGACAAATTTGCCCATTGTCTCTCCTTGGAAAATTTAAAATATCGGGTATTGTAACAAAAAAACTGTAAGAGACAAGTGAAAGAGTTGATTAAAAAATATGCAGTCGTAAAGGGAAATAGCGTTTTAAGTTGAAACTCTTCTTAAGGAGTTCTATTTTATCATTTATTCATGTTCAATTATCAGAAATTATTTTTCTCGATCGGATGTATGTGGCTGTTGCTGGTGTCGGATGGCATGGCGGAAGGCAATACCTCGCAGCAAGAGGGATATATGGACGAGTTGCATAAAAGTTTTTCCGAGAAAGTGCTGGAGTGGTCGGACATGGTCGACGTCACGCTCTCCGAATGGCTCGGCGGCGAAGAGAATTCGACGGAGCCCGGGAGGGCGAAAAGCGAAGAGGAGAAGCTGCTGAAGGAGCGAACGTCGACCGACGCCTTCTTTCAGAGCGACAAGTATCTCGGCGAAACGGATGACACCTATTTGAGAGTGCGTTTCGATACGCAGTTTCAAAATCGCGAGGAGAACGAGTTCAATGTAAGGGTGAGCGCCCATCTTCCGCTTTCACGGAGTAAAAAACGCTTCAATCTCTTCGTGGAGGATGTCAACAAAGACAACGCGAAAAACGTTCTCGAAGATACCGACGAAAAAAATGCCGCCCCGCGTCTGGGGATCAACTATTTCGCCCCCGAAGCCTACGGTGTCAGGTCGAAATACTCTATCGGGTTGGTTGGCATTCACCCCTATGTTCGTGCACGCTACAACATCCTTTTCGAAACGGGAGAGTGGATCATCGAACCCGTTCAGAGTTTCGAATACTCCACGAAATATCAATTCGAGGAAGAGACCGATCTCTATTTCGATACCCAACCGAACGATGTATCGCTGTTTCGTCTTCAGCTCTACCGGAAAACGGAGACCCGGACCGATGGGATGGATTACGCTTTCATATTCAGCTATTTCTATACAGGAAGCCGGGAGACCGGATGGAGAGTGTCGCAAACCTTCTGGGGCAATACCCAATACAGTTACAGTGTCGACGACGGTACCGAGCCTCCTGTCATGAGTGAGCCTTACGGCGGTATCAGCGACTATCGGACGGAATTGAGCTGGCGGCGGAACGTATGGCGCAAATGGTTTTTCTACGAACTCATGCCGAGTGTCAATTTTCACAGGCGGCATGACTACCGTCCCAACTATGCATTCCGTTTCTACCTCGATTTCTATTTCGGCACCTACCGCTGGTAGAGGGGGTCCACCGGTTGATTAAAATAGGGAGAGTTCCCGGTCGCGTCCTTTGAAGTGTGCCGCTTTGGTATAGCCGACCGACTTGGCGAAAGCCCGAATCTCCTCCTTTTTGAATCCGACCTGTTCCGGTGCGTGCGCATCCGACCCGAAGGTGATCGGGATGTCGCGTTCATACGCCATTTCGAGAAGTTGGCGGCTGGGGTAGGGTTCGCCGATCGGTTTGCGGTAGCCGGCGGCATTGATCTCGATGACCATGTCGGCTTTTTTGATCGCATCCATGGCGTTTTCGGCGATGAGGCGTACATCGGTTTTCGGGACATATTTGAAGACTTTGATCAGATCGAGGTGGCCGACGATGTCGAACTTCGCCTCTTTCGCCATCGCTTCGACCAGGTCGAAATAGTCCTGCCAGATGCCGTCGATGTCGGCACCTTCGTATTTTCCGATAAATTCAGGATTGTCGAACCCCCATTTGTCGATGAAGTGGACCGACCCGATGAGGTAGTCGACATCGGCATGCAACACCCGTGCATCCATATGGCCCGGCAGATAGTCGACTTCGTATCCCAGTCTGATGTCGATCTGTCCGGCATATTTTCGACGTGCCGTTTTGACATCCTCTTCATACGCCTGCATCTCTTCGAACCCCATACGGTAGCGCGGATCGAAATCCATCGGTGCGTGATCGGAAAAACCGAAGATATCGATTTTCTCGGCGATCGCTTTTTCGATATAGTCGTCGATCGACCCCTCCGCATGATTACAGCGTGTCGTATGGTTGTGCAGATCGACCGTCACTTGCGACTTGCGGCTTGCGATTTGCGGCTCCTCACTTCTCACTTCCCACTCCTCGTTTTGAGAAACGTTCCGTTCTCTTTCACTTCGATTTTCCCCGTCTCGATCAGTTTCGTCAATGCCCGTTTGAAATTTTTCCGGCTCAGCCCCAGCAGCGCTTTGATCCGCTCCGGATCGCTCTTGTAGTTGAGCGGCATCATCCCTTTGTGATCGTTCAGGTAGGCCAATACCTTTTCGGCCGCCAGCGTATCGCTCTTTTTTCCGATTGGGCGGAGCAGGATGTCGATTTTGCCGTCATCACGAACGATCTTCACGTAACCTTTCGTCCTCTTGCCGATTTCGATCGGTTCGAAGACTTCGGAATGGAACACGAGACCGTCATACTTTCTGTCGACCACCACTTTGTAGCCGAGGTCGGTTTTGGCGTAGACGAAGAGTTCAACCTCCTGATTGCGTTTGAGATCTTTCGGAGAGCGTTCCAGCACTCTGTCGAACTTCTGCGTGCCGACCAGCCGATGTGTTCTCTCGTCATAGGCGACATAGATCAGGTGGCGCTCCCCTTTTCGCATCGGTTCGCGCTGAAACATTTTCGGTACGAAGAGGTCTTTGGGAAGCCCCCAGTCGACGAAAGCCCCGTGCTGTGTCGTATCGACCACTTCCATTTCGGCCAGTTCCCCGAGCATCGCTTTGGGGCGCTCCGTCGTCGCAACGATGCGGTCTTCGCTGTCGGTGTAGACGAAAACGTCGAGTTCGTCACCTACCTTCATCGATTCGGTGACGTAGGCCTTCGGCAGTAGTACCTCCTTCTCCTTTTCGGAGGCGAGCACGAGCCCGTGGTCCGTTTCGCGTGCCACTTTCAATCGGTTGATTTTTCCAAGTTCCAGATATTCATTCATAAGGTGATTATAGCGGATTTTCCGTGACATGGGCCGAGCTTTGCTAAAATGGGGCATCTCTTTTTCGGAGCGTAAGAGCGGATGCGAATCATCGAATATTTTATCACCAACAAGCGACTTCATTATGTGCTGCTTCTGTTTATCCTGATCGCCGGCGTCACGGCCTACCGCGATATTCCCAAAGAGCTCTTTCCCGACGTGACACTCAATATGATCGACGTCGGCGGCGGGTATCCCGGATCGAGTGCGAAGATTCTCGACAAGATGGCGGTACGCGATATCGAGGATGCGATCGAGGGGATCAGCGGGATCGAAACGACCGAGACGATCATCGTTCCGGGACGTTTCGACATTATTTTGACGCTGAGTGACGATGCCGATCCGATCGATGTGCTGAGCAAGGTCAAGGATGCCATCGCCGCCAACCGCCAGTACCTGCCTGCCGATATGACCGAACCGGTGGCGACGCTTCTGACGCGCAAACGGGATCTTCTCTCGATTTCGCTTTCGTCCGAAACACTGACGCGTGACGCACTGATCGCCGCCGCCAAAGCGATCAAGAGCCGCATCATGCATAGGCCCGATATCGCGGAGGTGAAAATTTTCGGAGATTCGGACGAAGAGATCCTCGTGCGTATCGACACCGAAGCGGCAAGCGCGTACGGCATCAGCCAAAAGAGCTTGCTCAACGCCATATCCAACCTCTCCTACATCTATCCGGTTGGAAATATCGAAGAGCCCGGCAACTACGTCTTTCTCTCGACGGTGCATGGCAAGCATGGGGAAGAAGCGTGGCGGGAGGCGCGCTTGAAAGTCGACGGCAAGATGATCCGCCTGGGCGACGTGGCGCGGGTATCGCGCCACCTGGCGCAGACGGCGACGCTCTCTTCGTTCAATACGCGTGACAATGTGACGCTCAAAGTCTACAAGTCGGCCGAAGGGGATGCGATACGCCTCTCGAAAGAGCTGAGAGAACTGGTCGAAACACTCCGTAAGGAGTATCCCGATCTGATTCTCGATATCTACCACGACAGTTCGATCCCGATCAAAAAACGGCTCGATGTCATCATCTCCAATATCATGTTCGGGCTCGTTCTCATTTTCGTCACGATGGCGCTGCTGATCAATCTGCGCATTGCCGCGATCGTGACACTTGGAATCCCCTTTTCCTTCGCGATCGGCCTGCTCTTTCTCTACAATCTGGGCTACACGATCAACATCGTCTCTTTGCTCGGTGCGCTTATCGTCATCGGGATCGTCGTGGACGACGCGGTGGTCGTGGCGGAAAATATCCAGCGCTATATCGACGAAGGGATGGATCGTCGCAGCGCCGTGCTGCGCGGTGTCAAAGAGATGGTGTTGCCGGTAACGCTGGCGACGGTGACGACCATCGTCGCCTTTTTGCCGCTCTTTCTGCTTTCGGGAGAGATTTCCCATTTCATCATTCTCATTCCGATCGTCGTCGTCATGGTGCTGCTCGGTTCACTGATCGAGAGCTTCTTTTTTCTGCCACTTCATGCCGAAGAGTTTCTGAAAAAAGGGCGCAATATGGTCGACTGGCGTCCTCTGCAGCGGAAGTATGAACGAGCGCTCATCTTCATCGTCCGCCACAAAAAGAGCTTTCTCTCACTCTTTTTGATCGGCATTCCCGTTCTGACGGTGGTGATGGTGAAACAGCTCCATTTTCAGTTCTTTCCGACATTCGACAGCCGCTATATCTATGTCACAGGGAGGCTCGATATCAATACACCGATCGAAACGACCCACCGCGTCGCCAAAGCGATCGAAAAGGCGCTCCTGGCGCATAAAGAGGAACTCGGTCTCAAGTCGGTTTCGGCCGTGGCCGGATCGCGTACGACGATGGGCGGTGAGAACGAGAAAGACAACGGATCGTTCTACATCACGATGGAGCTTTACGATCTCAAACCGCGTGACTGGATCAACCGTTATCTCAATCCTCTGCTCAATTTTTCGTTCGATTTCAACGACCCCGATCAGCGAAGAGAGATCGCCACCTATGCGCTGGCACATAAGATCGAAGCGATCATCGCCCCGTTCAGAAAAAAATATCCACTCCAAGAGTTGGGGGTACGGCAGCGTCATATCGGTGTGATTCGCAACGATATCAAGATCAACTTTACAGGAAACGACGATACGAAGGTGGTCGCCGCGATCGAAAGAGTGAAAGAGGCATTGGGCGCTCTCGACGGCGTGACGGGCGTGAGCGACAATCTGCAATACGGCAAAACGGAGTATCGTCTGAAAATCAACGACTACGGCGAAAAGCTCGGGCTCAGCGAAGGAGAGGTGGCACGTCTGCTTTCGGGCTATTTTCTGCAACGGCGTCAGGCATTGACGTTCGGCGAGGAGGGGATTGTGGAGATCCGAACCGAAGAGATCGGAAAGGACGATCTCGCCCGTCTCGAAAATTTCGACTATCCGCTCGCCGATGGCCGTTACGTGAAGCTGACCGAGATCGCCGATTTCGTCAAGTCGCGCGACTTCATGCAGATCAAGAAGCGTGACGGTGAGATCGTCAAAACGGTCTTCGCTACGATCGACAAGCGCAGAACCACGGCGAACGATGTCCTTGAACGCGTCGATCCGCTGCTGAAAAGCATCGAAAAAGAGGGCGTGAAGATCCGTCTGATGGGAGAGAAAGAGAAAAATACCCAGCTGGCGAAGGAGATGAAAAAGGCGGTGGTCGTGGCACTCTTTCTGATACTTATCGCTCTGCTGCTGATCTTTTCGAAGATCAAATATGCACTGATGGTGATGTCGGTGATTCCCTTTTCGATCATGGGCGCGCTTGCCGGCCATTTGATGCTGGGCATCAATCTCACGATGCCTTCGATCATCGGGATTCTAGGGCTCGCGGGAGTCGTCGTCAACGATGGAATCATCATGCTCGATTTCCTGCATGGCACCCATGAGACGAAAAGCTTTTTCGAGCGTGCGGTATTGCGTCTTCGGCCCATCCTCATTACCTCGATCACGACGTTTCTCGGGCTTTTCACGCTGATCTTCTTCGCGACGGGCCAGGCGGTGATTCTGCAGCCGATCGCCGTTTCGATCGGTTTTGGGCTCCTCTGGGGGACCGTCCTCAATCTTTTCTATCTCCCTACGCTTTATGCGGTCGTCAACGGCATTGAAAAAGGGCCGTAATTTTCCTATAATGAACAAAGCAATATAATTTATGCGATTCATACAAAACCGAAGGGTAGCAGCATGACACAAGAAGAGCTCGATGCACTGATGGCCGGAGACCTCGACCTGGAGTCGGACGAACCGGTCGAGGGGAGCGAAATGACCGATGAAACCGTCGATGTGGCCGAAGCCTCCGAAGAGAGTGTGGAGGAAGAGGAGGTGATCACCCCTCCGCCGGCGACCAAAGAGCACCGTGTCGTCAGCCAGCTCGACGATGTCACGCGCGATTCCGAGGAGAAGGCGAGCGAAATCTTCGATGCGCTCGATATCGTTATGAACGATATCGAAGGGGCACTTTCGGCACTCGAACGGATGCAGGCGATCGCCAACGATTTCGAAAATCTGTTCGGAACGCTTCGTGAAAAATTTCCCCATATCCAGCGCTTCAAAAAAGCCTCCGACGAGGCGGACGAGCTGCAGAAACTCGCCGATGAGGCAGTCGCCATGCTTCAGAGTGCCAACGACCAGATTCTGGGAGCGATGGATACGATGCAGTACCAGGATATCCATCGTCAGAAGATCGAGCGTGTCATCAATATCATGCGGGCACTCAGCAAATATATGAGCGCACTTTTCGAAGGCAATGTGGAAGATGAAAAACGGGTCAAGTCGGCCCGTCATATCGAAGGGGACAGCCATGTCGAAGAGGTGATCTCCAACGACGATATCGAAGCGCTGATCGCGCAATTCGGAGGCAAATAGTTTCATGGTCGAACTTCTTTCGCCTGCGGGCAATCTCGAAAAACTGAAAATCGCGTTCACCTACGGTGCGGATGCCGTCTACGCCGGAGTGAGCCACTTTTCGCTGCGTATCCGCAGCGGCAAAGAGTTTACCTACGAAACGTTTCAGGAGGGGATCGACTACGCCCACGCGCTCGGCAAAAAAGTCTATGTGACGATCAACGGATTTCCTTTCAACTCCCAGCTCGAGCTCTATCGAAGCCATATGGAGAAGATGGCGGCGATGGGGCCCGACGCGTTTATCATCGCGACGCCGGGACTCGTGAAGATGGCCAAGGAGGTGGCGCCCGACATCCCGATCCACCTCTCCACTCAGGCGAACGTCATGAATGTGCTCGATGCGCAGTTTTACTACGACCAAGGTGTCAGCCGCATCATCGCCGCGCGCGAGATCAGCCTCAGGGATCTCGAAGCGATCAAAAAGACGATTCCCGACCTCGAACTCGAAGTCTTCGTTCACGGTTCGATGTGTTTCGCCTACAGCGGCCGCTGCCTCATCAGCTCTTTGCAGAGCGGTCGGGTTCCCAACCGGGGCAGCTGTGCCAACGACTGCCGTTTCCCTTATGTCCTCTATGCCGAGAACCCCGAGACGGGTGTCGCTTTCCGGCTCGAAGAGGAGGAGGGTATCGGTACCTACATCATGAACGCCAAAGATATGAACCTGGCCAGCCATGTCGACGAGATTCTCTCTTCCGGCGTCGTCGATTCGCTCAAGATCGAGGGACGTACGAAGAGCCCCTACTACGTTGCCGTGACGGCACACGCCTACCGGCAGGCGATCGACGACTTTTACGCCGGGAGATTTGAAGCCGAAAAGTACCAAAAAGAGCTCCGTACGACCAAACACCGGGGGTTTACCGACGCCTATTTGATCCATCGGCCGTTTGAACGGGAAGGGACGCAGAGCCTGGAAAGTTCGATCAGCGAGGGGACGCATCAGGTCCAGGCACTGGTCGATGAACACGGGTTGGCTTTTTTGGCCAAGGACAAAGTGTGCGAAGGGGATGAGATGGAGATCCTTTCACCCGAGCCCCTCGAGGAGCGTGTCGGCAACGAGCGGGGCGAGATTTTTCAAAAGGAAGACGGAAGTTGGTGGCTGAAGATGAAAAGGCTCGAAACACCCAAAGGCAAAACATATGCGTGCATTCACAGTGGCAACGAAAACCCGATTCTTCTACCCGCACCCCTGCCGCCCTTTACCTTTTTGAGAAAGCCTCTCGATGGATGAGCGGCTGACGGTCAAACGCCTTTTGCGTATCTGGTGGGCATGGCAGTGGCGCACCGTCGTGGCGACTTTCATCGGCTCGCTGGTGTTCATCACCGTTTTCGCCTTTGTCGCCGGCTTTCTGGGCATGTCGAAACAGAATATCGCCATGATCGGCAATCTCATCTATATGGGAATCGGCATCTTCGCCTCCATCTATTTTCTCGGGTTTGTATTGAAGAAAGATTTCGGCGACTTCAAACTCTCCATCGTCGAAAGGGTCTATTGCGAAGAGAAGGAAGAGGACGCGAAAAGTTGAAAACCGAAAGCTTCTAGCCAAGTTCTCGGTTTTCAACTTTTATCTAAAAAAGGAAAGATATGCGATTTGTATCGATCATCATCGGAAGCAAGAGTGACTACGAGGTTATGAAAGAGTGCGGCAAGACATTGGAGAAGTTCGGGGTTCCGTATGAACTGATCATCTCCTCGGCGCATCGAAGTCCCGAACGGACCAAAACCTACATCAAAGATGCCGAAGAGCGAGGGGCAGTCGTCTTTATCGCTGCGGCAGGCATGGCGGCGCACCTCGCAGGGGCCGTTGCGGCGACGACCATCAAGCCGGTGATCGGTGTCCCGATGAGTTCGTCCGACCTTCGCGGCGAGGATGCGTTGCTCAGTACCGTCATGATGCCGGCAGGCATGCCTGTCGCGACATTGGCGATCGGAAAAGCGGGTGCCATCAACAGCGCCTACCTCGCGATGCAGATTTTGGCGATCGACGATGACGAACTGAAGGTAAAGTTGACCGAAGACCGGCTGGCGAAAGCGAAAAAGGTCGAAACCGATTCGGCTGAGATCGAGGTGTTGATCTCGAAACAATGAGCCGGTTGGGCCGTGGACGGCCCGGCTGCCGAAGCAAACCCGGTGTTAACGCAGCTTTCCGGGCTCTGCCCGGAAAGCGTAAGGAATTGAAATGAAAACATGGTTGAGTATCAGAGCCTATGCAAAGCTGGTTGGGAAAGATTTCGACGAGGTGCTCGCACTTGTCGACAGCGGCGAGATAGTCTCGAAAGAGGAGGATGGAGAGATTTTCATCGAAGCCGACTCTCAGCGGCATCTTCCCAGTGCCTCGGCCGGCGGTGAAGTGCTGAAGGTCGACCTGGAAACCGGAGACGGCATCCAGTTCGTCGAAAAGACGATCGGTACGATTTTGACGATGCACGAGAAGGTCGTCGATGCGAAAGATGAGACGCTTCAAGCGCTCAAAAACGAAAACCAGTTTCTCAAAGATGCGCTGATGTCGATGCAGGAGCTTTACGACGAGGACAGAAAGACGATCGAAACCCTCAGCAACGAGCTCAACGCCACACGCGAAGAGCTCGAGTTCATGAAAAGAAAATACAAGTTGATGTGGGGCAAAGTGGTCGAAAAACATGCCGGAGCGGAAAAATGAATATGACACCCGAATGCGTTGCCTGTATCTTCTCACAGGCGCTTCGTGTCTGCGAGACGCTCCATGTCGACAAAGAGACGACGAAAAAGGTGCTCGACACTATCGGATGCATGGTGCCGCAGTGGCGCTTCGACGAAACACCGCCACAGGTGGCGGCGCGAGTCTATCCGAAGATCGCCGAAATTTTGCAGACCGACGACATTTACCGCGATTTCAAGCGTGAAGCGACGGAGCATGCCAAAGCCTTTCTGCCCTATATCGAAGCGATGATCGACAAAAGTGTCGACCCGTTTCATGCGGCCTTGAAAGCGGCGGTGGCGGGCAACGTGATCGATCTGGCCGCGACCGAGCAGTTCGATCTGGAAGAGGAGGTGGCGAAGGTGTTCGAGACACCGTTCGCCATCGACGACAGCGGCGAGCTTCGCACGATGCTCGAATCGGCACGAAGGGTGCTGGTCGTTGGCGACAATGCGGGCGAACACCTTTTCGACAAAGTGCTGATGCAGCGGCTCAAAACGCTTTTTCCGAAACTTTGGATCGGATACGCGGTACGCGGGGTGCCGATCATCAACGATGTGACGATAAAAGAGGCGGAAGAGGCGAAAATCGACGAAGTGGCGGAGATTGTCGACAGCGGTGTCGATACGCCGGGACTCGACCTTTCGCGTGCAAGCGGCGTCATGCGTGCGGCATACGAGAACGCCGATGTCGTCATCGCCAAAGGGATGGGCAACTACGAATCGCTTAGCGATACGCTGACACGTCCGACCTTCTTTTTACTGAAAGTCAAATGCAACGTCGTCGCATCTTCGCTCGGACGCGACGTCGGCGACATTATCTGCTACAAAGGGGAGTGCCATGTTTGACAAGCTGATCGACGAAAAACTGCTGCCGTTTATCTTTACACAGCCGAAGCATCCGATGCGTTTCAACGAATTGATGCGGGCCAACAAACTCTTTGTCGACAATATGCCGCTGGAAGGGCAGATACCAGGCGTCAAGCTGCGGCTGGGGCGCGCCTACCTCTTCATGATCGTCGTCTGGAATCTCGTTCTCATTCCACTGGCGCTCATCTTTCACAAGATTCTGGCCAAGATCGACTGCCACGTCGCGATCATTCTAGCCGTCGTCTTTACGCTACTCTTTTTCGGCATTCTTTCCATTTTCAAACAGTGGGCAGCCGAGAAGATGGCCGAGAAAATGATCAGGCAGGCGTGGAAAATCCACTTCCCCTATTACGATTACGAGACCTACCACGCCAAAGTGGCGAAATTCTACGACGATGCGGTCGAGCGTGGTGTGACGGGCGCGAATCTTGAGATGTATATCATGAACGCCCTGTCGCTGGAAAAGTGATATAATTCGCAGAAAATTTTACGATAAGGAGGGTTGAAATGGCCGAAACGAAACCCAAACGACAAAAACAGGTGGTTCTTTTTACATCACCCGGATGCATCTGGTGTACCCGTGCCAAAACCTTCTTCAAACGCAACAACATCAAATTCAAAACGATCGACATCAGTACCAACAAGCAGGCGGCCAAAGATTGCGAACGCCACGGCTGTCGCGGGGTGCCGGTGGTTCTCGTCGGGAGTCAGTGGATCTGTGGATTCGACGAACCGAAAATCAAAAAAGCATTGGACCTTAGATGATCACATTTACCGACCTTCTTCTCAAACTTCAGACTTTCTGGGCGCAGCAGGGCTGCAACATCGTTCAGCCATACGATATTCCGGCGGGTGCCGGGACGTTTCATCCGGCGACGCTTCTACGAAGCCTCGATTCCAGGCCGTGGGCTGCGGCCTATGTGGCACCCAGCCGCCGTCCGACCGACGGGCGTTACGGAGAGAACCCGAACCGTCTGGGGGCCTATTACCAGTTTCAGGTTCTGATCAAACCGAGCCCCGACGATATCCAGGATCTCTACCTCAAAAGCCTCGAGTACCTGGGGCTCGATCTGAGCCGGCACGACATCCGTTTCGTCGAAGACAACTGGGAGTCTCCGACGCTGGGCGCGTGGGGGCTTGGCTGGGAAGTTTGGCTCGACGGCATGGAGGTGACGCAGTTCACCTATTTCCAGCAGGTCGGCGGCATCACCTGCGACCCGGTGGCGGCCGAGATCACCTACGGAACGGAGCGGCTGGCGATGTACCTGCAGGGGGTCGAGTCGGTCTTCGACATCGTCTGGAACGAGAAGGACGGGAAGGTGACGACCTACGCCGACGTCCACAAAGAGAGCGAGTACGAATTCAGCAAATACAATTTCGAAGTGGCCGATGTCGAGATGCTCTTCCGCCACTTCGACGACGCGGCCGCCGAGTGCCGCCGCTGCCTCGACGCCGGCCTGCCGCTGCCGGCGTACGATCAGTGCATGATCGCATCGCACATCTTCAACACCCTCGATGCCCGAAAGGCGATCTCGGTGACCGAGCGCGCCAACTACATCCTCAAAATCCGTGATCTCGCCAAAGGGTGTGCGGAGCTCTACAAAGCGCAGGAGCAGGAGCGCGAAGCGCGCATCGGGGGCAACCCGAAGTGACGGTCGGCGAAGTCTACGGACGGCTCGATGAACTGAGTCCTTTCGAGCTGCAGGAGAAGTGGGACAACAGCGGGCTTCTGCTCGGTGACGAATCCCAACGTATCGAGAAGGTCGTTCTAAGTGTCGATATCGATGCCGGGATGATCGAAGCGGCGGAAGAGAACACCCTTTTCGTTCTTCACCATCCGCTTATCTTTTCGGGGCTCAAACGCCTGCTCTGGAGCGAATACCCGGCCAATCTTCTGCGCGAAATGATCCGCAAAAACCATGCGATGATCGCCATGCATACCAATTTCGACCAGACCCATCTCAACCGATACGTTTTCGAAAAGGTGCTGGGTTTTCAGGGTGCGGAGTGCGAAGGCTTTGTCTGTCGTGCCGAGGGCAAATGGGAGGCCGGCCGGCTGTTGAAAGAGGTCAAAACGCGGCTTGGGCTCGAGACGCTTCGGATCGTCGGAAAAAAAGAGACGATCCGAAGCGTCTCCATGACGACGGGATCGGGTGCGAGCCTGATGGATTCGGTCGAAGCCGATCTCTTTTTGACCGGCGACATCAAGTTTCACGATGCGATGAAAGCCCTTTCGAAAGGGCTGATGATGGCCGACATCGGCCACTTCGAGAGCGAGAAGTATTTCGCCGAAGCGTTGGGCGCACATTTGAAAAATTTGCCGATTCCGGTTATAATTGCACAATCAATCAACCCCTTTGGCTATATTTGATATACGCTATCGAAAGCAAAGCAGAGGGCCCGCGCGTAGCTGAACCACGCTTTGTTTGAAACAAACATCAATGTAAGGAAATCCATGAACAAGCATCTAGAAGAGCTTATAGAACTTTCGAAAATCGACAAAGCGATCGATGCGTTCGAACCGAGAATCCAAGAGGCACGTGCCAAACTGGCGGAGGTCGAAGAGCAAGAAAGCGCGGTCGAACGTGAGATTCTTCAGCTCGAAGAAGATATCAAAGATGCCGAACTCAAAAAGGCGAAAAACGACCTGCACATTCAGGAGCTGATCGACAAACTCGAGGCGAACAAGAAAAAGGGCGCCGAGGCGAAGACCGAAAAAGAGATCAAAGCGCTGCAGCTTGAAGAGGAGATCGCGAAAGAGCAGCTCGATTTCGCCAACGAAGAGATCGAACGTCTCGAAAACCTGATCGAAACACGCAAAGCGGAGATCGAGACGAAAAAAGCGGAACTCGAAGCGATTATGGAGAAAAGTGCGCTCCTCAAAGAAGAGATCGAGAAAGAGTTGGCCGAAATCGAGAAAGAGAAGCAGGAACTCTTCAAAAAGAAGCAGGAACTGGTCTCCAAAATGAGCCAGAAGATTCTCGCTTTTTACGACAAGATCCGACGCTGGGCGAAAAATACGGCGGTCGTTCCAGTCCGGAAACAGGCATGCATGGGATGTTTCATGAAGATCAACGACAAGACTTACGCCGAAGTGATCAAAGGCGAAGAGATTACGAACTGCCCACACTGTGGACGCATTCTCTACCTTGAAACAGAAAAAGAAGAAGCGAACGCTGAATAATTCCGTTTTTACCGCCCTCTACACACTTTCCGTGTGGGGGCTTTATCTCCTTTTTTTACCCATCATCCTCCTTTTTTCATTCAAAAAAAAGTATCGCCGTTCGATTCCAGCCCGCTTTTTTCTATGGCACAACCCGCCGCTCCCGGAAGGCCGCATCTGGTTTCATGCCTGCAGTTTCGGAGAGACGCGTGCGCTGAAGCCGCTCATCGAAGCGCTGGATGCGGATGAAGTGGCTTTGACGACGACGACGCAGACCGGTTTCGAGGAGGCGAAAAAGGTGGCTGAAACGGTGCGCTATCTTCCCTTCGAACCGCTTTTGTGGCTATGGGTGCGTCCACAGAAGGTATTGGTCGTGATGGAAGCCGAACTGTGGTACCTGCTTTTTTATCTCGCCAAACGAAGCGGTGCCAAGACGATGCTGATCAATGCACGCATTTCCGATCGAAGTTATCGAAGCTACCTTCGATTCGCATGGTTTTACAGAAAAATTTTCGCGAACATCGATGAAGTCTACGCCCAGAGCGAAACCGATAAAAGGCGGCTGCTGGAGCTGGGGGCCAAAGATGTGAAGGTCACGGGAAACATCAAGTTGGCACAACCGGCGAAAGCGACCAGACGTTACGCAAAGCCGGAGGGGATCGTCGTCACGGCGGCGAGTACGCACGAGGGTGAGGAAGAGGGCATCCTCGACGCGTTCGTCGCATGGAAAAAGAGGCATCCGGACGCGAAGCTGTTGCTGGTTCCCCGTCATCCGGAGCGGTTCGGTAAAGTGGCTGCAGTGGCGGAGTCGGCGGCACGCGAAGCGGGCCTCTCTTTTTCCAGATGGAGCGAAGAGGCCGCCCTGGATGCCGATATCGTTCTCATCGACGCGATGGGTGAACTGGTCAATTTTTACGCCATCAGTGACATCGTCGTTCTCGGGGGTGCGTTCGTTCCCGTGGGCGGCCACAATCCGGCCGAGGTGATTCCTTTCGGATGCCGGCTCGTCAGCGGCCGGGAGATCTTCAATCAAAAGGCGATGTTCTCGGCTGTCGAAGGAGCGATTTTTTGCGATCTCGAAACGCTTGAAACGGCACTCGACCGGGCGCTGGAGGGTGAGCCTCTTCGTCTCGAAACGGCCGTTTCGCTCGAACCGCTTTTCGAAGGGATGGCCAATGTGGTATGATGAAAGAGACGAGACGGTCGATCTTTATATCGATGCCCGGCCTGCCAGCAGCCGAAACGAAGTGGCCGGAATTTTCGATGATACACTCAAAATAAAGATCAAGGCCCCTGCGGTCGAAGGAGCGGCGAACAAAGAGTTGGTGAAGTTCCTTTCCAAACGCTTCAAGATTCCGAAAAGCTCCATTCACTTCGTTTCGGGCGAGAGATCCAAACGCAAGCGGATCCGCCTTCCGAAAACGGAGAGTGTCGTGCGATTCATCGAAGAGGTCGAGGCCGAAAATTGAAACAGGATAGAAAATATTATGGAAAAAGAAAAAGCGTATAAACTGCTGGCGGTTCAAATGGGGCTTTCGAATTCGAAAGCCAAAGAGCTGATCGATCGCGGGGTCGTCTATGTGGGCAACAAAAAGGTCGCGATCGCCAGAGGGGAACTCCCGGTCGATACGAAGTTTAGAGTGCTGAAGCTTCACAGTGTCGACGTGATTTACGAAAACAACGAGGTTCTGGCTCTCAACAAACCCGCCTTCCTCACAAGCGACGAAGCGGCCAAGGAGTTTCAGGGCGCCAGGCTTCTGCACCGGCTCGACCGCGAAACGAGCGGCGTGCTGCTGCTCGCAAAAACGAAGGAGTTCGAGAAGAAAGCGCTCGAAGCGTTCAAGGCACGTGCGGTGTACAAAGTCTACAGCTGTTGGGTCGAGGGCATCGTCAGCGAACCGATGACGATCGACAAACCGCTCAAGACGATCAAACAGAACGGTCATGCCTACAGCAAGGTGGACCGCAAAGGAAAAGATGCCGTGACCCATATCGAGCCGATCATGATCTCCGGAAAACGGACGAAACTGCGCGTCATTATCGAAACGGGGAGGACCCATCAGATCCGTGTGCATCTCAAAAGCATCGGCCATCCGATCATCGGAGACCGTCAGTACGGCGTGACTTCGGCCCAGACCAACCGGATGCTGCTGCATGCGCTCGAGCTCAAACTGCTCGGATACGATTTCAAAGCGAAAGAGCCCAAAGGGTTCGATGTTCTCGCGGGCGGATAGAGGCAGAGGCTTTTCTTATATTTAATTAAAATTAAAGTCTTTATAAGGTAAAATTCCGCACTTTTAGTAGACCCAGTAGAGCGAGGTAGGAGCAGCCGTGTTTGAACATTTAAGCAACAGTTTTCAGAACGCCATCAGCAAGATACGTTTCAAGGATGATGAAAAGGCCCTGAAGCGTGCACTCGATGAACTGAAAAAATCGCTGCTCAAAGCGGACGTACATCACAAAGTCGTCAAAGAGCTGCTAAGCGTCGTCGAGCGTGAAACGAAACGCAAAGGCATCGGGAAAGAGAACTTTCTGGGAGCGCTCAAAGAAGAACTGACCGATATCCTGACGGCACCGGGAAAGCAGGGGTTCGTCTACAGCCCGACACCTCCGACGGTGGTCATGATGGCCGGCCTGCAGGGGTCCGGCAAGACGACGACTTCGGGGAAACTGGCCTACTACCTCAAGCTTCGCAAGAAGAAGGTTCTTCTGGCGGCAGCCGACCTTCAGCGGCTGGCCGCGGTCGAGCAGCTTCGCCAGATCGCGAACCAGATCGAAGTCGACGTCTTTGCGGACGAATCGATCAAAGATCCGGTCGAGGTTGCCAAAAAGGCACTCGAGAAAGCGAAAGAGGGCAACTACGACGTCCTCATCGTCGACACCGCCGGCCGTCTGGCGATCGACGAAGCGCTGATGGACGAGATAAAGCGCGTCAAAGAGGTGCTTCATCCGGACGAGATCTTCTATGTCGCCGACTCGCTGACGGGCCAGGATGCCGTTCGAAGTGCCGCGGCGTTCAACAAAGAGCTCGGCCTCACCGGTGTCATTTTGAGCAAATACGATGGCGACAGCAAGGGTGGTGTCGCGCTCGGTATCGCCAAGCAGGTAGGCGTTCCGCTGCGCTTTATCGGTTCGGGCGAGAAGATGCCGGATCTGGAGGTCTTCATCCCGGACCGTATCGTCGGCCGGCTGATGGGAGCGGGCGACATCGAGTCTCTCGCCGAGAAGGCATCGGCCGTCATCGACGAAAAAGAGGCGAAGCGGGTCGCGAAAAAGATCAAAAAAGGGCAGTTCAACTTCAACGACTTTCTCGAGCAGCTCGAGCAGATGAAGAAACTCGGAAGCCTGAAATCTCTGATCGGAATGATTCCGGGCATGGGGAAAATGGCGGGTGCCATCAAAGATCTGGATTTGGAAAACTCCGGTGAGATCAAAAAGATCAAAGCGCTTATCAGCTCGATGACGCCAAAAGAGCGGGAAAATCCGGATCTGCTCAACAACAGCCGCAAACGCCGTATCGCACAGGGTGCGGGTTTGAGCCAGATGGAGGTCAACAAAGTCCTCAAACAGTTCAAGAACGCCGCGAAGATGGCGAAGAAGTTTTCCGGCAAAAAAGGGATGCAGGATCTGCAGAACATGATGAGCCAGATGCAGGGCGGCGGCGGGTTCCCCCGCTGACACGCTCGTTTCCTGCGGGGCATTGACCTAAACGATCCCGTCAATCGCTTAGGTCAATGCCTCTTAAGGTAGCATGAAAAAAAGACACAAACTCAAGGAGAAAAAATGACTACAATCAGACTGACACGCATGGGACGCAAGAAACGCCCATTTTACCGAATCGTTGTAACGGATAGCCGAAAACGACGAGACAGCGGCTGGATCGAGTCGATCGGATACTACAACCCCATGACGGAGCCCGCGACGGTCAAGATCGACGAAGAGCGCTACAACTACTGGATCAGCGTCGGTGCTCAGCCGAGCGAGCGCGTCAAAAAACTCGCCGGAAAGTAAGCGAATGATCGAAACCTTTGTGCGTGATTTCGCGAAACTTGTCGTATCGCACCCGGAAGATGTCGTCGTCGAGCGTCGTAACCTTGGTGAAAACTTCGACGAGATCGTCATCTACACGCACAAAGAGGATGCCGGAAAGCTGATCGGCAAAGAGGGGCGTATGATCAATGCGCTCAAAACGGTGATCAGCGGCTGTAAAGCCAAGGACGGCGTCAACTACCGGGTCAATGTGCGAACGACCGAGGAGCGGGAGGGGTGAACGCTTCGGAGAAGCTTCCGGTTGCACGTATCGGCAAGGCGGTCGGGCTTCGCGGCGATCTGCGGCTCAATCTGCTCACCGATTTCCCCGAACAGTTCAAGAAAGGTGCCACCTTCATGAGCGACAGGGGAGATTTGACGATCAGCGCCTTCAATGCGGATCGTGGAATCGTACGATTTGAAGGCATCGACAATGTCGACGACGCCAGACGGCTCACCAATGCCTACCTCTACACGACGAAAGAGGCGGGAGAAGCGGCCTGCAGGCTGGATGAAGGAGAGTACTTCTGGTATCAGATCATCGGACTCGATGTGGAAGATGCGGGAGAGCTTCTCGGAAAAGTGGAAGAGATAGAGCGTCTGGCCGGGACCGATTATCTCGTTGTCGGGACAGCTCCCTCTCTGGTCGAGCAGGGGGCTGCCAAAAGTTTCCTGATTCCCTATATCGGCCGGTATGTCGACCGAGTCGATCTCGAAAAGGGAAAGGTCGTGACGTCAGGGGCCAAAGCGATACTGGACGCGAGTTGATGCGTTTTACGTTCGTGACGCTTTTCCGTTCGCTTATGGAGGGGTACTTCGAAGACTCCATCCTGAAGCGTGCGATCGCGAAAGGGCTGCTGGAGGTCGACTACCTCAATCCGCGCGACTTTACCGAAGACAGGCATCGCAAAGTCGACGACACGATGGCCGGTGGCGGCGCGGGAATGGTGATGATGGCGCAGCCGCTTTGCGATGCACTCTCGTCTCTCAAAGCCGAGTCGCCGGAGGTGCATGTCGTCTTTGTGTCGCCGGTAGGGAAACCTTTCCGCCAAAGCGACGCGAAGCGGCTTGCCAGGCAGAAACGGCATGTCGCATTCGTCAGCGGCCGCTATGAGGGGATCGACGAGCGGGTCATCGAACTTTTTGCCGACGAACTCTTTTCGATCGGCGATTATGTTCTGACAGGCGGCGAGCTTCCTTCGCTCGTGATGGCCGATGCGATCAGCCGGATCGTACCGGGGGTGCTCGGCAATGCCGATTCGCTCGAGGCGGAGAGTTTCGAATCGCTTCTGCTCGAGGCACCGTCGTTCACACGACCTAAAAGTTTCCATAATTTAAGCATTCCTTCAGAATTATTAAAGGGAAATCATAGTAAAATTAACGCCCTGAAAAAAATGCTGGCGTTATCCAAAACAAAATATTTTCGCCCGGAACGATATTTGAAATTTACCCAAAGGGACAGTGATGAAAAATCGATATATTGAGTCTTTCGAACAAGCTCAGATGGCAAGCAAGAACATCCCGGCCTTCCGTGCCGGCGATACGGTCCGCGTCGCGGTCAACATTAAAGAGGGTGAAAAGACCCGTGTCCAGAACTTCGAAGGTGTTTGTATCTCCATTCGTGGGGAAGGAACGGGCAAAACCTTTATCGTCCGAAAAATCGGTGCGAACAATGTAGGTGTCGAGCGTATCTTCCCGCTCTACTCTGACAGCATCGAAAGCATCGAAGTACTTCGCCGCGGCCGTGTACGCCGTGCGAAACTCTACTATCTTCGCAACCTCCGCGGAAAAGCGGCTCGTATCAAAGAGCTTCGCCGCAAATAACATAAAAGCCCCCTCTCCCTTTGGGGCTTTTCTCTCACTTTTCGCTACAATACCTTTGAAATAAATACGATAAGGTATCGACATGAAACGACTACTCGCAATATTCCTGTTTATAAATACACTCGTTTTTGCCCAGCAATCCGGCACCGATGCCGAAACGCAGAAGCACCCTTTGGTCAAACTACAGACGAATATGGGTGATATCGTGCTCGAAATCCGTTCCGACTGGGCGCCGCTCGCCAGCGAAAACTTTCTGCAGCATGTGAAGGAGGGGTATTACGACGGGGTACCGTTTCACAGGATCATCCGAGGGTTCATGATCCAAGGCGGCGACCCGACGGGCACCGGCCGCGGGGGTGATTCGATCTGGCACAAGCCCTTCAGAGACGAATTCGCTCCCAATGTCGTCTTCGACCGTCCCGGGATCCTTGCGATGGCGAACGCCGGACCCAATACGAACCGAAGCCAGTTTTTCATCACGGTCGGACGTGCCCCGTGGCTCAATGGCCACTATACGATCTTCGGAGTCGTCAAGGAGGGAATGGAGACGGTTTACAACATCTCGAAAGTTTCGACGGACCGCAGAGACAGGCCGAGAAAGCCTGTCAAGATCATCAAGGCTACACCCATCCGTTAGGGTCGTAGCGATTCACTGTCAAAAACGGTACGCTTTTTCAAAAAACTACATATAACACATATCATCAATAAAAATAAAAATTTGTCGATCTTTCTCTAAACGTATCGAAAAAGGCATGCCGTATGATTACCAGATTTTACCGTTTCGAGAAAGAGTGGAACGAGCCGTTCGACACTTCACTCGATTCGGAAACGACATTCTTGCTCATGTTCGGCGAGATGGGACGCGATGAACGTCTGAACAGGGCGATTGAAGAGGTTTGCCTTGCCTTTCCCAAAGCGCTCAAAGGCGGTTGCAGCGGAGCGGGAGAGATTTTCGGTGAGCAGCTTTTCGAAAATACGCTGGTCGTTGCGGTGGTACGGCTCGAAAAGAGCCGGGTAAGAAAAGTGGATATACCGATCGCATCGGCCGAAGAGTCGAAAGCGGTGGGTAGAAAAGTTGTGGAGTCGCTGCTCGACGATTCCCTCAAAAGCATCTTTGTTCTGAGCGAAGGTTTGACGATCAACGGTTCGGAATTGAGTGTTGGCATCAACGAAGTTCTTCCAAAGGGTGTCAACGTGACGGGTGGGCTTGCCGGTGACGACGACCGTTTCGAAAAGACCTATCTGCTTGGCCAGGATTGCAGGGTGGCTTCGGAAGTGGTCACTGCGTTCGGTTTTTATGGAGAGTGTTTCAGGAGTGCTACGGGATACAGAGGCGGATGGGACAGGTTCGGAGTCGAACGGATGATCACGTCGTCCAAAAAAAATATCCTCTATACCCTCAACGAAGAGCCCGCACTGGATGTCTACAGACGCTATCTTGGAAAGTACGCGCAAGGGCTTCCGGCCAGCGGGCTTCTGTTTCCTCTGGCGGTCCGCGCTTCGAAAGAGAGCGATGAAACGAAAGTCCGCACCATTCTCGCCATAGACGAAAAGGAGCGGTCGATCACCTTTGCGGGAGATATTCCGGAAGGGGGGTATGCCACCTTCATGAAAGCCAATTTCGACCGTCTGATCGATGGTGCCTACGAAGCGGCGAGCATGATGACCGAAGGGGTCCACATTGATGGCAGCGCACTCAGTATCGCCATCAGCTGTGTCGGCAGGAAACTGGTTTTGAAAGAGCGCACGGAAGAGGAGTTGGAGGCGATATGCGATGTCCTGCCAGAGGGCACCGGACAGATCGGATTTTACTCCTACGGTGAAATTTCGCTGATGAGCACCGGCACGTGCGACCTGTTCAATCAGACCATGACACTTACACTCATGTGGGAAGAGTAGATGCATCGTCTGCTGCAGCGGCTTCTGAAAAAGTGTGGAGTCGACGAGAATACCGCACCCGGATACGACGCCTGGCGCACGTTTCTCGAAAAGGTCGACGCCATCTTCGTCTACAACGACGAGGAGCGGTATCTGCTCGAACGCTCCCTCGAAATCTCTTCGGAGGAGATGCAGCAGTTTCTGGAGGCATCCAGGGAGAATTATCAGCAAAGAATCAGCGCCTTGATCAACGTCATTCCGGATTTGATCTTCTATGTGGACGAGGACGGGAAATATCTGGATGTTTTTTCGCAGGGAAAAGACGACCTTCTCTATTTGCCGAGAGAGCAGATTATCGGAAGGCGGATAGACGAGATATTCCCTTCGGCGTATGCCAGAGATTTCTATGAAACGACCCGGGAAGCGATCGAGAGCAACACGCTGCAAATTCTCAACTATTCGATGAAGACCAAAGGGGAAAGGCGCTTTTTCGAAGCACGTGTCATGCCGACCAACATCAAGGAGAATGGCAAACGGACGACGATCGCGATCGTCAGAGATATGACGGCGGAGAAGAAGTCGATAGAGTATCTCAATGTGATCAAAAAGATTTTCGAAGATGCGACGGAGGGGATATTCATCGCCTCTTTGGATGGAAGCTACTTCGAAGTGAACGAGGCATTCTGTACGATGCTCGGCATACCGTGTGAAAAGCTGGAGAGGATCGACCTGCAGGGGCTCGCCCGTTTTTTTACCGCGCAGACGTTCGAAACGATTTCAAAGTCGCTCGAAACGGAGGGGTGTTTTCACGGGGAAGTGGTGGTTTTGCGGGAGGATGCCTCCAACCTGTTGGCATGGCTGACCGTCGATACGGTCTATAACGAACAGCATGTGGCGAACTATCATGTCGCGATGTTGACCGACATCTCCGAACTTCAAAAATCGAGAGAAAAATTGCGCTATACCGCCACACACGATGCACTGACGAAACTTCCGAACCGGATGCTTCTGTTTGAAAAACTCGATGAGGCGCTCTCGCGTGCCAGACGAACCGGACGCTCGGGGGCACTCTTTTTCATCGATTTGGACAACTTCAAAGAGATCAACGATACGATGGGCCACAGTGCCGGCGATATGGTCTTGATCGAATGTGCGAACCGAATTCGCTCTCTCCTGAGAGATTCGGACATCTTCGGAAGGCTTGGCGGTGACGAATTTCTGCTGATCGTCGAAAATTTCAAATGTGTCGACGGTTCGATTCGTGTGGCGGAGAAGGTGATCGGAGCGCTGAACCGCCCTTTTAGAGTGGGCGACGTGGAGTACGACCTGGGGTCGAGTATCGGAATCGTCATTTTCCCGGATGACAGCGATGAGAGGGAAGAGCTTGTGCAGTATGCCGACATGGCGATGTATCGGGCGAAAGAACAGGGAAAGAACCGTTTTCATTTCTACTCCAGGGCCCTGGACAACGATGTAAAGCGCCACTATAGGATTGAAAGAGCGTTGAAGGAGGCTCTGGCGGATGAACGTTTTTTTCTGCTCTTCCAGCCACAGATCGCGCTGCGGGATGGAGATGTCACCGGTGTCGAAGCGCTGCTTCGCATCGACGAACGGGTCATGGGGCGTATGTCGCCGGCCGAGTTCATTCCGGTTGCGGAAGAGAGCGACCTTATCTTGAAAATAGGAAAGTGGGTCTTTGAAGCGTGCTGCAGGCAGATCGCAGCGTGGCGAAAAAGGGAGGGGATCCATGATCTGACGGTTGCCGTCAATCTTTCGAGACGGCAGTTGATGGATGAAGGATGGGCCCATTTCGTGGCTGAAACGCTGCAAACCTACGAGATAGATCCCGGTAGAATCGAATTCGAAATCACCGAAACCACTTTTGTGCACATCAGGAAGAGAGGATATGAAACGATCAAGAGATTGCAGGCTCTCGGATGTAGATTTTCGATCGACGATTTCGGTACCGGCTACTCTTCGCTGGCGAACCTGAAACAGTTTACCGTCGACAAACTCAAAATCGACAAATCTTTTATCGACGAGATCGTCGAGAACGATTCCGACCGAGCGATCGTGAGAGCGTCCGTCGCACTGGCGCATGCCCTCGGACTCTCCGTAATCGCCGAAGGTGTGGAGAGTGAGAAACAGAAAAGAATTCTGGCACAGATGGGCTGCGACGAGATACAGGGGTACCTTTTCAGCCGGCCGGTGAAGCCGGAGGAGATTCCTCCCCTTCTATCCAGGTAGCGGCGATCGATTCAAGACTTTTCACGCTCCGATCCCTCTTCGGGGCGGGACGCTTCTTCATTGTTCTCTTTTGTATAACCGAGGATAATCGGTTCGTTCGGCGCCGCTTCACCCTTCAGCGGCCTCTCTTCGATCAGGTTTTCGACGAGTTCGTGCAGCGCTTCGACGGCATGGAGCAGCTGCTCGGCGGCTCTGTTTTCCGTCGTCAGTATCGCGATGTTCAGAAGCGGTATCATGGCGGTGACCGCTTCGGATGCCCGCTCTATCAATCTTTTCGAAGCCGGTTTGAAGGCTTCGAAATCGTTTCCTTCCGTCAATAGGATGCGCTGGATCGATGCATTGAACTCGTTGACGAAGGCATCGCAGATTTCGAGATCTTGCCGATATTTCCGAAGGGCTTCCGCAACTTCCTCCATCGTCTCCGCGGTCTCGCGCATCGCATGGCCGTAAGCCTCCGCCTCGCTCTCCAGCGATTCGGCGATGTCGAGGTTGTGCCGGGCGGTTTTCGAGAGCGTGATGGACCATGTTATGAGCGCGGCCGTGATCGCCGCCACTGCAAGGCCGGCCGCACCCCAGAGAGGATTGGCTATCTCCGGATCGAACGC
Organism: Hydrogenimonas cancrithermarum; assembly: GCF_030296055.1. Taxonomy (NCBI): domain Bacteria; kingdom Pseudomonadati; phylum Campylobacterota; class Epsilonproteobacteria; order Campylobacterales; family Hydrogenimonadaceae; genus Hydrogenimonas; species Hydrogenimonas cancrithermarum. Next base: position 1,648,607 of record NZ_AP027370.1, read on the forward strand.
ACCGCCTCCGATCCATGCGAGAATCCTTTCGATCGCGTTGGGATCGCTGAACGTATCGAGTGTGAGAGGAAGGGCGGTACCGAGTGCACCGATGAGAAGTGCGGCGGCAACGGTAACCAGCGCAGCGAAGAGTGCGGCGAAGAAGGCTCCTCCTTTTTTTTGTCTGAGTTGCACGATTTGGGGAGGTTCCGCTTCGCTTTGCCGAAGAAGCGGTTCGGCCTGTTCGATGAAGAGCGTTTCGCTGACGGGTGTGATTTCGAGCGGGGGTTCGTTGTGCAGCTCTTTGGCGAGTTTTTGAAAGCGTGTAAGGCTCTTTTTGCTAAGCCGCTCTTTGACGCTGTCGCTTTTGGATATCTCCTCGACCAATCGATCTTTCGCCTCTTTTATCTGTTTCGAGGCGCTTTCGATCGCCGATCTGGCGCGTTCGATCAGTTCGCTGGCCCTGGATTGGTTGTGCATCGTGGAAAACATGGTCTCGCTCCTTTGTCACGTTTTTCCCAATTATGCCAAAAGAGTGTGTAAAGTCTATTGATTACGATTCGTTTGCAGTGTATAAGGCGAAATGAATTTACGTATAAATATAAAAAATATTAATGAAAAATCCTGCCTGAAAGCTGATTTTTAGGGATACTTTAAGGGTTGGATGGGAAAAATATCAAGACAATTTTTAGGAAAGGGGATTTGATCATGACACCGATGGAAATGATTGCGTCTGTCTATGCCGTAGCGGCTGCCGCCCTCGTGCCGACCTGGACCATTTTCCAGTTTAAAAAGCACTGAGCGAACGTCAATATTTCTGTTTCATCGCCGCTTGCGCTTCGCGCTCGGCGGTCTTCTTTTTAAGTGTTTCTCTCTTGTCGTGCAGCTTTTTCCCTTTCGCCAGAGCGATCTGTAGTTTCGCTTTGTTACGTTCGTTGAAGTAGAGCATTAGCGGTACGATCGCCAACCCCTCCTGTTTCATCTTTCCCAGCCATTTGTCGATCTGTTTGCGGTGCAAGAGCAGTTTTCTCGGACGTTTTTCGTCAGGCTTGTAGTGGGGGTTGGTACTTTCGAGAAACGAAATGTGCATACCGAAGACCCACGCTTCTCCTTTGACGATGCGAACATAGCTGTCTTTGAGATTGACACGCCCCATCCGGATCGATTTGACCTCGCTGCCGAGCAGTTCGATACCCGCTTCGAGCTTTTCGATGATTTCATAATCGTGAAAGGCTTTTTTGTTCTTGGCGACGATTTTTATCGGCATCTATCTCTTTCCCAAAAGTTTTGAGGCTATTATACATGAATGGTGTTTATATTCATTTATGAAGAGAAGAAGGTACTTCCGCTGCCGCTGAAGAAGCGGTGCGGCGCCTGATAAGACTTCAATGACGGATAGAGTAAAAGCGCCGCTTTGTAGAGGTCGTTCGCTTCGACTGGATCGAGGCTTTTCAGCAATTCACCGCTTTCGATCGACATCCACTCTTTGGCCGCGTCTTTGTCGATATCTTTTGCAAAATTCTCTCTGAAGGTTCTGTAAACCAGGCCCGTATCACAGTGAATCGGTGGCGTGAAGAGCTTCAGTTTCGGCAGCTCCTCTTCAAAGGGTACGATGATCTCGCCGATCCCCTCCACATTGGCGCTTGGGTAGCCATAGACGAAAAACGGTACGTCTGCACCGATCTTCTCTCCGATGGCGGCGAGCTGCGTTTTGGAGAGTTTCAAACCGCATAGTTCGTTGCAAAGATTCAAAAAAGCCGCCGCATCCGAACTGCCGCCGCCAAGGCCCGCACCCTGGGGAATTCGTTTTTCGAGGGTGACACGGTGCCGTTCGAAAAACTTTTCGATGGAGGGTGCAGTCTCTTTGAGCAGTCTGTAGGCTTTGGCCACGGTGTTCTCTTTGGGAAGCGGGACCGAAGATTCGAGTTCGAAATTTTTGTCCGGACGCTCTTTTTCTGTGAACGAAAGGGTGTCGTACAGCGAATCGACCCGGACGAACCGGGAACGCAGCTCGTGATAGTTGCCGCGCAGGCCCGTAATTTTGAGAAAGATGTTGACTTTGGCGGGGGCTTGGATCGTCATGATTTGGAGAGTTTCTCCCTGAGTTTCGCAAGCAGTTCGACGGGGGCCTTTTGGGTCGCTTTGAGGTTCTCCTCACTGACTGCCCGTACCAGCTCTTCACGTAAAATCGTGACGTTGTCGGGGGCTTCGATGCCGATGCGGACGCTGTTTTTGTCGGTGGCGATGATCTTGATGACGATATTGTCGCCGATGCGGATCGCTTCATCTTTTTTTCGGGTCAGTACGAGCATAGTTTTACCTTGTTGAGCAGATAGGCGACCCGGTCGCCTTCATCGATCTCGAGGATCGAGAAGTAGTCGTCGAACACGACGGTATAGGTGCCCGGTCTCTGGATCTCGAAACGCTCCTTTTGGAGCTTCTTTCCCAGAAGAAGGTCCCGGGGATCACCGAGATAGCGGTTTCGAGGGGGCTGAAGATATTCGAGTGGATCGAGCGGTTTTTCGTGGTCGTATACAAATTTCCCTTCGCGTTTTCGTTCCAGATAGCTCAATGCCCCGGCACATCCCAGCTTTTCGGCGATCGCCTCGCCGAGAGAGCGGATATAGGTCCCTTCGCTGACCGTCGCTTCGAAGGTGACGAAAGGGTGGCGGTAGTGGAGCATCGAGATGGCATGGATCCTGGAGCGGCAGGTCGCGAGTTCGACGGACTCTCCGGCGCGCGCCAGGTCGTAGGCGCGTCTTCCGTCGATTCGTTTCGCACTGTATTTTGGGGGAATGTATTCGAAGGTGCCCTCGAACGCCTTTACCGCATTTTCGACGCGCTTCTCCTCCATCGGGGCGATGGGGTCGATACGTTCGATATGTTCGATGTCGAGGGTATCGCTGACGGCACCGAGCCAGAGAACCGCCCGGTAGGTTTTGGGCGATTTTTGAAGAAAGCGGAAGAGTTTCGTATACTGCCCGAAAGCGATGATCAGAACACCGCAGGCGAAAGGGTCGAGTGTTCCGGAGAAACCGGCTTTTTTGACACCATAGCGCCGTTTGATCCGTGACAAAAAGGTGTTGGAACCGACGAACATCGGCTTTTTCGCCACGAAGAGCCGGTTGGGGCACGTCATCGTCTCACACCTTCTCGACGAACGAGGAGAGGATGTCCCGGCGGTTGCCCCCGAAGTTGATCTTCAGCTTGTAGTCGCGCCCGGCACGCGAGACTTCGAGTACCCGTCCGATGCCGAAAAGTTTGTGTTTGACCAGGTCCCCTTTTTTGTAGCCGGTGCTCTTCTCGATCGAAAGTGCCCCCTGCAACAGCCCCGCCTCGGTCAGAAAACGGCTCTTCTCCAACTGTTTCCTGCGCCCTTTGTGGAAGCGGCTCTGTACGGTGGAGAGTGTGAGTGTCTCTTTCGCCCGTGTCATCGCCACATAGCCCAGGCGCCGCTCCTCCTCCATGTCGCACCCGTCGCCCAGCAGCGGAAAGAACTCCTCCTCCATCCCGATGACGAAGAGGTGCGTGAACTCCAGTCCCTTGGAGGCGTGGACGCTCATGATCGAGATCTGTTCCCCTTTGATCTGGTCCTGGTCGCTCTGAAGGGATATTTCGTTCAGGAAGCCATCGAGACTCATATCGGGATTTTTCTTGATCATATCGCGGAAGAGGCCGTAGAACTCGTCGAGGTTCAGCACCCGTTCCATGCCGTCCGGAAGCGAAGCGTAGTGGGCTTTGAGCCCGATGGCGCTGTCGAACATCTCCATGAACTCCATCGTCGAACGCTCGAGTGTCTCCTGCAGAATCTCGAGATCGTTGATGAAGCGGTTGATCGAGGCGTACGCCTTTTTGCTCAGCAGCTTGGAGAGCTCCGTTTTCGGTGTTTCGCTCAGGAACTGGTAGAGCGAAAGA